>NZ_JAAGPF010000576.1 GCF_017104645.1 Burkholderia sp. Ac-20379
TTTGCCAAGGCCGCTGCCGCGCCGGCCGCGCCCGCGCGCGAAACGGCCCGCGCCACGCGCGGCCGCAAGACGGCCGTCGTCGAGCAGCAGAAGCTGTTCGTGCTCGACACCAACGTGCTGATGCACGATCCGAGCAGCCTGTTCCGTTTCGAGGAACACGACGTCTATCTGCCGATGATGACGTTGGAAGAACTCGACAACCACAAGAAGGGCATGTCGGAAGTGGCGCGCAACGCGCGCCAGGTCAGCCGCACGCTCGACGCGCTGGTGGCCGACGCCGGCCCGATCACGGCCGGCATTCCGCTGTCGCGGCTCGGCAGCCGCGATGCGCTGGGCCGCCTCTACTTCCAGACCACGCTCACCACCATCGAGCCGGTCGAAGGCCTGCCGGAAGGCAAGGCCGACAACCAGATCCTCGGCGTGGTGCGCGCGCTGCAGCGCGAACGCGCCGACCGCCTGGTCGTGCTGGTGTCGAAAGACATCAACATGCGGATCAAGGCCCACGCGCTCGGCCTGCCCGCCGAGGATTACTTCAACGACCAGGTGCTCGAGGACAAGGATCTGCTGTACTCGGGCGTGCGCGAGTTGCCGCAGGATTTCTGGACCCGCCATGCCAAGGGCATGGAAAGCTGGCAGGACACCAAGACGGGCACCACGTATTACCGCGTGACCGGCCCGCTGGTGAACTCGATGCTGGTCAACGAGTTCCTGTTCCTCGAGCCGCAGAACGGCGAGCCGACGTTCCACGCGATCGTGCGCGAGCTGAACGGCAAGACGGCGCTGCTGCAAACGTTGCGCGACTACAGCCACCACAAGAACAACGTGTGGGGCATCACGGCGCGCAATCGCGAGCAGAACTTCGCGCTGAACCTGCTGATGAACCCGGAGATCGACTTCGTCACGCTGCTCGGCCAGGCCGGCACCGGCAAGACGCTCGTCGCGCTCGCGGCCGGCCTCGCGCAAGTGCTCGACGACAAGCGCTACAACGAAATCATCGTGACGCGCGCGACCGTGCCGGTCGGCGAAGACATCGGCTTCCTGCCCGGCACCGAGGAAGAAAAGATGCAGCCGTGGATGGGCGCCTTCGACGACAACCTCGAAGTGCTCCAGAAAACCGACGACGCCGCCGGCGAATGGGGCCGCGCCGCCACGCAGGAGCTGATCCGCTCGCGCCTGAAGGTCAAGAGCATGAACTTCATGCGCGGCCGTACGTTCGTCGACAAGTACGTGATCATCGACGAGGCGCAGAACCTGACGCCGAAGCAGATGAAAACGCTGGTCACGCGCGCCGGCCCGGGCACCAAGATCGTCTGCCTCGGCAATATCGCGCAGATCGACACGCCATACCTGACCGAAGGCAGTTCCGGCCTGACCTACGTGGTCGACCGCTTCAAGGGTTGGGGCCACAGCGGCCACGTCACGCTCGCGCGCGGCGAACGCTCGCGTCTGGCCGACTACGCGTCCGACATCCTCTGATCGGTCATCTTCCGATCCATACAGAAAGCGCTCCGTCCGGGGCGCTTTTTTTTCGCCTGCGCTTCGGACGATCCCTATTTAGGGTTCGACTTTTTGCGCAAAAACTTTGACGATCTGCCTACAAATCGGGCAAGTCTTCAAGTCCTACCTGAAGATCGCTTGCCGCCGCCCCGCCAGACCGACTACTATCCGCAATACCCGTGGTCATACGATAGGTGCTTATCGGCGCCCGTCCTTCTCCGATGCTGCGAATCTGGCTGTCCGTCGTCGTGCTTTCCCTGCTTGCCGCGTGCTCGACCGCACCGCAGCAATCGGCGCGCACCGGCACGTCGATGCGCATCACCACGCCGCGCGCCTTCGCGCCGCCACGCGGCTTTCCGAATTTCGTCGATCACAGCATCGGCCGCGAGGAGATCCCGATCCAGGCGATGAGCCTCGTCGGCATTCCCTATCGCTGGGGCGGCAATACGCCCGACGCCGGCTTCGATTGCAGCGGGCTGGTGCGCTACATCGTGTCGCGGGCCGCCAATGTGTCGCTGCCGCGCACCACCGCCGAGATGAGCACGCGCGGCGTATCCGTCGAACCCGACGAGATCGCGCCCGGCGATCTCGTGTTCTTCAACACCACGGGCCGCCCGCATTCGCACGTCGGCATTTATGTCGGCAAGCTGCGCTTCGTCAATGCACCGTCCACGGGCGGCACGGTGCGCCTCGATTATTTGACCAATCCCTATTGGGCCAAGCATTTCGACGGGATTCGCCGCGTTGCGCCGCCGCGTCACGCACCGGCGCCGTTCGATACGCCAACCTATGAGGCCGACAATCGCCAGGCTCCCGAGCCGGCGGCCGATAGCACTCGCAGCGTGACGCCGGCCGTGGTGGCTGCTGCGCCGGTTGCGACTGCGGCGCCGATCGAACAGCCAGCGCGAACCACACAGCCTGCCTACAGCGCGCCACCGCCACGCATTGCGGCCGCAACGGCGCCCGCTGCCGGCGGCGATCAGTTCGAGCCGCCGCCCACCGCGCTGTCGGCCGCGCAGCAACAGGCGCGCGCAGCAGGCGCGACACC
>NZ_JAAGPF010000577.1 GCF_017104645.1 Burkholderia sp. Ac-20379
TCCGCCGCCGGCGTGCGGATGGGGCAACCCGTCGAAGCGCGCCGCCGCCAGCGGCTTCTTGAGCCGCCGCGCCAGTTGCGCGTCGAGCGCGTCCGGCCCGGCGCGGTTCGCCACCAGCCACGCGGCGAAGCCCGGCTGCGCGGCGGCGGCCGGCTCGACGCGCGTGCGCCAGTAATCGGCGGCCAATTCGAAGCGCAGCGCGGCGTCGTCGGCCTCCATCTCGAACGCGAACGGCATGGCCGCCGCGAACGGCGCCTCCTGCAAGGCGCGCTGGCAGAACGCGTGAATCGTGTGGATCGCGGCCTGATCGAACGCGCGCAGTGCGCGATTGATCCGCTTGCCGGCCAGCTCGCGATCGATTTCACTATCCGGCCCGAGCGTGGTGGCGAACAGCTTGGCGATGAACGGATCGCCGCCGTCGTCGCCGCATTCGAGCGCATAGGCCAGTTGCGCGAGCCGGCCGCGAATCCGCTCGTGCAGCTCGGCCGTGGCCGCTTTCGTGAACGTGACGACGAGGATCTGGTCGGCATTCAGATCGTGCTCGAGCAGCAGCCGCACGTAGAGCGCGCAGATGTTCCAGGTCTTGCCGGTGCCGGCCGACGCCTCGATCTGGTTGACGCCCGCGAGCGCGCAGGCGAACACGTCGAGTTCGTGCGCCGCGTGCGCGGGGGCGATGGCGTGCTGCGTCATGCGCCGCTCCTCAGATGCTCGACGAGCGGATCGAAAACGAGATGCGCGAGCGCCGGGAACGGCGCATCGAGCGAGAGGTTCGCGCCGCGCCAGGCAATTGCGAGCGCGGCGTCGTCGGCCTCGCTGGCCACGCGCTCGTTGATCCAGACGCCGGCCGCCTTCGCTTCGCCGTCCGACACGAGCGCCCAGGCGCTTTTCGGAAAGAAGCGCAGCGGCATGCGGCGGCCCGCGCGAAACAGCGCCGCCAGCGGCGCGAGATGCTTGAGCGGATCGGCCACCGGCGCGAATTCGAAGCCCTCGCCGCTGCCGAACCAGAGCGTGCGGCGCGGGCCGCCCGGATCGATCGCGCAATAGACGAGGTGCGCGAGCCATGCCGAAAGATGATCGCGCGCGCCGGGCCGCGCATAGCGATAGATGACCTGCCCCAGCGGCGTGAGCCGGTTCAGCGTGCCGTGCAGCGCGAGCGGCCGGGCCTGCGCGTCTGCAGCCAGCGCGGCGTCGAACGCCCCGAACCACGGCAGCTCGCCGTCCGGCCAGGCCGGCGCGATGTCGAGCGCGAACGGCCGCCGCTCGGCGCCGCCCTCGAGCGCCTGCCGCACGTTGCCGGCGAGCCGCTCCAGGCCGCCGAGCGCCTGCTCGCGCCAGACCGCACCGGTCGCGCCGCCCGGCATCTCGGGGCTGGCGTCGGCCACCCGCCGCGCCAGCTCGGCCACGCTCGCGCCCTCGGTTTCGACGAACAGCGGCAACACGCGCGCGGCCAGCGCATCGCTGCCCACGTAATCGAGCGCGAACGGCTCGCTGTCGGTCAGTTCGGCCAGCGCATCGAACAGCGCCACGACGAGCCGGTCGCGCAGCAGCGCCCGCGCCGGGTGCCGCCAGAAACGCTCGAAATCGCCGTACGCCACCGGCGCATCGGCCTCGGCGGGCAACGGTGCGGCGAAGAACGGCGGCGCCTCGCGGCTCTCGCCGCGCGCCAGCTGCCCCGCCAGCGCCGCGCGCTCGGCGTCGTAGGAATAGAGCCGGCCGCCGCGCTCGAAGTAATCGGCCGAGAACGGCTGCAGCGGATGCTCGGTCACGAACGCGCGCCGCGCCGCCTCGATGCCGGCCGGCGCGGCGTCGGGACCGGCCACGACCTCGGCCACGTAGTCGAGCAGTTCGTCGACGAGCGCGGCCGGCGGCAGCGGCGCGTTGTCGCGAATGCTGCGGCCCGTGTAGGTCACCACCAGACGGTCGCGCGCGGCGAGCAGCAGATCGAGGAACAGGTTGCGTTCGTCGTCGCGGCGCTGGCGGTCGCCGAGCTTGGCGAACACGGCCATCAGATCGAATTCGTCGGCGCGTGCGAGGCTCGGCAGCACGCCGTCGTCCATGCCGACCAGACAGACCATTCGGTAAGGCAGGCCGCGCAGGCTGGTGAGCGACGAGAACGTCACGCCGCCCCACGGCACCCCGCCGCGCGCCGGATCGTCGAGCGCGGCGGCGAACCCGGCGCGCACCACGGCGGCCGGCATCGGCAGGTCGTGCGCGCCTTCGCGAATGGTGGCCGGCAGCACGTCGAGCGCGTCGCGCACGCACGACAGCGCATCGGACCACGCCGCGCCCGAATCGAAGAAGCGCGCGAGCGCGTCGGCGAAAATCTCGCCCCATTCGGCAGGTGTGGCCTCGGCCGCGATGCGGCCGGCGAACCAGTCGAGATCGTCGGTGAAGCGCGCGAGCCGGCCGAGCAGCTCGGCCTCGCCGCCCTCCGGGCCGTCGACGGGCAGATAGGCGCCGACCGGCGCCGCGCCGTCGGGCATCGCGTAACCCAGGAACAGCCGCGCGAGCGCATCGGCGAAGGTATGGCGCTG
>NZ_JAAGPF010000578.1 GCF_017104645.1 Burkholderia sp. Ac-20379
GCGTGCGGGGCCAGCTCGCGCGCGGCGTCGGTGGGCGCGTAGCCGTCCACCGAGCGCGTGAACAGCGTCAGCCCGAGCGCCGCCTCCAGCCCCTCGATGTGCCGCCCGACGGTGGGCTGCGCGATGCCCATCGCGCGCCCCGCTGCCGACAGCGAGCCGGTGTCGAGCACCTGGAGGAACGTGCGGTACCACTCCCAGTTCGGTTCGGCGTTGCGCATGGTATGCATTTCCGTATGGATGACCCACGATATTAGCCAATTTTCATGGGCTTCCGGCCTGCGCATACTGCCTGACATCGAACGCGGCAACGGGCCGCGTGCCTTCAGGAGCCCGCCATGTCCACCCTTGCCCTGCTCGGCGCCGCCGGCGCGATCGGCCGCAGCATCGCCCAGGCCCTGCGCGCCGAGCAACGCGCCTATCGCGTCATCGGCCGCCGCGCCGACGCGCTGCGCGCCGCCTTCGGTGACGATCCGCGCGCCGAGATCGCCACCTGGAATCCCGATTCGCCCGAATCGATCCGCGCCGCGATGGCGGGCGTCGACACGCTCGTCTATCTGGTCGGCGTCAATTATTGGCAGTTCGAACTGCATCCGCGGATCATGCAGCGCACGCTCGACGCGGCCATCGCGGCCGGCGTGCGCCGCATCGTGCTGATCGGCACCGTCTACCCGTACGGCCGCTCGCGCGGCAACCCGGTGCGCGAGGATCATCCGCGCGAGCCGCACACGTTCAAGGGAAGGATGCGCAAGGCGCAGGAGGATCTGCTGATGCAGGCGCACGCCGACGGCCGGATCGAGGCCGCCGTGCTGCGGCTGCCCGATTTCTACGGGCCTGGCGTGGAGGCCAGCATGCTGCACGGCGCGATCCGCGCGGCCGTGCTGGGCGGCACGGCGGACCTGCTCGGCCCGCTCGAACGCGAGCACGAATTCGTGTTCGTGCCCGACGTGGGCCCGGTGGCCGCGCGCCTGCTCGACACGCCGGCTGCCTACGGGCGGATCTGGCACCTGGCCGGCGCGGGCGTCACCACGCAGCGCGCGCTGGTGGACGAGATCGAGCGGCAAAGCGGGCGCACGCTGAAGCTGCGCGTGGCGGGCAAGACCATGCTGCGCATCCTCGGCCTGTTCAAGCCGATGCTGCGCGAGCTGGTGGAGATGAATTACCTGATCACGGAGCCGCTGATCATGGACGACAGCGCGTTGCAGCGCTTGATCGGGCCGATCCGGAAAACGCCGTATGTGGAAGGCATCCGGCAATCGCTGGCCGCGGTGCGGGAGCCGGCTTGAGCTGGCGACGCTCGCCTCACGTCGTGCCGATGCCGGCCGGCATGTCCGAGCGCGCGCGTTGCAAATTCGCGCATTGCGTACGCGTCATGCAAGGGATCCCGGCCAACGCCCGCTTCAGTCCGCCGCGTCGAAGCGCATCAGCTCGGCCAGGTCGCGCTCGACCGACAGGCAACCGCGCTCGCGCCACTGCGCCGCATCGATCTCGCCCGTAACCGCGCCCACGAAGCGCGTGCCGGCCGCGGCGGCCGCCTGCGCGTCCATCTCGTGATCGCCCACATACGTGGCGTCGGCTGCGGCCACACCGAGCAGGTCGAGCGCCTTGCGCAGCCCTTCGGGATCCGGCTTGTGCCGCGTCACGTCCTCGCCGCCGACGATCGCCGTCACGTAATGCGCCAGATTCGCCCGCTCGAGGATCTGCTCGATCCGGTAGCGGAACTTGGTCGAGACGATCGCCACCGGAACGCCCTGCGCGTGCAGCGTGAACAGCAGCGACACCGCCTCGGGATAGATGCGCGTCATGCGCACCATCGCCTCGTCGGCGTGCGCGACGAAGCGCTTGGCGTAAACGGCGGCCTGCTCGGCGTCGTCGAGGCCGGTCAGGAACGCGAAGGTTTGCGCGAGCGTCAGGCCGATCGAGGCCACGATGCGCTCGCGCGGCGGCACCGGCAAGCCCATGTCGGCCAGCGCGCCGCTGGCGCAGAACACGATGGCGTCGCGCGAATCGGCGAGCGTCAGGTCGAAGTCGAACAGATAGGCGCGGCTGACTGGAAACATGGCGGGGGAAAAAGGCGGCGGCGGGAGCGAAGCGACGATCATAGCGGAAGCGGCGGCCCGGCCGAAGTGCGCCACGAGTGCGCCATAACGGAACACCGCTGCTCCGAATCGGAACAACGGTGCAACACTGCCGAACCGGCTGAACCGCCCTAGCCGCCCCCGCCCTGGATCTTCCGGTAGACGGTGTTGCGCGACACGCCCAGCTCGCGCGCCGCCGCCGACACGTTGCCGCCGTGGCGCGCCAGCGCGGCCACCACCACCGACGCCGCCACGTCGAG
>NZ_JAAGPF010000579.1 GCF_017104645.1 Burkholderia sp. Ac-20379
TAAAAAAAAAAAAACCATTCTCTACCATCATCCTGCAACTATCTTGCTTTCCACCACTCCTTTCACACCTTTACAATCACACTTATCATTCTCAACGTTTCTCCCAACATCTACTCTGCATCGTACAGATCATCAGCTATCCGTCTATCGTCATCTTATGCATCCTTTACTCTACTGACTACTCTCTTGTTTGCTACACCGCATTCTATCAGTCATCTGTCTATACGTCTCCTA
>NZ_JAAGPF010000580.1 GCF_017104645.1 Burkholderia sp. Ac-20379
AGCCCGAGCGCGACCCGGGCACGGCGGGGGCACGGCCTGAGCGCGACCCGAGCGCGGCGGGGGCACGGCCTGAGCACGACTCTAGCGCGGCGGGAGCACGGCCTGAGCGCGACCCGGGCACGGCCCTAGCGCGGCACTCGCGCTGCGGTTCGCAGCCGGCGATCCGCTATCCCGTCCGGAAAAAACAAAAGGCGGCGCTTCAACGAAGCGCCGCCTTTTTTTGTGGCTGCGGGCCGGCATCCAGCCCGCGCGCCGCGCCGGTGCGTCAGGCCACCACGATGCGCTGCGGATCGGCCGCCGCCAGCGCCTCGGCGCGATTCGGCGCCGGCGGGTAGATCCATTCCGAGTTGATCTGCGTCTTCAGCGCCTTGGCCTGCGCGCCCTCCATCTTCACGACGCGATCCCAGCCCTCCGTATACACCGCGCCCCACGGGCCGAGGTCCAGGCACGTCACGTACTTCGGCTGGCTGTACGGCAACGGCGCCTCGCCGAGCAGATCGGCCGCCGCGTTGTGGCCGGCCGAACGGCCGAGATTCATCGCGTGCTGGCACGACATGGCCGCATGGTTGCCGGCCTCGTCGGTGGCCGCGTAGGCGCAGTCGCCGGTGGCGTAGACGGCTTCGACGCCCGTCACCTTCAGATTCCGATCGACATGCAGACGGCCGAAACGGTCGTGCTCGCCGGGCACTTGTGCAGTCAATGCGCTGGCGCGCGCGCCGGCCGTCCAGACCACGGTTTGCGCGTCGATCCGCTCGCCGTTGGCCAGCGTCACGCCCTGCGCATCGACGAACGCCACGCCCGAGCCGAGCTTCCAGCGCACGCCCAGTTCCGTCAGCGCGCGCGTGATGACCGGACGCGGGCCGGGGCCGAGGTCCGGCCCGAGCTCGGCTTCGCGGTCGATCAGGATCACGTCCACGTCCGCCGCCTCGCCGAGGATCGCGCGCAGCCGCGCCGGCAGCTCGGCGGCCGTTTCGATGCCGGTGAAGCCCGCGCCCGCCACCACCACGGTGTTGCGCGCCTTGCCGGCCGGCCGCGCGGCCAGCGCGTGCAGATGCGCTTCCAGCGCGGCGGCGTCCTCGACCTGATCGACGTTGAACGCATGCGGCACCAGGCCCGGAATCTCGGGACGGAACAGCCGGCTGCCGGCCGCCAGCACGAGCCGGTCGTAGCCGAGGCGCTGCGGTTCGGCGCCGGCTTCGGCGCTGCTCACGCTCACTTCGCGCCGCGCGACGTCGATCGCCTCGACGCGCCCCGCCACGAAACGCACGCCCACCGCGTCGAACAGCGGCTGCAGCGGCGCGCGCATCGCGCCCGGATCGTTTTCGTAGAGGCGCGGGCGCACGTGCAGCTCGGCGGCCGGCGCGACCAGCGTGATTTCGATATCGGTACGGCCGCGCAGATCGAGCAGGCGGGCCGCCGACAGCGCGCTCCACATGCCGGCGAAGCCGGCGCCGATCACCAGAATGCGTTTCGACATGATTTTCTCCTGTTGGACGAGAGGTGGGACGCGATCGCCTCGACGGCGACCGTTCCACGATTTCGGACAACTCGGATTGTATTGATCGCAGTTCACGAAAGCAAGCATCGATCGTTGAGGCTATAGGCAAAAGATTGTTTCGCCTTCCATGCTTCCATCATTGCCATTTATTCCGACTCGATCAATCCGAGTTTGACGATCGCAGCGAATGCCGCGCCCGTGCGACAATCGCTGTCCACCGAGCCGCCCGGCTCGTCCACCGGGCCTCCCGATGAGCCAACGCGACCTCAAACTCGACATCGACCGCCGCCTGCAACTGCCGGTCTATCTGCAGATCTGCGAGCGTTTCCGGCAGGCGATCGGTGCGGGCCACCTGCGCCCCGGCGACCGCGTGCCGGCCGTGCGCGGCCTCGCCACCGAGCTGAACACCGCGCGCGGCACGATCGAGATGGCGTATCGGATCCTCGTGGACGAGGGCTATTTCCAGGTGCGCGGCGCGGCCGGCACCTATGTGTCGCCGTCGCTGCCGCCGGCCGCGACGGCGACA
>NZ_JAAGPF010000581.1 GCF_017104645.1 Burkholderia sp. Ac-20379
GAAAAAAAAAAATCACACATCACGTCCTCTGTTTCTTTCCACTCACATACCACAATAACACCAGTTCCAATCAAACCTTCCCACCGCTCCATACCTACCCCCACGTCCTACGTCCTTGACATCTCCACTAGCTCCCCTCATCTCTCCACTCACTCCCTGAAGCATCCCTCTACATCTCACTCATCACCACCTTTGATCGTCCTCTCTTTGACTCCAGCCTCTACTTCACAGATAGACATTGATTATAGTAGTAGCAGCATCAGGAGAACAATCTCTTGAACGAAATCAACGAGACGTAGCAGAGATGACTAGCTAAATAGGAGCAACCAAGATACATGATAACTCGTGTATGTAACGGTGGTAGAAGGATGCTAGTCGTACTTAGTTGTATATATGGTTAGAGATTCTTCTATTGTTAAGCTAGCTGGAGATAATTATTATTATCTTTTTTTTTTTTTT
>NZ_JAAGPF010000582.1 GCF_017104645.1 Burkholderia sp. Ac-20379
TGACACGCACATCTGGCTCAACACCGGCACGGCGCTCGACGTCCGCTACGACGACACGCGCCGGCTGATCGCGCTGAAGGCCGGCGAGATCCTGATCGACACCGGCAAGGACGCCCGCCGGCGCCCGTTCCACGTGGCCACCCGCTACGGCGATCTGCAGGCGCTCGGCACGCGCTTCTCGGTGCGCGACGACGCCGACGGCACGCTGCTCGCCGTGTTCGGCGGCGCGGTGCGGATCCGCACCGCCGCCGGCGCGGAGGCGATCGTGCCGGCCAACCGGCAGCAGCGCTTCGACGCGCAGCGCATCGATGCGCCCGCGCCCGCCGATCTGGCGCGCGAGGCATGGTCGCGCGGCGTGCTGATCGCCGACGACATGACGCTGGCCGCGTTCGCCGCCGAACTCGGCCGCTATCGCCACGGCTATCTCCGCGTCAGCCCCGAAGTGGCCTCGCTGCGCGTGGTCGGCCGCTACCCGCTCGACCGTCCGGCACAGATCCTGGCGATGGTGTCGCAGGATCTGCCGATCGCCGTGCGCCACCCGCTGCCGTGGTGGACCACCATCGGCCCGCGCTGACGGCGCGGCGGATTGCGCGTCGATTGCACGGCCCGCGCCGCCGTGACGATCGGTGACAATCGCGAAGCAAACGTCCACACATTTGGCACAATTTCCGCGCGCGTTGCCGTCACCATGAGCCGATGCGAAATGGACAGCAAGCGAGGATGGAATGAGCCTTCAGGTCTCCGCGATTTGCTCGGCGCGGAAAATCTCCGGGTCGAGCGGACGGCGGCGGGTATTGGTCGTCGACGATTATCTGGACGGCGCGGAGGCGATGTCGCTGTACCTCTCCGTGCTGGGCTTCGACACGCGCTTCGTGACCGACGCGCACGACGTCTATCGCGCCGCCGAAATCCACATGCCGCACATCGTGCTGCTCGACATCCGCATGCCCGGCATGGACGGCTTCGACGTGGCGCGCCACCTGCGCGTCTCGCCGAAAACCGGGCCGACCATCATCGTGGCCTATACGTCGATGGCGTGGGGCGACATCGAGGTGCAGGCGGTCGGCGCGGGCTTCGACGGCTACTTTCGCAAGGCGTCCGACATTTCGGTGCTGCTGGCCCTGCTCGCGGCCTATGACGAAATCGATCAGGGCATGACGGCGCTCGAATAGCGCGCTCGCCGCCCCTCGCCGAACCACCCCGCCCGCCCTTCGCCCCTCCCGGCGTTCGTGAGAAAATCTCGCGCCCGACATCGGCCCATCCGCAGGCCGGCAAGCGTCGGGATTCGACCGACGCCCTGGAGACGCCCATGCAGAAGCCCCGCCCGTCCCTGAATGCCCTGCGTGCATTCGAGGCCGTCGCGCGCCTGCGCAGCATCACGCTCGCCGCGCAGGAGCTGTGCGTCACGCACGGCGCGATCAGCCGGCAGGTCAAGGCGCTCGAGGAAACGCTCGGGCTGACCCTGCTGGTGCGCTCGGCGCAATCGTCCGATCCGACGCCCGACGGCCTGCGGCTGGCCGAGGGGCTGTCGACGGCGTTCAGCCTGATCGACGCGAGCATCGAGCAGTTGAAGCCCGAATCGCTGACGCTGTCGTGCTCCACCTCGATCATGATGTACTGGCTGATTCCGCGCATCGGCGGCTTTCACGCGCGCTATCCGCACACGGAACTGAAGTTCAACATGAACTACGACCAGATCGATTTCGTGCGCGACCGGATCAGCGTCGCGATTCGCGCGAGCACGATCGCGCCGCCGAAGGACGCGATCTGCCGCAAGCTGATCGACGAATGGATCGGGCCGGTCTGCTCGCCCGCCTATGCGCAATCGATCGGGCTGGCCGCGCCGGCCGATCTCGAACGCGCCTGCCTGCTGTCGACGCGCACGCGCCCCGAGGCCTGGAGCGACTGGTTCAGCGCGGTGGGCGAGCCCGCGCGCGCCGGCGCGAGCGAGGGCGCCTACGATCACTTCTACCTGCAGATCCAGGCCGCCGTGTGCGGCCTCGGCGTGGCGCTCGTGCCGCAGATGCTGGTGATGGACGATCTGGTGTCCGGCAAGCTCGTCGCGCCGTTCGGCTTCGCGCCGGGGCCGCGGCAACTGATGCTGTGGGTCGCGCCGCACCTGCGCGCCGACGCCGACGTGAGCCAGCTCGAACGCTGGCTGACCGCCGAGATGAACACCACGCTGCAGGAAATGCAGGCGTTTCTTCGCACCGCCGCCTGAACGGCAACGGCCGCGACAAGCGCGGCCGTACGTAAGCAACCCAAGCGGCCGGGCGCGGCGCGCGCCGCCGCCTCAATCCAGCAGCGTGCCTTCGCGCACCGATCCGAAGAACGACGCCGCGCCCATCTGCCCGCCCTTCAGCACGATCTCCAGGCCGTCGCGCGCCGGGTTGTCCGACCAGGCCCGGCACAGCGGCGCGCCGGGCGCCATGCCCGCC
>NZ_JAAGPF010000053.1 GCF_017104645.1 Burkholderia sp. Ac-20379
TGGCCGGCCACGCCGCCATCGTCACCGCCGCAACCGCCGCGGCCGCCGTCAGCGCCGCCGCCCGCGCCACGCGCGCGCCCTTCGAAAAGATGCTCTGCTTCATACGCTCACCAACGGGCCGGGGTTCTTCAGATACTGCGTGCGGATCGCGTGCGCGGACCAGTAGGCCAGCGCGGCCACCAGCCCGGTGGGGTTGTAGCCGATCCCCTGCGGGAACGCCGACGCGCCCATCACGAACACGTTGTGCACGTCCCAGCTTTGCAGGTAGCGGTTCAGCACGCTCGTCTTCGGATCGGTGCCCATGATCGCGCCGCCGACCAGGTGGGTCGTCTGATATTGGCGCGCATCGAAGTGCTTGCCGAATTCGCGCGTGGACACGCCGATCGCCTTCGGCCCCATCGCCTCGGCGATCTTCTTCATCTGGCCGGTGACGTACTGCGCCATCTTGATGTCGTTGTCCTTCCAGTCGAACGTCATGCGCAACAGCGGCTGGCCGTACGCATCGCGGTAGGTCGGATCGAGATCGAGGAACACGTCGCGATACGACATGTTCGAGCCGTGCGCGTCCATCGACACGGTGTGCGCGTAGTTGTCCTTGACGGCCTTCTTCCACGCCGAGCCCCACGCGGGCGTGCCGGCCGGCGTGGCGATGCCGCTGATCGGCTTGGCGCCGGCCTGGTTGACCCACAGCGGCGAGCCGCCGACGAAGCCGAGCGGGCCGTGGTCGAAATTGTCGGCGTTGAAATCGTCGACGGCCACGCCGTTGCCGCCCGCGCCCACGAACGGGTTCGTCCAGGTGTCCTTATCGAAGAACGCCTTGATCGTGGAGAGGTTCTGGTAGGCGAAGTTGCGCCCCACCACGCCCTCGCCCGACACCGGGTCGTAAGGCTTGCCGATGCCCGACAGCAGCAGCAGGTGCACGTTGTGATACTGGAACGCGGCCACGATCACGAGATCGGCCGGCTGGAACACCTCGCGGCCGGCCGGATCGACGTAGGTCACGCCGGTGGCGCGCTTTTTGTCGCCGTCGAGTTCGACGCGCAGCACGTGGCACTTCGAGCGCAGTTCGAACTTCGGCTCCTGTTTCAGCGCGGGCAGAATGTTCAGGTTCGGCGACGCCTTCGAATACATGTAGCAGGCATAGCCGCTGCAATAGCCGCAGAAATTGCACGGCCCCATCTGTACGCCGTACGGGTTCGTATACGGCCCCGACGTGTTGGCCGACGGCAGCCGGTACGGATGCAGTCCGAGCGATTGAGCGGCATCCGAGAAACGCTGCGCCGAGTAGGTATTCAGTTGCGCGGGCAACGGAAAATGGCTGCTGCGGTTCGCCTCGAACACGTTGCCGTCGCCCACCACCTTGCCATCCACGCGATAGGCCTGCCCCGAGGTGCCGAACACCTTCTCGGCGAAATCGAAATACGGCTCCAGTTCCTCGTAGCTGACGCCGTAATCCTGGATCGTCATGCCTTCGGGAATGAACCGCTTGCCGTAGCGCTCCTCGTAATGGCTGCGCAGCCGCAGTTCCTCGGGCGTGATCCGGAAATGCACGCCGGACCAATGCAGCCCCGCGCCGCCCACGCCCTCGCCGGGCAGGAACGCCGCGAGCTGGCGATACGGCAGCGCGGTGTCGCCGGGCGCATGGCGGATCGACACAGTCGTCTTCGACAGGTCGAGGAACAGCTTCTTGCGGACGTTGTAGGTCAGCTCGTCGAGCGTGTTCGGGTAGGCGCCGTCGGGGTACGTGTCGCGGTATTCGCCGCGCTCAAGCGCCACCACCGAGAGCCCGGCCTCGGTCAATTCCTTCGCGAGGATCGCGCCGGTCCAGCCGAAGCCCACCACCACGGCGTCGACATGCGGTTTCTTCTCGGCCATCAGCCACGCTCCCCGTTGATCGACAGCGGCCCGTACGGGTAGGCCTTGCCGTTCTGATTGACGAAATCCATGAAATCCGCGCGCGCGCCGGGGAAGCCGATCATCTTCCACGCGGCCATGTCGCGGTTGCCGCCATGAATCGGGTCGCAGAAATAGCCTTCGCGCGTGTTCTGCAGCAGTTGCCCGAAGAACGTCCGGGCCGGCACGTCGCCCAGCTCCACCTTGCCGGCCTCGAGCGCGCCGAGCACGGCGTCGCGCGTGGCGGCATCGAGCTCCGCGAACGGCTTGCCGTAGGCGGTGCGGCAATAGCGGTTCACGGCCGCGATGCCGAGCCGGTAGATGTCGCGCGGCACGAGCTTGAGCTGGTAACCGAGCTCGGGCGCACCTTCCTGGAACGGCCCCTGCATGTACCAGGTCGCGCCGTGCGCGTACGGCGTGTCCATCTGACGGTCGATGAACTCGGGCGCGCCGGCCTCCAGCGCGCCGGGGCCTTCGGCGTCGGCCGGAATCAGGCGGTCGCAGGCGGCGTTGACGAACGCCCATTCGGCGGTGTCGAAGAAGCGCGGCTTGTACGGGGCGCTGGACTGGGACGATGCCTGCGCGGCGGCCGTGGCAGCGGACGCGCCGCCGTGCTGGCCGAGATCGCAGCCGGCCAGCGAGGCGGCCGGCACGAGCGCGATCGTCGTCTGCAGGAAACGGCGTCGCGAGCCCGGTTTATCGGGAGGGGTGGTCATGATGGGGTCCGTTCGTTATGGGCGCGACGGGCGCGGGACGAAAGGCGTCGAACGCCACGGCCCCGCCATCTCGAAAAATCGGCGGGCTGCCGCCGGTTTTTTCGTTTCGACGCAATTTGGCGCTCGCAGTATAAATGGAACCGGTTCCATTGTGCGATATTCCGTCGCAACGGGTTATTGCAGGATTGGCATGAATCGCTTGGGGCGTGCCGGGATAGCGGCGCGGGGGATGGGGAATGCGGGGGGAAGTGGAAACGCCAGGGTTCGGCGCGAAGGCCCGGGATACGGGCGGCGGCCCGGCCACGCCACGTGGCAATGCGGCCGCCCCGCTATCGGCTCAGATCAGGACGCCAGCAGAAAGCACGCGTCGTAGGCCGCCGCCATGTACCGCTTGACGGTGCGCTCGCTGATGCCCTGCCGCTCCGCGATCTCCGCGTAGGTCAGCCCCTCGAGCTGCGACAGCAGGAACGCGCCGCGCACCTTGGCCGGCAGCCGGTCGAGCATGGCGTCGATCTCGTGCAGCGTTTCGAGGATCAGGCAGCGCGCCTCGACCGACGGCGCCATCGCCTCGGGCAACAGCGCCAGCGCGTCGAACCAGGCGCGTTCGAGCGAGTTGCGGCGATAGTGATTGAGCACCAGCCGGCCGGCCACCGTGGTCAGGTAGGCGCGCGGCTCGCGCAGTTCGCGGGGATCGAAATCGGCGCCGGCCCAGGCGGCCAGCACGCGCGCGAAGGTGTCCTGGGCCAGATCCGCGGCGTCCGACGCGTTGCCGAGCTTGCGGCGCAGCCAGCCCTGCAGCCACGCATGATGGTCGTGATACAACGCGCTCACTTCACGTTGCACGTCGGATCGGACAGCGGACATCGAAGCAACCCCTTTTACGGCAAGCACTTCGATTCGATTTCGAAGTGAAGATAAGAATGATTCGCATTTTATAGAATCGACGGCGTTGCGCAATCGGCCGATGCATGGCGGGATGACGCCAATCCAACAGATTCGCGTTTTCTCTCTACTGGTCTTACCAGTATGAACATAAGAAACACCCTGAATCGAACCCGCCGCCACGACGTCCTGCCGTGCATCCGGCCCCGCAAAATCGCCTGGAACGCCCATTCCACGCCCGTTTTCGGCGCTTTCCGTCCGCCTCGCACCCGAATGACGCATGCGGTTCGCGCGAAAACGGTGCATCGCCCAGCCCCATCGCCGCCCACGCTGGTTAGACCAGCCTGCCGCCACATGGCCCGGCTCTTGCTAAATGAAGACGGGGCCGCCTGCGGCCCAACCGACCGACGACAACACCTACAGAGAACTCGCGATGGACTTTCGACCGAACCGTACCGCTTCCCGCCGCGCCTGGCTCGCCGCGCTGCTCGCCGCTCCCGCCCTGCTGCTGATCGGCGCGCCCGCCGCACAGGCCGATGCGCTCGACACCATCGCCAAGAGCGGCGAGCTGCGCGTGGCGGTGCCGGAGGACTATCCGCCGTTCGGTTCGGTCGGCACCGACATGCAGCCGCAAGGCTATGACATCGACACGGCCGCGCTGCTGGCCAAGTCGCTCGGCGTGAAGCTCAAGCTGGTGCCGGTCAACAGCGCGAACCGCATTCCCTACCTGACGACCAACAAGGTCGATCTGGTGATCTCGTCGCTCGGCAAGACGCCCGACCGCGAGAAGGTGATCGACTTCTCGAGCGCCTACGGCCCGTACTTCCAGGGCGTGTTCGGCCCGGCCGACGTCAAGGTGTCCGGCCCGGCCGACCTGACCGGCAAGACCGTCGGCGCGACGCGCGGCGCGCTCGAGGAAATCGCGCTGACGCAGATGGCGCCGAACGCCACCATCAAGCGCTTCGAGGACAACAACGCCACCATCCAGGCGTTCCTGTCGGGCCAGGTGCAACTGATCGCGGCCGGCAACATCGTGGCCGCGGCGATCCTCGCCAAGAACCCGCCGCGCCGCCCCGAAACCAAGTTCGTGATCAAGAACTCGCCGTGCTTCGTCGGCCTGAACAAGAACGAGCCGCGCCTGCTCGCCAAGGTCGACGCCGCGCTCGCCCAGGCCAAGAAGGACGGCGCGCTCGACGCGATCTCGAAGAAGTGGCTGGGCCAGCCGCTGCCGGCCGGCCTGTAACGAACGGCGCGCGCAACGCATCGGCCCGATTCCGGCGGGCCGCCCCCGCCACGGTGGCGGCCCGCCGACCGATTCCTTCCATCGATCCGCATTCGAGATGACCTACCAGCTTCAGTTCGGCGAGCTTGCCGAGTACGCGGGCATGTTCGCGAGCGGCGCCGCGACCACGCTCGCGCTGACCGCCGTGTCCACCGTGCTCGGCCTGAGCCTCGGCGTGCTCGGCGCGGCCGCGCACGACACGCGCGCACCGGGCCTCGCCTGGCTGCGCGGCGCGACCGGCGCCTACGTCGAGGCGATCCGCAACACGCCGTTCCTGGTGCAGTTGTTCTTCGTGTTCTTCGGCCTGCCCGCGCTCGGCATCCATATCGGCGAGGTCACGGCGGCGGTGCTGGCGATGACGCTGAACCTCGGCGCCTATTCGGTGGAAATCGTGCGCGCCGGCATGGCCGCCGTGCCGCGCGGCCACCACGAAGCGGCCGCCGCGCTGGCGATGTCGCGCGCCCAGGCGTTCCGCCACGTCGTGCTGCCGCAGGCGTTCGCCAAGGTGTTCCCCGCGCTGACGAGCCAGATCGTGATCACCATGCTCGGCTCGGCCGTCGTCTCGCAGATCTCCGTGACCGACCTGACGTATGCGGCCAGCTACATCCAGTCGCGCAACTTCCGCGCGTTCGAAACCTACTTCGTGATCACCCTTGCGTATCTGGCGATGGCGCTGGTGCTGCGCTTCGCGCTCAACTCGGCCGGCCGCCGCCTGTTCGCGCGCCGCGTTGCAGGAGGCGCGCGATGATCGAATTCACGTTCGGGCAGATTCTGTCGAACCTGCTGCTGGCCGCGCGCTGGACCGTGGTGCTGTCGCTCGTGTCGTTCGCGCTCGGCGGCGCGGTGGCGCTGGTGCTGCTCGCGATGCGCGTGTCGAATCACGCGCTGCTGCGCGGCATCGTCAAGGTCTATATCGAGGTGTTCCAAGGCACGCCGCTGCTGATGCAGTTGTTCGTGGTGTTCTTCGGCTTGCCGCTGCTCGGCCTCGACGTGCCGCCCTGGGTGGCCGCCACGCTCGGCCTGACGTTCTTCACCAGCGCGTATCTGGCCGAGATCTGGCGCGGCTGCGTGGAGGCGGTGCCGCGCGGGCAATGGGAGGCGTCGTCGAGCCTGGCGATGAGCTATCTCGAGCAGTTGCGCCACGTGATCCTGCCGCAGGCGGCGCGCATCGCCGTCGGACCGACCGTCGGCTTCGGCGTGCAGGCGATCAAGGACACCGCGCTGGTGTCCATCATCGGCTTCACCGAGCTGACCAAGGCCGGCCAGGTGATCTCGAACGCGACGTTCCGGCCGTTTCTCGTCTACGGCCTGGTCGCCCTCATCTACTTCGCGCTCTGCTATCCGCTGACCCGCTGGGCGCGCTCGCTGCAAAGGAAATGGCATGCCGCTCGTTGAAACCCGCGCTCTCGAAAAGAACTTCGGCCAGAACCACGTGCTGAAAGGCATCGACTTCAGCGTCGAGCGCGGCCAGGTCGTGACTATCATCGGCCGCAGCGGCTCGGGCAAGAGCACGTTCCTGCGCACGCTGAACGGGCTGGAGAGCATCGACGCCGGCTCGATCACGATCGACGGCACCACCGTCGACGCGCGCCGTGGCGACCTGCGCGCGCTGCGCCTGAAAGTGGGCATGGTGTTCCAGCAATACAACCTGTTCCCGCACCTGAGCGCCGGGCAGAACGTGATGCTGGCGCAAACCGTGGTCAAGCAGACCAACAAGCACCAGGCGCGGGCGATCGCCGAGCTGATGCTCGAACGCGTGGGCCTCGGCGACAAGTTCGACGCGTTTCCCGAGCAACTCTCCGGCGGCCAGCAGCAGCGCGTGGCGATCGCGCGGGCGCTGGCGATGAAGCCGGCCGTGCTGCTGTGCGACGAGATCACCTCGGCGCTCGATCCGGAACTCGTGGCGGAAGTGCTCGGCGTGGTCGAGAACCTCGCGAAGGAAGACATGACGCTGATCATGGTCACGCACGAGATGCGTTTCGCGCGCGCGGTCAGCGATCAGGTGGTGTTCATGCATCAGGGCCGCGTGTGGGAAAGCGGGCCGCCGCAGCAGATTTTCGAGGCGCCGCGGACGATCGAACTGCAACGGTTCATTCAACAGTAAGGCGCGCCGTGTGCGCGCTGTAAGCGGCGCGCGGCGAAGCCTTGCGGCGCAGCATCGCGGGCGGCGGGCCACGGCGGGGGGCGTCGGCGCGCCACGCGTGCATGGCTTGTGCGGCGCGTCGGCGCCGATGCGTTACGGCCCCTCGCGCTCGTGATCGACAGTAACAATCTTTGCGGGAACGGCCGCGTTCCCGGGCGAGTCCATGTCAACGTAACGAACGCAGCGCGCGTGCCGCCCCGCTGTCGCGCCGACAGCGCAGCCCGGCCACGCCAGCGCCCTCCGCCGCGTTCGGCTCGCCGCCGTATCGATGCCGGCTCCTCGCTTTCGCGCCTCGCCCCGCCCGTCATCATTGCGTCACGTCGCTACGGTTTTTCCGATGTCCCGCGCCGCCGCGCGGTTGCCTAGCCTTCGGAGTCCACCATGTTGAGCCCGCATGAACTCGCCACCCTGATGCTGATTCACGGCGCACCGGATGGGATCGATCCGGACCGCGTCGAGATCGATACGCTGCTCGCCCATCGCCTCGTGTCGGTCGAACCGCGCGCGGATGGCGTTGCGCGGCCGGCGTTGACGGCGACGGGGCGGTCGGTGTTGGCTGCGGCTGGAAGGATTGGGGTGGAGGGGGTTGATGCTGGCGGCTGATTTGGCCGGAATCGGCCATGAACGGACATACCGCGTTTATGCCAACAACGGCCGCTTATTGCGGTAGATCCGACCTGACGATCGCCGCGACCCAGTCGACGAACGTCCTGATTGCGACGGTGACGCGTGCCTGAGGATAGACAATGGAAATCGGTACGGGCGCGCATCTCGCACTGGCAAGCACCTCTTTGAGGCGTCCGCTTCGAAGATAGGCAGAGGCCGCAAACTCCGAAAGCTGGATCAAGCCGAGCCCTTCCAGTCCACACTGCAAATACGCCTCCGTTTCGTTA
Organism: Burkholderia sp. Ac-20379; assembly: GCF_017104645.1. Lineage (GTDB taxonomy): Bacteria > Pseudomonadota > Gammaproteobacteria > Burkholderiales > Burkholderiaceae > Burkholderia. Next base: position 7,810 of record NZ_JAAGPF010000053.1, read on the forward strand.
ACTGCGAATCGGCTGCGCACAGGCATTTCCAGATTTTCGCCGTTCACGCAAAAACGCCAGTCGAGAGGCCGGCCGGTCGCATTAGAGAGGTAACTGATGGTGCGGTGAGTAGCAAGTGCGGCGATCGACTCCGGCTCCCCGTATTGCTTGAGGTATCGCGGCGAAGCACAGGTTAGCCAGTTGAGCTGCCCGAGCCGGCGGGCTATCAGCGTCGAATCTGCGAGCACGCCAGTGCGAATAGCGCAATCAATGCCGTCATAGATGAGATCCGATGGGCGATCGCTGAGACCGAGCACCAGTTCGATGTCGGGGTACTGAGCCTCGAATTCACGCAACCTCGGTACGATTATCGACCGGCCGATCACGCCGGGCATATCAACGCGAATCCGTCCGCGCGGCGCATTGGTCCGCATGGACACATCGCTCTCCGCGCTATCTACAGCCGAGAGAATCGCCTGGCAGGATACGAAATAGCGCGTCCCCGCCTCGGTAAGGCTAAGGCTTCGCGTGCTTCTCGTGAGCAGCGGCGTGCCGAGATGCACTTCCAGATTCTTTATCGTCGTGGTCACAGAAGAACGAGGCATTGACAACGTCTCCGCAGCTTTACTGAAGCTTCGTGCCTCGACGACCCGTACGAATATTGTCATCGCTTGAAGTTTGTCCATGAGCTGTGCGTGTAACCCGTTTGATTGGCTCAGGGTTTGCATGTTACCAACCCGATGGCATGGGGCGTCCCGCTAGGCCGCTGAAGCGCATCGTGCGGTTCGTCGTTCTTGCGTTGTGTATTCAAACTCCGCGAACAATACGCTGCGCTTGCACACCTACACTGCGAACCAGTTGGGATTGATTCGGCTCTCGTAACAACCGCCCGAAGCATCCCTATTTTCATTTGTCCCGTACGGAAGGGGTATATGTTGAACGATAAAGGAATACTGGTTTTGGGCGCGGGAGAACTCGGCATGGCCGTGCTGCGCAATCTGGCAGGACATGCGAAGCACCCATCCGATGTATCCATCGCGGTACTGCTTCGCCCGTCGACGATCGCGTCCGACGATTCGGCAAAACGCAAGGACCTGGCCGAGCTTCGCGAACTTGGTATTGAATTTGTCGAGGGAGACCTGACCCGGCAGTCGTACGCCGAGCTCGCCGCCACCTTCCGCCCATTCGATACTGTCGTCTCGTGCACAGGCTTCGTGGGCGGTCCGGGTGTACAACTGAAAATTGCAAAAGCCGCACTGGAGGCGGGAATCAAGCGCTATTTCCCATGGCAGTTCGGTGTCGACTACGACCTCATAGGCAGAGGCAGCGCGCAAGACCTATTTGACGAACAGCTTGACGTGCGTGACCTTCTTCGAGCACAGAATCTCACTGAGTGGGTAATCGTCTCCACTGGCATGTTCACGAGTTTTCTGTTCGAGCCGTCGTTCGGCATCGTCGATCTTGCAACAAACAGGGTCAATGCGCTGGGCAGTATGGACAATGCAGTAACAGTGACGACTGCCGAGGACATTGGCGTCATGACTGCCGAGATAGTCTTCGACGAGCCGCGGATTTCGAACCGAGTTCTGCACATTGCAGGCGACACGGTTACGTATCGCGACGTGGCGGATACGCTCGACCGCGTGCTTGATAGACGAGTCGAGCGTAATGAGTGGACCGTGTCTGAACTGCAGCGACTACTGTCCGAAGCGCCCGACGATACGTTGCGGAAATATCGCGTGGTGTTCGCTCAAGGACGAGGCGTTGCATGGGACAAGGCGAAGACGTTCAATGTTGAGGCGGGGGTTCGTCTCTGCGGGATCGAGGGCTGGGTGCGCGATAACCTGCCTCGCCTGCGCGCAGCAGCCGGCGATCCTGTCGTGTAACCGTCCGCTCGCCGCAACTGGGCGGCGATGACCCGGTCATGGACGTCCGCTTGCTGTTCGGGAGCGGGCGCCCGTGCTCGCCCGGTGGATGGCCGCAACGGGCCGGCTTCGACCGAACGTGGCGGGCGGCAGCCGACCCAAAGCCGGCTTCGCGTTCCCCCTTCAACCGGACACTCGAATGTCATGACCCAGTCCGGGAACGGACCTTTCCTGTCTCGTCATAGACAATGATGTTGAATCCTTCGCCGGGTGCGGGAGGGACAAAGTAGCGGGTGATCTGATCGTACTGTTCTTCCGATGTATGGAAAGGATGCTCGCCTGACAGGTTCCTCGCCATTAAACGAGATTTGCAGATCTCGTCGCTCACATCCAGATAGTGAAGCCGATGCTCGCAGCCAACCGCCTGGAATAGCGAGTGGCCCCACGCACGTGTGCTGGCCGTATTAAATGGAAAGTCCAGTACCACGGATATGCCCGTCGCGAGGAGCGCCTGGATGTGCTCAGTGAGGACCGCTCTCATGCGTGCTGCGCGGCTTGCATAATCGGTCAGCGTATGGATCTCGTCTGGGTAAAGACATGCAATCCATTTGTCCTCGCTAACCAGGACAGTCCGAGAGGCACCAACCAGGCGAGCCATCAACGTGGATTTGCCCGACGCGATTTTCCCACAAACCATATGCAAAACAGCCGTCTCGCGAAAGCCAACTGCGTCGACTACTCGATTCTCACTTGTCATTTCCGGGCGCCCCGTCTATGGCCCAGAAAGCAAAAACCCGCCTTCTGGGCGGGTTGTGATTGCCTATTGTCAACTCAATAGCTATCCCGCCGAGACTCTCGCGGTGCTAATAATCGAGTTGAGGATAAATTGGCTCATGTCGCAGAGATTAATTCAACCAGCGACACGGGGCAAGTGCCGGTGTCAACTGCGCAGCACAGTCCGAGCAGTAGAGTGACCATCCAACGCCGGACGACAGCTAACGCGTCGAAAACGGCCGTTCCATGGGCGCCGATCACAACGACGGCTCCGGGGCGGCTTTCTGTCGAACACGGCCGAACATGCCGGGCGGCTCTCGAGCGGCGAGCACTAGGTTCGCCTTGCCGTTGACACATATGCCGTTCGGGCAGCGCCCAATCGCGCTCGTCGCATGCCAGCCCGAACGGCCTTGAGCGCAATCACGCTCCTCGACCCCATATTTCCCGACGCGACAAATCGCCCCACCCTCCACACCGAACCCCCACCCCGCCGTCGCCCCCACCCGACAAACGAGGCAAAACCGCGCGCTGTGGTTTACCATCGCGCGATGCCGTCGTCCTCTCCCTTCCACCGCCGCCTGACCGCCTGGCTCGGCCTGCTTGCCGTCTGGCTGCTGGTTCTGATGCCGCTCGCCAGCCAGTTGGAGGAAGCCGCTGCCGCGCAGCGGCCGGACGCGCCGATCTGCGCCGCCGGCCAGCATCCGGGCCGGCCGGGGCAGCCGCACGACGCGCTGTCCGCCTGCGGCTACTGCACGCTCGCGGCCTCGCATGTCTACGCGCCGCCCGGCGCAGCACCGGTTGCTTCGCTGTTCCAGCGTCGCGTGGAACGCGCGCCGCGCCTCGCGCAGGCGCTGCCGCCGCGCCGTTTCCCGTCGCTTGCCGCGCCCGCCCGCGCCCCGCCCGCCTTCGCCTGATTCCGTCGTTCCGTTCGATCGCGCCGCCCGTCTGCCGGGTTGCCGGGCCGCATGCTCGCGCAGGCAGCCGCGCCGTCGCGCCTTCGTTCGGCTTCCCGATTTTCATGGCGAGACTTTCATGTTCAAGCGTTTGACCGCTTCCCCTTTCAGCGCCGGGCGGCGCACGGCGACCCTCGCGATCGCCGGCGCGCTCGCCGGCGTCACGCTGCTGGCCGGTTGCAAGCAGAACGAACCGTCGTTCAACAACCTCGACATCACCGGCAACACCCAGTTCGGCAAGGATTTCGCGCTGCCCGACACCGACGGCAAGATCCGCACGCTGGCCGACTATCGCGGCAAGGTCGTGGTGCTGCTGTTCGGCTACACGCATTGCCCGGACGTGTGCCCCACCACGCTGGCCGAACTCGCGCAGGCGCTGCAGCAGCTCGGCCCCGACGTCGCGAAACAGGTGCAGGTGCTGTTCGTCAGCGTCGATCCGAAACGCGATACGCCCGCCGTGCTGTCGCAATACGTGAGCGCCTTCGATCCGTCGTTCCGCGCGCTGCGCCCGGCCGACGACGCGCAACTGAAGAAGGTGACCAACGATTTCCGCATCAGCTACGAGCAGGTGGCCGGCAGCAAGCCCGACAACTACTCGATGAACCACACGGCCGCGAGCGTGATCTTCGATCCGAACGGCAAGCTGCGCCTGTTCGCGCGCGACGGCCAGGGCGTGCCGCCGTGGGTGCACGATCTGCCGCTGCTGCTCAAGAGCGGCAGCGCATGATGCGCGCGTCCCGTTCCGGCCTCCCGTTTGCTCCATCGACCGAATTCAATAAGGAATCCCGCATGAAAACCGCACTCCGCCTGCTCGCCGCCGCTCCCCTGTTCGCCTGCGCCGCCGCCTTCGCCGCACCGGCCGGCATCACCGTCTCGCACTGCTGGGTGCGCGCGATGCCGGCCGGCGTTCCGTCCGGCGGCTTCTTCGAGGTGGCCAACGCCGGCGCGAAGCCCGTCGACCTGACGGACGTCGAATCCGACGCGTTCGGCATGGCGATGATGCATCAGACCCAAAGCAGCGGCAGCATGTCGAAGATGGTCATGGTGGACAAGGCCACCGTGCCGGCCAAGGGCACGCTCGCGTTCGCGCCGGGCGGCTATCACGTCATGCTCGAAGAGCCGAAGCAGCCGCTGAAGATCGGCTCGACGATCCCGCTGACGCTGACGTTCGGCGACAGCGGCAAGCTCGTCGCGCAGTGCAAGGTCGAAGGCCCGAAGGGCATGTCGAAGTAAGCCGCCTCACCCCAGGAGTGCAAACATGAAGATTCGCCAGCCCCTGATGCACGGCGCCGCCGCCGTGCTGTTCGCCGCCGTCGCGCCGCTCGCGTTCGCGCATGCGCATCCGAAGCAGCGCGTGCCCGACGCGGGCGCCACGGTGCCCGTCGCCACCGCCAGCGTCGCGATCGATTTCGACGAAGGGCTCGAACCGGCGTTCAGCTCGCTGAAGGTGACCGATGCGGCCGGCCAAGCCGCCACGCGCGATGCGTCGAGCGTGAGCGGCAGCGACAAGAAGCACATGAGCGTCGATCTCGCCGCGCTGAAGCCGGGCGTCTACACGGTGAACTGGGTGGCGGTGGCCACCGACGGCCATCGCACGCAAGGCACGTACACGTTCACGGCGAAGTAAGCCGCGCGATCCGGCCTGCGCCGGGTCGCCGCCTCCATGAAGTAAGGCCCGCACGGCAGCCATGCCGCGCGGGCCTTGTCGTATTCGGGGCCGCGTCAGTTCGTGGACAGCGCGGCGGCATCGAGATCGACGTACGCGCCCGGCTGCAGCCATTGCCCCCGCCACATATGCGAGGCGCCCAGGGTGCACGACGCCGCTTTCGGGCCGGCCGGCGTCAGATGCAGCACGGCGTCGCCTTCGCACGGCCAGCCGTCGAGCGTCTGGCCCGGGCTGATGTCGACCCGAACCTCGTCGCCCGCGTTCTGCGGAATGAAGGTGAACGCATCCACTCGCACGTTGCCGAGCGGCACCGGATGCGGGCTGCGGATCGACTGCAGCGTGCGGTGCGCCCCCAGGCCGAACACGCCGCCGGTCTGTTCGTATTCGGCGGTGCTGCCAGGCGGGAACGTCACGCCGGACACGACGATCGCGCGTGTCGTCAGCTCGTCCACGTTGCGCGTGTCCTCGCCGAGCGCATAGCCGGCGCCGAGCGTCACCGCCAGGTAAATCGCCGGAAAACAGAAAAACAGCGCCGACCACGCGATCCGCTTGACCACCGACAGCCGGCGACACACCCACAAGCCCACGAACAAGGTCAGCGCGCTCCAGATCGCGAGCGCCGCCATGAACGCCGCCTCGGCGATGGCGCCCAGGCTGCCGACGTCGGCGCGGCCGATCGACGGGAACAGCGCGAGCAGCAGTGCGGGCAGCGCACCGAGGCGCGGCCGGGTTCGGAAACGGCGGAAGGGAAGCGGGTTCACTGGATGGAAGCGGCGCTCGGATTCGGGCATGGCCGGCCATACTACCTTCAGCGGTGCCACTGTCGAGCGGAGACGCGCTCGCGATGCCGCGTCTAGTCGGTGGTTTTTTCGCGGACGGCGTTATGCAGATGGAGCTTCATGAAATCCGCCGCCGCCTCGCGCTGGTCGGAGAGCAGCAGATCGATCAGCGTCAGGTGCTCGCGGCAACGGCGCTCCGCCTGGTCGCGGTCCACCGCCTTGCGGTACTCCATCAGCCGCCGAAGCCGATCGAGCCGGCGCAGACCATCGAGGATGAACACGTTGCCGGAGCACGACGCGATCGTTTCGTGCAACCGGCTGTTCGCATCGAACAACGCAGCCGGCGACGCGGTCCTTGCGCCGCCGTTTGCCAGCGCCTCTTGCTCCGCTCGGCAGCGCAGCAAAGCGTCTCGCTCGAGCGAGAACGTCGGCTCGAGAATGCCGGCCGCCTCGATAAGCAAGCGGTATCGATAGCCTTGGCGATAGGTTTCCGACGAGGTCAGCACCGATTGAAACTGCCAGCCGTGCCCCGGCCGCCGCTCGATCCACCCCTCTTGAACCATGCGCCGCAGCACCGCGTTGAGATGCGCGCGCGTGATGCCATACCGGCGCATCAATTCATTTTCGGTGACGCGGTCTTCCAGTTTCCCGGCCAGCCGGTCTTCCGCGATGGCGAGATAGGTTTGCTCGCTGGCGTCGGCATTTTCGACTTCGGTGACCTCGGCGTCCGACACCGCCTCGACCCCTTCGGCCACGGCATATCCGCCGTCCGGATGCGCCTCGACAACCGCTTGCGCAGCCAGGCGCTTGAGCGCTTCCCGCACCGGCGACCGCGACACGTTGAAACGCTCCGCAAGAAGACGCTCAGGCAGGCGCGTACCAGGGGCAATTCCGGACCGGGTGATGTGCTGATGGATGTTCGTCGCGAGCACGTCGGCGAGAGCGCGAGGCATGGCAGTGGGCAGGTAAAAAGTCGGCCTAATCGTACCACACCAAATTCATGGTCTTTTTTGACATCAATCGACCCTCTCAGGAATGACGTAACACCCTGTTTCGTCTCGGCGAAATCATACGCCCACGGCCGATTTTTCCATAATTTAGCTTGATTATTGCAATCCAAGCCAAATCCTATCGTTTACCCGACATGGTTCATTGTAAACACAAAATACCTTTACATGGTTCTTGAAGTGCATAAAATACCAACCAACTTACCTCCAGCCCAAACGACCCATCTACCGCAGGAACCTTCTCGGCGCGAGCCTCGCAGCAGTCGGCGGGCTTGCCTTCTCCAGCACGGCAATGAGCGGCGGCGGCGGATCCGCATCCGAGGCCCCACGGGATCTCCCGAGCGCGCCGGACGTTGCGTTGCCGTCCGGCAGTTGCGACTGCCACGTGCATATCTTCGACGCCGAACGCTTCCCGTTCTCGGCGCAGCGCTCCTACAGCCCCGGTCGCGCGCGGGTTTCGGATCTTCTTGCGTTCGAGGCGCGCATGGGCATCCAACGCGTGGTCGTCGTGCAGCCCAGCGTTTACGGCACGGACAACGCGGCGATGCTGGACGCATTGCGCGAGCTCGGCACCGCGCGGTCGCGAGGCGTGGCGGTGATCGACCCGCGGATCGCGACCCAGGCCGAGCTCCAGGCAATGCACGCGGTGGGCGTGCGCAGCGTGCGTTTGAACCTCGAAGTCAAAGGCCAGCGCGACCAGAGCGTGGCCTTGGGTCAGCTCAAGCGAGCCGCCGACGTCGTCGCGCCCCTTGGATGGTCGATTCAGATTTATGCCGACGTCGACATCGTCGCGGCGCTGGCGCCCACGATCGCGGCGCTGCCCGTTCATGTCGTGCTGGACCATTTCGCCGGCGTCCGAACGGCGAAGCAGGCGGAGCACAAAGACGCTTTCGACACCGTGCTATCGCTCGTCCGCGACGGCAACGCCTACGTCAAGCTGTCCGCGCCGTATCGCGCATCGCCCCACGGGCCGGATTACCTGGATGTCGAGCCGTTTGCCCGGTCGCTGATTCAAGCTCGCGCGGATCGCATGCTCTGGGCATCGGACTGGCCGCATACCGGCAGCGCTAGCCACCGCGACGGCGACCTGACGCGCATCGAGCCGTTCCGCAACGAAGACGCCGGCCGCGCGCTGAATCACGTTCTGGCGTGGGCCGGCTCCCAGTCGGTCCGGCAACGGATTTTGGTCGACAACCCCGCTCGGCTTTATGGCTTTGCACCGCAAGCAAGCTGACCCCTACCCTGCATATCGAGGATTCCTCATGTTCCGCACGCTGAACCCCGCCACCGAAGAGGTCGTGGCGACCTTCAATCCGGCTACCCCCGAGCAAGTCGAGCAGGCCCTGGCAGACGCGGCAAACGCTCAGCGTGCCTGGGCGAAGCAGCCCCTCGGCGCACGCGCCGCCGTCGTCGCACGGATCGGCGATGTACTCGAAAAACGAAAGGCGGAAATTGCCGCGCTCATCACGCTGGAGATGGGCAAGCCGATTGCGGAGGCCGAAGGCGAAGTCGACAAGTCGGCATGGACCTGCCGCTTCTATGCGGAACATGCCGCGCAATATCTGAGCGAAGAAAGCGTGGCGAGCAACGCCACCGAGAGCTACATCGCCTACGACCCGCTCGGCGTCGTGCTGGCCATCATGCCGTGGAACTACCCGTTGTGGCAGTTCATCCGCTTCGCCGCCCCCGCACTGTGCGCGGGCAATGGCGCGATTCTGAAGCACGCCGGCAATGTCCCGCAGTGCGCGCTCATCATCAACCGCCTGTTCGCGGAAGCCGAGGTTCCCGAAGGTCTGATTGCGTCGCTGCTCGTCGAGCCGGCCAACGTCGCGGCATTGATCGACGATTCGCGCATCGCCGCGGTCACGCTGACGGGTTCGACGGCGGTCGGCAAGCTGGTGGCCGCGCAAGCCGGCCGCGCGATGAAAAAGCAGGTGCTCGAGCTCGGTGGCTCTGACCCGTTCATCGTGCTCGCCGATGCGGACATCGAGGCGGCCGCGAAGACGGCCGTCAAGGCGCGCTTCTCCAACACCGGCCAAAGCTGCATCTCGTCGAAGCGCTTCATCGTCGACGCCGCGGTAGCGGACCGGTTCGTCGAACTGTTCTGCGAAGGCGTCGCCAAGCTCAAGGTGGGCGATCCCACGCAACGCGATACGACGGTCGGGCCGATGGCGCGCGGCAACCTCCGCGACGAATTGCACAGCCAGGTCGAACGCAGCGTCGCGGCCGGTGCGGTCGTGAAGGCCGGCGGCCAGGTCATCGACGGCCCGGGCTTCTTTTACGCGCCGACCGTCCTCGATCACGTCACCCCGTCGATGGCGGCCGCGATCGAGGAAACGTTCGGCCCGGTAGCCGCGGTGCTCCGCGTGTCCGGCACCGAACAGGCGATCGCGCTGGCCAACGCGACCGAGTTCGGGCTGGGCGCAGCACTGTGGACCGCGGATCTGCAAGGCGCCAAGCGCCTCGTTCGCCAAATCGAAGCCGGCGCCGTGTTCGTCAACGGCCTGGTTGCATCCGACGCGCGCCTGCCGTTCGGCGGCATCAAGCAGTCCGGCTACGGGCGCGAGCTCGGTGCAGCAGGTATCCGCGAGTTCACCAACATCAAGACGGTCTGGATCGGCCCGGCTGCCTGAAACCGAATCCCGTCCACGCCCGAAAGGAATCCATCATGACCATCAAGACCCCCTCGGGAGCCGCGCTCCTGAAGCCCGACCATCTCCCGGCATACGACCGCGGCGGCGGCGCAAGCACCACGCCGCTGGTCGGCAAATCGCTCGGCTCCGACAGCTTCATCACGGGCTACACGTCGTTCGCCCCCGGCGTGAAGATTCCGTTCCACAGCCACAACTGCCAGGAAAGCGTCGTGCTCGTTGAAGGCCACGCGATCCTCGACATCGACGGCCTGGAATTCGAGCTGAAGCCGCTCGACACGACCTTCATTCCGCCGAACGTGCCGCATCGCTTCCGCAACCTGTCGGACACGGAACCGATGAAGATTCTCTGGATTTACGCCCGTCAGGATGCCACGCGCACGCTGTCGGACAGCGGTGAAACCCGCCCGGTTTCCGCCGAGCACCAAACCCCTTCGAATTAACCCGAGTAGACATCATGCGCATCCTCGTTTGTCCCGGCGACGGCATCGGCCCGGAAATCATCGCTGCTTCGATCGACGTCCTCGACAAGGCCGATCAGCTGTTCGGCCTCGATCTTCAGTATGACTACGAAGACATCGGCTTTGCCAGCCTCGAAAAACACGGCACCACGCTGCGCCCCGAAGTATTGGAGAAGGCGCCGAGCTACGACGGCCTGATTCTCGGCACCGTCTCGCACGCGGATTACCCGCCGCCGGATCAGGGCGGCCGCAACGTCTCGGCCGCGTTCCGCTGCGACCTCGACCTGTACGCGAATGTGCGCCCGTCGCGCACTCGTCCGTTCCTGACCTCCAACATGCGCGAAGGCAAGCGCATGGACCTGGTGATCATGCGCGAGGCAACGGAAGGGTTCTACCCGGACCGCAACATGCACTTGGGCTGGGGCGAGATGATGCCGTCCAAGGATATGGCGCTCTCCGTCCGGAAGATCACCCGCCATTGCAGCGAACGCATCGCACGCCGTGCCTTCGAACTCGCGATGAAGCGCAACAAGAAAGTGACCGCGATTCACAAGGCGAACAGCTTCCACATGACCGATGGCCTGTTCCTCGAGTGCGTGCGCAATGTGGCGAAAGATTTCCCCGAAGTCCAACTGAACGACCTGCTGGTCGACGCCTCGACGGCTCACCTGGTGCGCAATCCGGAGAAGTTCGATGTGCTGGTTGCGACGAATTTCTACGGCGACATCATCAGCGATCTGGCCGCGGAACTGTCGGGCAGCCTGGGCCTCGGCGGCTCGGTAATGGCCGGCGACAACCTGTGCTGCGCCCAGGCACAGCACGGCTCGGCACCCGACATCCAGAATCAGGACAAGGCCAATCCGACCTCGATGATTCTTTCGGTCGGCATGCTGCTGCGATGGATTGGCGAGCATCGCCGGAAGCCGAACTTCATCGCGGCCGCGAACGCAATCGACGCCGCGGTCGATGCGGTGCTGGAGAACCCCGCGACGCGGACGGCCGACCTCGGCGGCACCACGGGCTGCAAGGCGTTCGGCCTGGCCGTGGCGGCGTCGGTTCGTCACGCGTAACGCCGAAGCATACCGGCGGAGGCGCTCCGCCGGCGAACCATAAGAAAAAGGAGACGATCGATGACGAGCAAGCACAGTGCGGCATCCACCATTCGCTCTCCTAAATTCCATGGTAACGCACGGGAATAGGCGAAGGCTGGCATCCCGGCGGAGACGTCTGCATGGGCGTCTCTGCGTTGCACGAATCAGTCAGTCCATATGGACGCTCATGGCTTCGATACCTCGAAGCATCATCGAAGGATTCAATATGCATTCCGAATCACTGGCAATGGACGCGCAACCCGGAGAGCGGCCGGCCGATGCGGCGATTCAGCAACGAGCGCTGCGCAAGAACATGTGGCGCCTCCTCCCGCTGCTGACGCTGGCCTTCATCTTCAACTACATCGACCGCACCAGTGTCGGCTTCGCCGCCCTGACGATGAACCAGGACATCGGTCTCACGCCGGCCGAATTCGGCTGGGGTGCCGGGGTTCTCTTCGCAGGCTATTGCCTGTGCGAAATCCCGAGCAACCTCGCGCTCTACAAATATGGGGCGCGCCGTTGGCTGGCTCGCATCATGATTACGTGGGGCCTGGCATCGGCGGCAACTGCGCTCGTTCAGGGGCCGACGAGCTTCTATATCCTGCGGCTTTTGCTCGGCATCGCCGAAGCCGGATTCTTTCCGGGCGTCACGTTCTTCCTCGCTTGCTGGTTTCCTGCCCAGTACCGAGTGCGCGTGCTCGCATTCTTCATGCTGGGCGTGCCGCTGTCCTCGATCATCGGCGGCCCGATGTCCGCGTTGCTGCTGCAGATGGACGGCATGTCGGGCCTGCACGGATGGCAATGGATGTTCATCATTCAGGGCTTGCCGGCGGTCGCGATCGGTTTCGCCGTCTACGCGGTGCTGCGCGATCACCCGAAGGACGCCTACTGGCTCACCGAAGCGGAGCGCGCCGAGCTCATCCACATGCTCGAGAGCGAGCCGCGCCAGAAGCCGAAGAAGGCGCTGTTCTCCGCGCTCAAGGACCGTCGCGTGCTACTGCTCGCGGCGATTCAGTTCGGCTTCATTCTCGGGTCGTATGGCATCGGCATCTGGCTGCCGCTCATTCTCAAGGGGCGCGGGTTCAGCCTGGTCGACGTCGGCCTGCTGTCGACCATCCCCTATATCGCAGCCGTGGTTGGAATGTTGCTGTGGGCGCGTGCCGTGGATCGCAGCGGGAAACGCGTCTTTCACCTCGTCGCCGCGTGCCTGGTGGGCGGCATTGGCCTGGCCGTGTCGGGGCTCGCCGACGGCTTCGCGCTCGAACTCGTTGGGCTCAGCATCGCCGTGGTTGCCGTGAGTTCGGCCCGCGCCATTTTCTGGACCATTCCGACTCGCTTCCTCACGGGTGTCGCCGCCGCCGGCGGCCTCGCCTTCATCAACTCCATCGGCACGATGGGGGGCTTCGCAGGCCCGTACCTCGTCGGATTGCTCAAGCAGACCACCGGCACCTACTCGGCGGGAATCTGGGCGATGGCCGCCATTCTGGGCGTCTCGGCCGCGCTGGCGTCCGCAATGCCCATCGTCGCGCGCCGCGATTGACCGTATGACCGTGCGCCGGGCCGGCGAGCGGCAGGCCCGGCGCATCCATCTTCTTTTCCATCAGGAAAACATATGATTTTTGAGTTGGCGGATATTGAAATTCTGCCTGGCCACACGGCCGAATTCGAAGCGGGCGTTCGCGAGGCGCTCGCGTTGTTCGCTCGCGCGGCGGGATGCCACGGTGCCAAGGTCCACCGCGTCATCGAGAAGGAAAACCACTACGTCCTGCAAGTTGGCTGGGACACGGTGGACGACCACATGGTGACGTTCCGCGAATCGCCTGATTTCCAGACATGGCGCAGCCTGGTGGGCCCGCATTTCGCCCGTCCGCCCCAGGTCGTTCACACGCAAGTCGCTGTCGAATAACGCGGCGGGCCACGCGAGCGCCTCGGAACGCGGCGCTCCGGCCTGACGCGCAACGGCATTGCGCTTTGAAAACAACATCGAATCAATAACAAGGAGACTGAATCATGTGGAAAACGGCGATCGCATTGCTGCTTCCATGCTCGTGCGCCATGGCCCAGAGCAGCGTTACGCTGTATGGCATCGTGGATGCGGGCCTGAACTACGTCAGCAATGCGCAAACCGCGCATACGAGTGCCGGCCTGAAAGGCGGCAGCCAGTGGGCGATGATGGAAGGCGCGGCGGGCGGCATTCAGGGCAGCCGCTGGGGCCTGAAGGGGGTCGAGGAACTGGGTGGCGGCTACCGGGCCGTCTTTCTCCTCGAGAACGGATTCTTCGTGAACAACGGCACCGCGGCTCAGGGCGGCGCGCTGTTCGGGCGTCAAGCCTGGGTCGGTTTGGCAACGCCGTATGGGCGAGTCACACTGGGACGCCAATACGACGAGGTGGTCGACTTCTACGCGCCGCTGCTTGCCGCACCTCAGTGGGGCGGCTATATGGTCGAACACCCGGGCGACCTCGATAACGCGTCCAATACGCGGCGCGCGAACAACTCGATCAAGTACACCTCCCCGACGCTCTCCGGCTTCAAGTTCGGTGCGCTGTACAGCTTCGGCGGAACGCCGGGAGCGTTTGGCAACAACAGTATCTGGTCGGCCGGGATGGGGTACGCGTACGGCCCGCTCAATCTGGGCGCCGGCTACCTGCGCGCGCGGAATCCGAACACGTCGTTCTTCGGCAACAACCCGAATTCGGGCGCTGCAACGACGAATAACCTGGGAAGCGCCGGCTCCGCGACATCAGCCGAGAGCGGCCCGATCTTTGCCGGTTTCGCGTCCGCTCAATCGCTGCAAATCATCGGTGTCGCCGGCTCGTGGGCGTTCGGCAAGGCAAACGTCGGCCTGGGCTATTCCAATACGCAGTTCCAGAATCTCGGTTCGTTGTCGGGCCCCAACCCGTTCCGCTACAGCGGCACCGCGACGTTTCACAACATCGAAGTCAACGGGCGTTACTCGTTCACGCCGTCGCTCTCGGGCGGCATCGCATTCGACTACACGGTTGGCGGCGGCACCCATCAGAAGTCAAACGCGAAATACGAACTGACAAGCCTCGGACTGGACTACGCACTGTCTGCCCGAACCGATGTCTATTCCTTGCTCGTCTACGAGCACGCGAGCGGCACCGACTCGTTGAATCAACCGGCCGTAGCAACCATCACCGGCATGACGCCGTCGGCGACGAGTTCGCAGGTCGCCGTTCGAATCGGGGTTCGGCATAAGTTCTGACCGTGACGGCGGTTGCCGCGCTTGAGGAAAAGGCACGGCACGGCAAGCGCCGCTCGCGTCGAGGGGCGTGCTCGAAAGGCCAGTCGAGCGCACGTTTCGTTCTACGAACCAACGTAAAGGCAGGCTCAAGCGGGCGGCGCCACGGATGCGCCTTGGATTCCATGCCGAGCCAGCGCATCGGCCACGAAGCCGGAGCGCTTCTGTTCTTCCACGAACTGCGCCAGCACTTGGGCGGCTGCGGCGCCGCGCGAATGAGAGACACCCATCGCTTGCCGAATCACCATGAAGCGCTCGTCGAGCAAGCGGAGCCCCGGCTGCCCGGCCGCGTCGGCCTCCAGTTGCTGCTTGACGCCGGCCGCGACTTCGAGCGCCTGCTCGAGGAAGGTCTGCACCACGGTGGGCGAGGTCGGCGAGCGCACGATTTCCGCTGCCTTGAGCGCTCGCGTCAGAAACAGGTCGTAGGCGCTGCCCTTCCCCACCGTGACACGGTTGCGCGCATCGTCGACGTCCGCGTTGGTGCGGATGGGAGAATCGTCGCGAACCAGGTAATAGCCTTCAATCAGCACATAGGGCTCGGTAAACGCGATGGTTTCGCCCCGCTTCGGATCGACGGCAAAGAATCCGAAATCGGCACGCTCGTCGCTCACGGCTTCGACCGACTTGCCTGCCGCATCGAAGACCACCAGTTCCAACGACACGCCGAGGTGCGCGGCGAATGCCTGCGCAAGGTCGACCGACACGCCGAACGGCTCGCCGGTCGACGGGTTCCGATTCGCCAGAATCGGATTGCCCAGGTTGATCGAGGCACGCAGGGCCCCGGTTGGGGTGAACGCGGCAACGACGTTGGCGTCGATGGGCATGGTGCTGCTCCGAGTGAACGTGTGCCGCGGCACACCGTGGATTCGAGGGAAGCGAGCGCGCCGGCGGGCGCGCCCGATCGTGCGACAGGTCAGCGAGCCAGGCTTGCTTCGCCGGCCTGAATGCGCGCCGACTGCCGAAGATTGCCTTGGAGAATGTGAGGGATGACGCCCCCCGATTTCAACAGCGTGCATTCGAGCTGGGTTTCCACCGCGGCTGTTGCGTCGACATGCTCGACTCGGCCATCGGCACGCACCAGACGGACGGGAATCGTGCACCGCGGGGCAAGAGATTCCGGGGCTGCGTCGATGTCCAGCCGATCGCCGGGGCCGAGCGCCAGCGTGTCGGGATGGATGCCCGCGGCGAGCCGGATCGGCAGAATCCCCATGCCGATCAGGTTCGAGCGATGGATCCGCTCGAAACTCGACGCAAGCACCGCGCGAATGCCGAGGAGACGCTGCCCCTTTGCGGCCCAGTCACGCGAGGAGCCGGTGCCGTAGCGCTCGCCCGCCACCAGCACCACGGCGTCGCCGGCTTGCGCGTAACGCCGTGCGACTTCGAAGATCGGCAGGACATCGCCGGTCGGAACGTGCAGCGTGTGCGCGACCGGCATCCCCGGTTGCAGCGTGTTGACGAGCGTCTTGCTGTAGAACGCCGCGCGAATCATGACCTCCCAGTTCCCGCGGCGCGACGCGAACACGTTCAGGTCGTCACGGTCATCGCCGCGCGACACGAGAAAATCCGCAACGAAGCTGTCCTTCGGAATCGCGCTGGCCGGCGAAATGTGATCCGTGGTGACATCGTCGCCCAGCACCAGAAGCGGATAGGCGCGGAACCGGCCCAATTGGCTTCCTTGATCCGCCGCGGCGAACGGCGGGCGGCGCAGCGCCGTCGATGCCGGGTTCCACGGAAACCGGCCGGATGCAGGCGCCTCGAGCGCGTGCCATGCCGGGTTGCGGCTCGCCACCGCGAAGGCGCTCGGATAGTCGTCCGCCACGGTGGCCGCCGCGACGAGCGCCGCCACGTCCTCGCGCGTCGGCCACACATCGCGCAGAAACACCGGCGTGCCATCCGGGGCCGTTTGCAGCGGCGCCGCATGGACATCGATCTCGGCATCCCCCGCCAGCGCGAAGGCAATCACGAGCGGGGGCGACATGATGAACCCGAGGTCCAGGTCGGGGTGGATTCGGCCAGGGAAGTTACGGTTGCCGGAAAGCGCAGCGACCGGCTGAATGCGCTGCGCGGCCTGCGCGTCCCGAATCGATTCGGTCAGCGGCCCCGAATTCCCGATGCAGGTCGTGCAGCCAAAGCCGACGATGTCGAAGCCGACGGCGGACAGATCGTCGATGAGGCCGGCTCGCGCCAGATAGGCCGCGGCGGCCGGCGAGCCCGGGCCGAGCGACGTCTTGACCCAAGGCGGCACGGTCAAGCCAAGCGCGCGCGCCTTGCGCGCCACCAGGCCCGCGGCAATCAGCAGTGCCGGATCCGACGTGTTCGTGCAGCTCGTGATGGCCGCGATGGCCACCGGATGCCGCGGCATGGCCGCGTGAGGCTCGCTCGGCTCGAACGCGAGTGCCGCGAGCACCTTCGGCACCGCGGAAACATCGAGTAGATCCTGGGGGCGGCGCGGGCCGGCGACATGCATGCCGATGGCGCCGAGGTCGATCTCGACGGTGCGCGTGTAGCGCGGCGTGGCCGCCGGGTCGAACCAGAAGCCGGCGGCGCGCGCAAGCGCCTCCACAAGCTGCACTGCGGCCTCGCTGCGGCGCGTCTCGCGCAGATAATCGAGCGTGCGCGCATCCACCGCGAAGAAGCCCGTCGTGGCGCCGTACTCCGGCGCCATGTTGGCGACCACGGAACGCTCGCCCGCGCTGAGCGTCGACACGCCCGGCCCGAAGAATTCGACGAACTCGCCCGACACACCGATGGCGCGCAGACGTTGCGTCACGGTCAGCGCCAGGTCGGTCGCCAGCGCCCCCGCAGCCAGCGCGCCGGTCAGGCGAACCCCGATCACATCGGGGATGCGCTGCATCACCGGCATGCCGAACATGACCGTCTGCGCCTCCAATCCACCGACGCCCCAGCCGAGCACGCCGATGCCGTTGATCATCGGCGTGTGACTGTCGGTGCCGATCAGCGTATCGGGCACCGCCCAGGCCACGCCGTCGCGCATCACACGCGTTGCGACGGTAGCAAGCTGTTCGAGATTCAGCGTGTGCATGATGCCCGTGCCGGGCGGATGGATCCGCACGCCGGTGAGCGCCTGAGACGCCCAGCGCAGGAAGCTGTAGCGCTCGCGATTGCGGCGCAGCTCGAGCGCCAGGTTCGCGGGCGCCGCGTCCGGACGCCCGAAGTATTCCACTGCCAGCGAATGATCCACCGACGCATCGACGGGCAGCACCGGATTCAATGCGGCCGGATCGGCGCCCGCCTCCGCCAGCGCATCGCGCATCGCCGCGATGTCGACCAGCGCCGGCGTGCTGGTGGTGTCGTGCATCAGCACGCGGTTCGGCTGGAACGCGATTTCGTGTTCGCTGCTGCCTCGCTCGCGCCAGGCAAAGATGGCGCCGACGGCGCGCGCGCGCTCGTCGCCATCGGTATTGCGCATGACGTTTTCAAGCAGCAGGCGAAGCACCACGGGCAGCGTATTCAGCTCCGCGCCGAAGCGACCCGGCAGGTCGACATAGCAGAGGGGCTCGCCGCCGAGGTGCAGGCGGCCGATATCGGGGGCGTCGGTGTTTTCCATTGCTGCATTTTGCACATGTCTGTGTAAAAATGCAATCAAGGACTCACCTCCGACCATTCCCTGACTCCAACTGCCACGCGAACGGCACCGTCCGCGTCACCTCCGCATGCATAACGATTCCGTTCCCATTGACGAGCGAGCCCTGGTGCGCAAGATCGCACTCCGAATCATTCCGCTCGTTTTCGTGCTGTACGTGATTTCCTATCTCGACCGCGCCAACATCGGCTATGCGGCGCTGGAGATGAACAAGGAGCTTGCCCTGAGCAGCGAGGCCTTCGGCGTCGTGTCAGGCATCTTCTTCATCGGCTACTTCCTGTTCGAGGTGCCGAGCAATGTCCTGATGGCCCGCTTCGGCGCTCGTGTCTGGATTGCACGCATCCTCGTGACCTGGGGTTGTGTTTCCGTGGCCTCGGCGTTCGTGCAAACCGCGAATCAGCTCTACGTGCTGCGCTTCCTGCTCGGCGTCTCGGAAGCCGGGTTCTTCCCCGGCATCATCGTCTATCTGACGTACTGGTTCCGCGCAAAGGAGCTCGCCACCACGGTCGCGCTGTTCACGGCGGCCATCCCTGCCTCATACATCGTCGGCGCCCCGTTGAGCACCTGGATCATGGACAACGTCCACTGGCTCGACTGGAGCAGCTGGCGTTGGATGCTCGTCCTGGAAGGCATGCCGGCTGTCCTGGGTGGCATCGTCTGCTATCGGTTCCTCAGCGATAAGCCGGCCGACGCCCGATGGCTCACGCCTCGCGAGCGGGACTGGCTGCAAGGCGAGTTGCGGCGCGATTCGCAGGCCACGCCGGCGGCCAAGCATTTCGGCCCGTTCAAGGCGATGAGCAATCCTAAAGTGCTCTATCTGGCGTTCATCTATTTCGTGTACCAGTGCGGCAGCCTCGGTGTCGGATACTGGATGCCCCAAATCATCAAAGGGTTCTCCAAGAATCTGAGCCACACGCAGGTCGGGCTGATTGCGACGATTCCCTACCTCTTCGCAACCGCGGTCATGATCGTGTGGTCGCGCCATTCCGACCGTCACGGCGAACGGCGCCTGCACTCCGCCCTGCCGCTCGGCTTGGCCGCGCTGGCCTTGCTCTTCGCCGGGCTGACGCGGAACCCCTACGTCGCCATCGCGATGATCAGCCTGAGTCTGGCCGGGCTCTACGCGTTCAAATCGCCTTTCTGGGCGCTCCCGACGCTGTTTCTGACGCGCTCGACGGCAGCGGTGTCGATTGCCGTCATCAATTCGATCGGCAATCTCGGCGGATTCGTCGGCCCGTTCGCCATCGGCTACATCAAGGGAACGAGCGCCAGCGCCACGCCGGGCCTGCTCTTCCTGTCGGCCCTGCTCGTGGTGGCGTTCCTGATGACGCTCCTGCTTCGCCTGGACAAAGCGCACGCGGAAGCCGCGGCGCCCGCCGTCAACCAGTCACACTGAAACGCACGGCTCGTTCCACACGAGAGGCCACCCCGCCTCCTGCAAAACAATAACGCCTGGTTTGGAGACTATTCGATGCACACTCGCGCCATTCAATTCGGCATCCTCATTACATTCGGCCAATCGGCATTCGCACAGAGCAGCGTCGCGCTCTACGGCGTGGTCGACGATGGCATCAACTACACGACGAACGTGCAGACGGCACGCGCCGCCAACGGCTTCAAGGGTGGCCGCCAAATCGCCATGATCGAAGGGGGCTCCGCGGGTTTGCAGGGCAGCCGCTGGGGGCTGACCGGCACCGAGAACCTCGGTGGCGGAATCAAGGCGCTGTTCTTGCTGGAGAGCGGCTTCTACAGCAATAACGGTGTGCTGAACCAGGGCGGCGCGATGTTTGGGCGCCAGGCCTACGTCGGCATCGCGAGCCGGATCGGCACGATCACGCTCGGCAGGCAGTACGACCCGGTCGTCGACCTTTACCGGCCGTATCTCTCGTCACCGCAGTGGGGCGGCTACATGATGGCCCACCCGGGCGACCTGGACAACGCGCAGAACAGCCGGCGGACCAACAATTCCATCAAGTTCCGCAGCGAGGCCTGGCACGGCTTCGCCGCGGAGGCGATGCTCGGCATCGGCGGCACGCCAGGTTCCGTCGCGCAGAATTCCATTTGGGGCGCCGGCGGTTCCTATGCCCAGGGGCCGCTCACGATGGGCGCGGCGTACCTGTCGATTCGCAACCCGAACACGTCGTTCTTCGGCGCCAATCCGAACGCGGGCCCGGCCACGAGCAACAACCTGGGCAGCTTCGGCAGCGCCGCCGCGCCCGAGTCCAATCCCGTGTTCGCCGGCTATGCGTCAGCGAGCCGTCTCGCCATCGCGGCAGCCGGCATCGGCCTGAAACTGGGCGCGTTCAGCACGAACCTCGCGTATTCGAACACGCGCTTCGTGGGGCTGGGTTCGCCGTCCGGGCCGAATCCGGTCGGGTATGGCGGCACGGCGTCGTTCAATAACGTGGAAGTCAACGCGCAGTATCAGTTCACGCCCACGCTGCTCGGCGGCATCGCCTACGACTTCACGCGAAATGGCGGCGCAGGCGGCCGGGGTGGCGCGAACTATCACCTGCTGGGCGCCGGGCTCGACTATCTGCTCTCCAAGCGGACCGATATCTACACCATCGCCGCGTTCGAACAGGCGAGCGGCACGGATTCCACGGGGCAACGCGCCGTTGCCCAGATCACGGGGCTCTCCCCGTCGACGACGAACCGCCAGATGTCGCTGCGCGTCGGCATCCGCCACCGCTTCTGAACCCGAGCCGGGCTGCGTCCGCCGGACACGGCCCGGCCCCGGCCTCGGCGGCTCACCGGCAGCCGAAGCCGAAGCCGAGTGGACGGCGTCAGGCGCGTGCCTGCGTCGAGAACACCATGCACACCGGGCTTCCGCTGCTTGCCGAGGCGCCGGTCGGCGTCAGATGGCCGCTGGCGGTATCGACGGAGAACGCGACGATCGTGTCGCTGTCCTCGTTGAGGGCATAGCAGAGCCGGCCATCCGGCGTGGTCGCGAAGAAGCGCGGCGTGCGCCCGCCGGTCGGTTCAGTACGAACGAATCGGAGGTGGCCGGTGGCCTCGTCGATTTCGAACACGGCGATGGAATCGTGGCCGCGATTCGATGCGTAGACGAACCGGCCCTGCCGATCCACTTCGATTTCGGCGGCGCGGCTGTTCCCCGTGAACGTGTCGGGCAGGCTGGACAGCACCTGGAGCGCAACCAGCTCACCGGTCGCGGCATCGTGGCGATATGCCGTGACGGTCGAATCGAGTTCGTTGATCACCCAGGCAAACGGGCGTACCGGATGAAACGCCATGTGGCGCGGGCCTGCGCCCTCGCGCGAAACCACGAACGGCGTGGCTGCCGGAGTCAGCTCACCGTCCTCGAAGCGGAACGAAAACGTACGGTCGAGGCCTTTGTCGGGCACCACGACAAAACGCCCTGTCGGATCGAACGGGTTGAAGTGAGGCTTGGCCTGCTTCTGTTCGATGCGATGCGGGCCGATCGGGCCATCGAGATGCACGAGCTGGCTGACCGGCTCCAGCCTGCCATCCTCCGCAATGGGCAGCACCGCCAAGCTTGCACCGATATGGTTGGAGACCACCATGTAGCGGCCGGTCGGATCGATGGCCAGATGCACCGGATTCTTGCCTTCCGTGCTCTGGCGGTTCAGGAAGCTCAGCGTGCCGTCCTCCATGTCGACCTTGAACGCGCTGATGTCGCTCGCGTCGCCGTGAACCGTGTACAGGAACCGGCCATCGCGGCTGAGCGCCAGGAACGAGGGATTGACCAGGTCGGCGACGAGTTGAACCAGCGTCAGTTCGCCGGTCTGCGCATTCACCCGGAACACGCTGATGCCCTCGCCGCGAGCGTTGCGCTCGCGCGTGGTGCGGCAGCCTACGTATGCAAACATCGAATGCTTTCCTATCGTTAGCGGGCGAGCCCGTCTCGCAAAATATATTGCATTTGTAAACGCACATATGCAATCACAGTATAGCGACTGTGCGCCGGATTGGCATCGGGATGCGCCCTGCCCGCGCAGTGGCGGTGCGGCTTGGCCGCGGTGGTATGCTTTTGGTCGATTTGCGGCGCGCGCCTGAACAACCGGCCGTTCCGCGACATCGAAGCGGCGCCGCAGGCGCCCTCCTGCCTACCGAAGATCGCCTCCCAAGCCCAGCAGTTCGAGACACCATGATTGACCGAAACATCGCCACGCAAATCGTCGAGCTCATCAGGGAGGAGCAGTTGCCGCTCGGCACGCATCTCCCGGCGCAGATGCTCGCCGACCGGCTTCGGGTGTCGCGCTCCCCCGTGAACGAAGCGCTCGCGCTGCTCCACGAAAAGGGGGTGCTCACGCGCGAACGCAATCGCGGGTTTTTCGTCGCCCAGCCGGTGACGGAGCCGTTGTCGAAAGTGATGGGCGACCTGGGGCTGGCGGAAACCGACGTGATCAGCTCGGTCTATTTCCGGATAGCGGACGACCGGCTGAAAGGCCTGCTGCCGGACGCGTTTCCGGAGCAGATGATTCGTCAGCGGTATGGCTTGACCAGCGCACAAGCCACCGCCGTCCTCGGGCGCATCTCGCAGGAAGGCTGGGCCGAGCGCAAGCCGGGATACGGGTGGGAATTTTCGTCGATGCTGACGACGCCCGACAGCTTGCTGAAATCGTACCGGCTGCGCCTTGCCTTGGAGCCCGCCGCGCTGCTGGAGCCCGGTTACCGTCTCGAGCCGAAGGTGCTGGCCCGGTGCCGGGAAGCGGAAACACATCTGCTTTCCGGCGGCATCGAAGCCGATACGCCCGATCAGTTGCACGAGCGCGGCGTGCGCTTTCACGAATCGCTGGTGGAAGCGTCGGGCAACGACTTTTTCATCGACACCATTCGTCGCGTCAACCGCGTGCGGCGGCTGCTGTCCTATCGCTCCATGCAGCATCGCGAGCGATACGTCGAGCATGCCAAGCAGCACCTGCATGTGCTTGCGTTGCTGGAGAAGGAGCGCAACGAAGAGGCGTCGGAAGCATTACGCCAACACTTGCTGCACACGCTCGATGCACTCGAGAAGATTCGCGAGATCTTTGCGCCGTCCGAAGCGTGATGCCGGACGCGCAAAGTAGCGCGCGCATTGGACATGGGCGTGCCGCGGTCCGACTTCGAATCGACTTCGCGATCAGGAAATGAGCGCGGGGCGGCGAGCCAGTGCCGGATCCCTCATGAATCGCGAGTGAGGCTGTCCCAACGCTCGCGACAGCCCACCCGCAACGCCCAATCAGTAGCGGCCCGGCGGCCAGTCGATCAAGCCCTTTGCCCCGCCGCCGCCGCTGCTCAAGGTCATCTCAGAACGCGTACCGCATCCCCGCGAACACGCTGCGCCCCTCGCCCGGATAGAAGATCGCCGTGCTCGACGCGGTGCGCGCGTTGGCGATGGTGCTGACGTCGGACACATAGCGCTTGTTCGCCAGGTTGCGCGCGTCGATGTAGATCGACAGCCCGTTGCGGAAATCCATCCCCGCCTGCACGCCGAACACCGTGTAGCCCGGCACGCGCAGCGTGTTGGCGTCGTCGGCCCAGCCGCCGGACGGCACCCAGTCGACGCTGGCCGACAGGTGGAAACCGTTCGGCCGCGCGTAGCCGAGCACGGCGCGCAGCACGTTCAGCGGCACGCCGGCGATGCGGTTCGAGCCGTATTGCGGATCGTCCTTGAAGCGGAAATCGCTGAGGTTCCAGACGCCCGACAGCGTGATGCGATCGCCCGCGCCCTTGCGCGTCACGTCGCGCCAGAGATCGACGGATGCCCCGGCCTCGATGCCCTGCAGCACCGTCTTGTTCGCGTTGAACGTGGCGGCCGGGATGTCGGGATTGGTGGTGTATTGCAGCAACTGGTCGCGCACCAGCGAGCGGTAGGCGGTCAGGTCCCAGCTCACGCGGTCGCGCGTGCCGCGCGTGCCGAGTTCGAGCGTCCACGCGTGCTGCGCCGCGAGCGGCGTGAAGCGCGTGGTGGCGGAGAACGTCTGCGAGAGATCGGTGAAATCGGGCACGTCCTGGCTGCGCGTGATGTCGACGAAGGCCTGCACGTCGCGCTGCGGCTGCCAGAGCAGGCCGAGCTTCGGGTTCAGGCCGCTGTACGACGCGCGCGTGGATTTGTAGGCCGGATCGGTGGCGAGGCCGCCGTTGTCGACGTATTCGCGCACCGAATGCAGTGCCTTCACGCCCGTCATCAGCGCCACGGTCGGCAGGAAGAACAGCCGGTTTTCCACGTAGGCCTCGTAATTGAAGGCGGTTTGCGTGGAATCGAGCGTCTGCGCGCCGCGCTCGCCGTTCACGTTCACATACTGGTTCGCCTGGGTGCGCCCGCCGAAGAAGCGCGCGCCGACGATCAGCTCGTCGCGCATGCCGGCCAGCGTCGGATGCGCGATGAAGCGCGGCGCGAAGCCGTAGGTCCAGCCGTCCTGGTCGAGCGCCTGGAAGATCGGGTGATACAGGCTCTTGTGGATCGCCCAGGTATCGAACTGCAACTGGCCGGCGTCGAGCTGCACGGTGGTGCGGTTGGCGATCCGCTCGGTGCGCGTGTTGCGCGCCTGATCGCCCGACAGCGCGCTCGGCGCGGCGGCGGTCGGGTTGTGCAGCGCGTCCGACAGCGACAGCGAGCCGGGCAGCTTCTGGTCCACCACGTACGCGCCGACATAGAAGCGCGTTTCCACGCTCGGGCTGAAGCGGTAGCCCACGTTCGCGTTGAACTGCTCGTACTGGCCGCGCTCGTGGTCGCGCCAGCCGTCGGCGTGATTGACGCTGAACGTGGCGAGGAAATCGAGCGGGCCGATCACGCGCGAGAGCTGCGCGCTGGTGCGCAGCGTGCCGTAGCTGCCGCCTTCGAGGCGCACGATGTTCGGCGCCTGCGCCGTGTAGGCGGTGGGCGTGACGAAGTTGATCGCGCCGCCGAGCGTGGACGCGCCGTATTGCAGGCCGTTGCCGCCCTTGTAGATCTCGGTGGCCTGCAGCGCGAGCGGATCGATCTGGTAGTAATCGCCGCTGCCGTCGGCGAGGTTGGTGGGGATGCCGTCCTGCAGGATGTCGAGGCCGCGCGCGTGATAGCCGCGCGCGATGCCCGAGCCGCGGATCGACAGGCGCAGCTCCTGCCCGTAGCGGTTCTCGACGAACACGCCCGGCGCGTCCTTCAGCACGTCGCGCAGCGTGAACGCGTAGCGGTCGGCGTAGGACGACGCGTCGACGAAGCCGACCGAGCCGGCCGTCTGATCGATGCGGCGTTTCAGCGAGCGCGTGCTCAGTGCGGTGGGCGAGGCGTCGGCGTCGGGGGCCGCCTTGACGGCGACCGGCGCGAGCGTCACGGCGGGGGTGGATGCGGAGGCAGCGGGCGTTGCTTCGATGGCCGGGGCGGCGGCCGATGCGTTCGCCGCTGCATTTGCTGGCGCAACAGTCGGTGCAACGGCCGGCGACGCCGCGCTCGCGGACAACGCGGACACGGCGGACAGCACGCCGGCGACGGCGGCGGCGATACGGGACGGTTGGATCATGATGTGTTGGTCTGTTTGGCGAGTGAAGCCGCGCGGCGCGCCGTGCAATCGGCGAACGGCCACGCGCGGCCGGCATCGCGGC
>NZ_JAAGPF010000004.1 GCF_017104645.1 Burkholderia sp. Ac-20379
CGGGCCGGTTGCCCTTGCGGCGCGGCGGCGCGGTTATCGGGGGACTGGGGGTACAACGGCGGTTCGGCCATCGGCGCCGTGGCGGCCGCGCGCATCGCGGCGTTGCCGCCCGTCACCACGCCGGTCGCGGCGTTCGGATCGCCGCTCAGGACGATGTCGTGCGACGGCGTGCCGCCTGAAGCGGCGCTGCCGCCGCCGTAAGCGTTGCGCAAGTCGGCCGAACTGTAGGCGTTCAGGCTCGACGGGCCGCGCGGCGCCGGGTTCGCGATGCCGTGGGCGGTGGCGTTCGACAGCGCCGTTTCGGCCGATTCGCCGCGGCCCGGGATCACGATCATCCCGTCGCTGCTAGCCGTCTGGGCCAGCGCGGCGGCCGGCAACAGCACGGCCAAGCCGAGCGCGGCCGCCATGCGGCGTGCGGCGCGTGCGCCGAATCCGCGCACACGGCCTGCTGCTGTCGCCATCGCCGCCTCCTGAAAACCATTGGTACGGAACGCATTCTAGGGAGGCGGTTCGTCGGACAAACGATGAATAGAGGGGGGCTTTGCCGGTTATTCCGCCGATTGCCGCTTGCGTCTCCCGCCTACGATGCCTGTCATCGAAAAGCGTCTCTGTGCCTGCCGCGTCCCGCGCGCGGCGACGGGACGCCGCTCCGCTTCCGATGGAGGAATGCCCGATGCTGGACAAACTCGATTCCGAATTCGCGTTCAACCGCCAGGCGCTCGACGTGCGCGCGTACCGGCAGGAACTGCTGTCGTCGAACATCGCCAACGCCGACACGCCGGGCTACCAGGCCCGCGACGTCAATTTCGGCGCGGCGCTGGGCCGCGCGCTGTCGCACCAGAGCGGCCAGGCCGGCGCGGACAACGCGTCGCAACTGCCGATGACGCAGCCCGCCGGCGTGACGAGCGGCATGACGCTGGTGTCCACCGAGGCCGGCCACATGAGCGGCAAGACCACGCTGAGCGCCACCGGCGGCCCGAGCGACGACTACGGCCGCGCGTCGTACCGGATCCCGCGCCAGCCGTCGCTGGACGGCAACACGGTCGATCTCGACGCGGAGCGCGTGCAGTTCGCCGACAACACGATTCATTACCAGACCGGCATGACGGTGATCACCGGCCAGATCAAGGCGATGCTCGCCGCGATCCAGTCGGGCAGCTAAGCCGCCCGCCGCCCGTCATCCACGCCGCACACGAGGAAACACCATGCCTTCGCTGATGAATATCTTCGACGTCGCCGGTTCGGCGATGTCCGCCGAATCCCAGCGCCTGAACGTGACCGCGTCGAACCTGGCGAACGCGGACAGCGTGACCGGCCCGGACGGCAAGCCGTACCGCGCCAAGCAGGTCGTGTTCGAGACCCAGCCGATCGGCGGCGCGCGCACCGGCTCGGGGCAGGGCGTGGGCGGCGTGCAGGTCAAGCAGGTGATCGACGATCCGACGCCGATGAAGACCAGCTACGACCCGACCAACCCGACGGCCGACGCGAACGGCTACGTGACGCTGCCGAACGTCGACCCGGTGCAGGAAATGGTGAACATGATCTCGGCCTCGCGCTCGTATCAGGCCAACGTCGAGACGCTGAACACCGCCAAGCAATTGATGCTGAAGACTTTAACGATCGGCACCTGAAGGCCGACGCTTTCCGCGTAATCCCGTAACTGACATAGCGATCCGCGAGCGCATTCGCGAAAGGCAACCCGGATATGAGTACCACCATCAGCGGCAGCGGCACCACCGTCACGAACACGCCGACCGACACCATGAACGCCAGCTCGACGGGCACGTCGGCGGCGGATCTGCAACAGACGTTCCTGACGCTGCTGGTCACCCAGCTGCAGAACCAGGATCCGACCAGCCCGGTCGACAGCTCGCAGATGACTTCGCAACTCGCGCAGATCAACACGGTGAGCGGCATCGCCCAGCTCAACTCGTCGCTGACCTCGCTGTCGTCGCAGATCACCGCCGGCCAGTCGACCCAGGCCGCCCTGCTGGTCGGCTCGAACGTGCTCGCCCCGGGCAGCACGCTGAACGTGTCGAGCGGCGCCACCACGGCGTTCGGCGTGCAGCTCACGAGCGCCGCCTCGAACCTGACCATCACGGTCAAGGATTCGACCGGCAAGGTGGTCAACACCGTCAACGAAGGCGCGCAGGCGGCCGGCACGGTGCCGCTGACCTGGACGCCGACCGATTCGAACGGCGTGCCGCTGGCCGACGGTACGTACACGATCAGCGCGACGTACACGGATTCGACCGGCGCGACCGCCAACGCCACCACGCTGACGGTGGCCCAGGTGCAGGGCGTGGTTCGCCAGGCCGACGGCACGGCAGGCCTGGCCCTGTCGAACGGCTCGACGGTCGGCCTGTCCGACATCGGCGCGATCTTCCCGTCGTCGTCGTCCTCGGCCTCGAGCGGTTCCAGCTCCGGCAGCTCCGGCTCGTCGAGCGGCTCGAACACCACCTCTTCCTAATCGATTGATCCGGCCACCGGCCGACGGAGACCAACATGGGTTATCAACAGGGTTTGAGCGGTTTGCAAGGCGCGTCGAACGATCTCGACGTGATCGGCAACAACATCGCCAATGCGAACACGGTCGGCTTCAAGGCCGCCACGGCACAGTTCTCGGATCTGTACGCGAACTCGGTGTCGACCGCCGTCGCGAACGGCATCGGCATCGGCACGCAGCTCGCGGCCGTCGCGCAGGTGTTCCAGCAGGGCTCGCTGACGAGCACGCAGAACCCGCTCGACATGGCGATCTCGGGCAACGGCTTCTTCCAGGTGTCGAGCAACGGCACGACCACCTACACGCGCGACGGCGAATTCCACGCCGACGCGAGCGGCAACATCATCAATTCGGCCGGCGCGAACCTGATGGGCTACGGCGTGAACGCCGACGGCACCATCAACACCGCCTCGCTGAAGGCGCTGTCGGCGCCGCAGGGCAACATCGCGCCGAAGGCATCGACCGCGATCACGGGCCAGTTCAACCTGAGCCAGACCGACACGACGCAAACCAGCACGCCGTTCAACTACACCGATTCGACCACCTACACGCTGCGCCAGCCGGTGCAGACGTACGACTCGCTCGGCAACCAGCAGAACGTCAACCTGTACTTCGTGAAGTCGACCACCGCGGGCACCTGGGAGGTGTACGCGGGCGCCGACAACACCACGCCGACCGACGTCGGTTCGATGACGTTCGACTCGTCGGGCAAGCTGGTCAGCTCGACCGCCGGCGGCGCGGCCACGACCTCGCTCGGCAAGTTCTCGCTGAGCGTGCCGAACAGCACGGGCGCGGTGACGCCGCAAGTCATCTCGCTGGACCTGTCGACCTCGACGCAGTTCTCGACCAGCAAGAGCGCCTCGACGAACCTGGTGGCCGACGGCTACCCGACCGGCTCGCTGACCTCGTACTCGGTCGGCACGGACGGCACCGTCAGCGGCATCTACTCGAACGGCAAGACGATGACGCTGGGCCAGGTGGTGGTGGTCAACTTCAACAACCCGAACGGGCTGACCAGCGTCGGCGGCAATCAGTACATCCAGACGACCGCGTCGGGCGTGCCGCAGATCGGCGTGCCGGGCACCACCAACCACGGCCAGTTGAAGGGCGGCACGACGGAAGCGTCGACCACCGATCTGACCGGCGAGCTGGTGAACCTGATCACGGCGCAACGCGATTACCAGGCGAACGCGCAGACGATCAAGACCCAGCAGACCGTCGATCAGACGCTGATCAACCTGTAACGCGCGGCGCGCGACTTCCCTGACGGACGACCATGGACCGACTGATATATACGGCGATGACGGGCGCGGGCCAGGCCCTCGACCAGCAGTCCGTGATCGCGAACAACCTCGCGAACACGTCGACGACGGGTTTTCGCGCGCAACTCGCGACCTACCGGGCGGTGCCGATGAATTTCGGCGACGCCAGCAACCCGGTCACCACCCGCACCTTCGTGCTCAGCTCGACGCCGGGCGCCGACTACGCGGCCGGCCCGATCACGCGCACCGGCAACCCGCTGGACGTGGCGGTGCAAGGCCCGGGCTGGCTGTCGGTGCTGGCCAAGGACGGCAGCGAAGCCTACACGCGCGCCGGCAACCTGCACGTGGACGAGAACGGCCAGCTGGTCAACGCCTCGAACCTGCCGGTGCTCGGCCAGGGCGGCCCGATCGCCGTGCCGCCGAACGCCAAGGTGACGATCGGCAACGACGGCACGGTATCGGTGCTGGCCGCCGGCGATCCGCCGCAGGCCGTGGCGATGGTCGATCAGCTCAAGCTGGTCAACCCGGATCCGAACACCCTGACGCGCGGCGACGACGGCCTGTTCCGTACCAGCGACGGCAATCCGGCCGATCCCGATCCGAGCGTGCAGGTGGCCGCGGAATCGCTTGAAGGCAGCAACGTCAACCCGGTCAGCGCGATGGTGTCGATGCTCGACAACGCGCGGGCCTTCCAGCTTCAGACGAACCTGATCAAGAGCGCCGATCAGAACGAACAGTCGGCCAACCAGATCCTCAGCTTCAGCTGAGTCCGGCGCCCCCAGGAGAAAATCAGTGAACCGCTCTCTCTACATCGCCGCGACCGGCATGAATGCGCAGCAGGCGCAGATGGACGTGATCTCGAACAACCTCGCGAACGTGAGCACCAACGGCTTCAAGGGCTCGCGCGCGGTGTTCGAGGATCTGCTGTATCAAACCGTGCGTCAGCCCGGCGCGAACTCGACGCAGCAAACCGAGCTGCCGTCGGGCCTGCAGCTCGGCACCGGCGTGCAGCAGGTCGCCACCGAGCGCCTCTACACGCAGGGCAACCTGCAGCAGACGGGCAACTCGCGCGACGTCGCGATCAACGGCCAGGGCTTCTTCCAGGTCCTGATGCCGGACGGCACCAACGCCTACACGCGCGACGGCTCGTTCCACACCAACGCGCAGGGCCAGCTCGTCACGTCGAGCGGCTACCAGGTGCTGCCGGGCATCACCGTGCCGCAGAACGCCACCTCGATCACGATCGGCTCGGACGGCGTGGTGACGGTGACGCAGCAGGGCAACGCCAATTCGACGCAGATCGGCGCGATGCAGGTGGCCACCTTCATCAACCCGGAAGGCCTGCAGGCGCTCGGTCAGAACCTGTTCGCCGAAACCTCGTCGTCGGGCGTGCCGAACGTCACGACGCCGGGCCTGAACGGCGCCGGTTCGCTGAACCAGGGCTATGTGGAATCCTCGAACGTGAACGTGGTGCAGGAACTGGTCAACATGATCCAGACCCAGCGCGCCTACGAGATCAACAGCAAGGCCGTGACGACGTCCGACCAGATGCTGCAGACCGTCACGCAGATGAAGAGCTAACGAGTACGGCAGGTTGTCATGAAGCAGGTTCGTCCTTTCCGTTCCGTCACGCTGGCCGCGCTCGCCGCGACGGCGCTGTGTGCCGGCTGCGCGCAGATCCCGCGCCCGCCGCTCACGCAGCAGCCGATGACGGCCACGCCGCCCGTGCCGCCGCAGATGCAGGCGCCCGGCTCGATCTTCAATCCGGGCTATGCGGGCCGGCCGCTGTTCGAGGATCAGCGGCCGCGTAACGTGGGCGACATCCTGACGATCATGATCGCCGAGAACGTGAACGCCACGAAATCGTCGGGCGCCAACGCCAACCGCGGCGGCAGCACCGATTTCAACGTGCCGACCGCCGGCTTCATGGGCGGCCTGTTCAACAAGGCGAACCTGTCGGCCACCGGCAGCAACAAGTTCACCTCGACGGGCGGCGCGACCGCCGCCAACACGTTCAGCGGCACGATCACGGTGACCGTCACCAACGTGCTGCCGAACGGCAACCTGATGGTCAGCGGCGAGAAGCAGATGCTGATCAACCAGGGCAACGAATACGTGCGCTTCTCGGGCGTGGTCAATCCGAATTCGATCTCGGGCGCCAACTCGGTCTACTCGACCCAGGTGGCCGACGCGCGTATCGAATACTCGGCGAAGGGCTACATCAACGAAGCCGAAACGATGGGCTGGCTGCAGCGTTTCTTCCTCAACGTCTCGCCGTGGTGATGACGATGCCCCGCCGCTCCAACCTTCGTTTCCTGTCGCGCGCGCGTTCGCCGCGCGTGCCGCTGCCCGCCGTGCTGGCGCTGGTGGTGTTCGCCTGCGTGATGCTGCTGCTGCCGAAGCCGGCCCACGCCGAGCGCCTCAAGGATCTCGCGCAGATCCAGGGCGTGCGCGACAACCCGCTGATCGGCTATGGCCTGGTGGTGGGCCTCGACGGCACGGGCGACCAGACCACCCAGACGCCGTTCACCACGCAGACGCTCGCGAACATGCTCGCGAACCTCGGCATCTCGATCAACAACGGCACCTCGACGGGCGGCTCGGCCTCGCTGTCGAACCTGCAACTGAAGAACGTCGCGGCCGTGATGGTGACCAGCACGCTGCCGCCGTTCGCGCGGCCGGGCGAGGCGATCGACGTGACCGTCTCGTCGCTGGGCAACGCCAAGAGCCTGCGCGGCGGCACGCTGCTGCTGACGCCGCTGAAGGGCGCGGACGGCCAGGTGTACGCGCTGGCGCAGGGCAACATGGCCGTGGGCGGCGCGGGCGCGAGCGCCAACGGCAGCCGCGTGCAGGTCAACCAGCTCGCGGCCGGCCGCATCGCCGGCGGCGCGATCGTCGAACGCTCGGTGCCGAACGCGCTGGCGCAGATGAACGGCATGCTGCAACTGCAACTGAACGACATGGATTACGGCACCGCCGAGCGCATCGTCACGGCGGTCAATTCGAACTTCGGCCCGGGCATCGCCACGGCGCTCGACGGCCGCACGATTCAACTGACCGCGCCGGCCGATCCGGCGCAGCAGGTGGCGTTCATGGCGCGCCTGCAGAACATCGACGTGAGCCCCGACCGCGCGGCCGCCAAGGTCATCCTCAACGCGCGCACCGGCTCGATCGTGATGAACCAGATGGTCACGCTGCAAAGCTGCGCGGTGGCGCACGGCAATCTGTCGGTGGTCGTCAATACGCAACCGGTCGTGTCCCAGCCGGGCGCGTTCTCGAACGGACAGACCGTGGTGGCGCAGCAGTCGCAGATCCAGCTCAAGCAGGATAACGGCTCGCTGCGCATGGTGACCGCCGGCGCGAATCTCGCCGACGTGGTCAAGGCGCTGAACTCGCTCGGCGCGACACCGGCCGACCTGATGTCGATCCTGCAGGCCATGAAGGCCGCCGGCTCGCTGCGGGCCGACCTGGAGATCATCTGATGGCCAATCTTCCGACCGCCGGCGCGTCCGGCGCAGACGACCTGACCCAGCGCTTCGCGCTCGACCTGCAAGGCTTCGACGCGATGCGTCGCGACGCGACCGCCTCGCCGAAGGCGGGCCTCAAGCAGGTCGCCACGCAGTTCGACGCGATGTTCGCGCAGATGATGCTCAAGAGCATGCGCGATGCGACGCCGCAGGACGGCGTGTTCGATTCGAACACCTCGAAGCTCTACACGTCGATGCTCGACCAGCAGCTTTCGCAGCAGATGGCCAGCAAGGGCCTCGGCGTGGCCGACGCGCTGATGAAGCAACTGATGCGCAACGAGCATCTCGACGGCGCGCAGAACGGTGCGGGCGGGGCGGGCGGCATGAGCGCGGCGATGAACGCGATGGGCGGCGACGAAGGCGGCCTCGTGGCCAGCAACGCGCTGGCGCAGGCGCTGGCCAACGCGAAGGCCAACAACCATTTCGGCGGCAACGGCTACACGGCGGAGAGCGCGCTGACGCCGCCCGTCAAGGGCAACGGCGTCTCGCCCGATCAGGACGGCTTCGTCGGCAAGGTGGCCGATGCGGCGCAGGCGGCGAGCGCCGCCACCGGCATTCCGGCGCGCTTCATCGTGGGCCAGGCCGCGCTCGAATCGGGCTGGGGCAAGCGCGAGATCCGCGGCCGCGACGGCCAGTCGAGCTACAACATCTTCGGCATCAAGGCCACCAAGAACTGGACCGGGCGCACCGTGTCGGCCGTCACGACCGAATACGTGAACGGCCAGCCGCACCGCGTGGTGGCGCAGTTCCGCGCCTACGATTCGTACCAGCACGCGATGACCGACTACGCCACGATGCTCAAGAGCAACCCGCGTTACGCCGGCGTGCTGAGCACGGCGAACACCCCGGAAGGCTTCGCGAACGGCATGCAGCGCGCCGGTTACGCGACCGACCCGCATTACGCCAAAAAGCTGATCTCGATATTGCGTCAAATCGTGTGATTTACGCAACGCGCTGGCGCTTTATGTCGCGACACGCAACGTAAATGAATAATTTGCTGAGGGTTAACACCTATTCAGAGCGAAATTCGGCAATATTTTCTACCTGTTTTTGGGTATATCTCCTGTCGAATTTACTTTTAGCCAAAGAATTACGGACGATTTCGATCTACACTCTGCGCTGACGTTGCGGGCCGATCGTGGTCCGCGTCGAGCAAGCCGCGGCCGTGCACGCCGCAGGCACTCCGTGCGACCGGGCAAGCCGGCGCCAGGCAGATGACATCCGGCAAGCCAACACCATGAACACCGAAGCACAGACCGCCACGTCGGAGGACGACGATGCCCTTCCCGATTACGGACGTCGCAACCCGCTGGAAATCGGCGTGCAGTTGCGCAACCTCCTGAATCGCGGGGATTTCCTCACGGTCCGTTATGCGGGCGGGCAGCTCGTCACGCGCATTCTCGCCGTCGATGTGCGCGGCGGCACGTTCACGTTCGACTGGGGCGCGCTCGAGGCGCAGAACGCGCAATTGCTGGCCGCCAAGCGCGGCGCGTTCGAGGCGCTGCCCGACGGCGTGCGCGTGGAATTCTCGATCGGCACGCCCACCCAGATCGATTTCGAGGGCCGCCCGGCGTTCCTCGCGTCGTTTCCGGACGTGCTGTATTTCGTGCAGCGCCGCGAGTATTTCCGCGTCGACGCGCCGGTGCTCGATCCGTACATGGCGCGCGGCAAGCTGCCCGAAGGCGAATCGTTCGTGTTCGAGATCGACAACATCTCGCTCGGCGGCATCGGCCTGCGCACCACCGACGAACGCGCGGCCGCGCTCGATCCGGGCGTGACGCTGCTCGACGTCGAACTGAGCCTGGCCACGCACGGCAAGCTCTCGCTCGATCTGCAACTGGTGTCGCTGCGCAGCATCGACGTGCCGAACGGGGTGCGCCGCTATCAGGCGGGCTTCCGTTTCGCATCGCTGCCGGGCGCCGCCGAGAACACGCTGCAACGTCTGATCACGCAACTCGAAGTCAAGCGCCGCCAGCTCGCCCGGGGCTGACGCACGCCGCTTTCCGGCCCGCGGGCCGCCGCCGAAATTCGCGCGCGCGGCCTCAATTTCCGCCGGCCGCGGCCGTTATACCGGGTGTCCCTTTCCCGGAGGCCGCACGCGGCCGGCATTCATGTCCAACAATCTCCTGAACATTGGACTCAGCGGCCTCAACGCTGCCCAATGGGGTATCAACGTCACCGGCCAGAACATCAGCAACCAGGCGACCGCCGGCTATTCGGTCGAGCGCCCCGTGTATGCCGAAACCGACGGCCAGTACACCTCGAGCGGCTATCTGCCGAGCGGCGTGTCGACGGTCACGGTGCAGCGCCAGTACAGCCAGTACCTGTCGGCGCAGTTGAACGCCGCGAACACCACCAGCAGCGCGCTGAGCTCGTATTCGTCGCTGGTCGCCACGCTGAACAACTACGTCGGCAGCCCGACGGGCGGCGTCGGCGCGGCCATCTCCAGCTATTTCACCGGTTTGCAGAACGTCGCCAACAGCGCCGCGAGCGCGGCGACCCGCGCCACCGCGTACAGCGCCGGCCAGACGCTCGCGAACCAGCTGAGCTCCGCCGGCGCGCAATTCGACGCGCTGCGCACCCAGGTCAACTCGCAACTGCAGAACTCGGCCACCCAGGTCAATGCGCTGACTTCGCAGATCGCGCTGCTGAACCAGCAGATCGCGGTGGCGGGCTCGTCGGGCCAGGCCCCGAACCAGCTGCTCGACTCGCGCGACCAGGCGGTCGCCAGCCTGTCGCAACTGGTGGGCACCACGGTCACCACGCAAAGCGACGGCAGCTACACGGTGACGATCGGCAACGGTCAGCCGCTGGTGGTGGGCAACAACAGCTACCAGATGACCACGGTGCCGTCGGCGTCCGACCCGAGCGAACTGTCGCTGGCCGTGCAGAGCAGCTCGACCACCACCGGCGGCACGCCGCAGGTGCTGGCCGACAGCACGGTGACGGGCGGCTCGATCGGCGGCGCGCTGCAGTTCCGCAGCCAGACGCTCGATCCGGCCGAAGCGCAGCTCGGCGCGATCGCCGTCAGCTTCGCGGCGCAGACCAACGCGCAGAACGCGCTCGGCATCGACGCGAACGGCAAGGCCGGCGGCAACCTGTTCACGGTGCCCGCGCCCACGACCATCACGAACCTGAACAACACCGGCACCGGCGTGCTGACGGCGAGCTTCGACAACGCCCAGCAGCCGCCGACCAGCGATTACACGCTGTCGTACGACGGCACCACCTACACGCTCAAGAACAAGACCTCGGGCGACGTGGTGGGCACGGCGCCCTCGCTGCCGGCCACGCTCGGCGGCCTGAAGCTGTCGGCCACCGGCACCATGAACGCCGGCGATTCGTTCACCATCGAGCCGACCCGCGGCGCGCTGAACGGCTTCGCCGTGGCCGCCACCGACGGCTCGGCGATCGCCGCCGCCGCCCCGGTGACGGCCAGCGCCACCGCCACCAATACCGGCAGCGGCAAGATCACGCAGGGCACGGTCACGGCCGGTTATCAGGTGCCGACCACCACCACCACGCTGACCTACAACTCGGCGTCGAAATCGCTGACGGGCTTCCCGGCCGGCACCACGGTGACGATCGGCACCACGCCGCCCACCACGGTGGCGATCACCGACAGCACGACGCAGGTGCCGTACGACGGCACCGCGGGCGCGACGCTGACCATCGCGAGCACCACGCAGCCGGCGCCGTCGGGCGTCATGAACAACGTGTCGGTCACGCTGTCGGGCACGCCGTCCAACGGCGACACGTTCACGATCGCCCCCGGCGGCGGCTCGAACGACGGCCGCAACGCGCAGTTGCTGTCGTCGCTGGCCACCTCGAAGGCGTTCGACGGCGGCAGCACCACGCTGACCACCGCCTACAGCAGCTACGTCAACAACGTCGGCAACACCGCGGCGCGTCTGAGCGCGGCCAGTTCGGCGCAGACGGGCGTGGTCAGCCAGATCACCACCCAACAGCAATCCGTGTCGGGCGTGAACCAGAACGAGGAAGCGGCGAACCTGGTGCAGTACCAGCAGATGTACCAGGCCAACGCCAAGGTCATCCAGACCGCCCAGACCCTGTTCACCACGCTGCTCGGCATCTTCAACTGACGGAATCGATCATCATGCGCATCGCGACTTCGCAGTTCTATACGCAGAACATCGAGATGATGAACAACCAGGAATCCCAGATCTCCACCCTGTATCAGCAGGTGGCGAGCGGGAACCTGTTGCAGACGGCGGCCGACAATCCGCTGGCGGCCGCGCAGGCCGTGCAGTTGTCGGCGTCGTCGGCCACGCTGTCGCAATACTCGACCAACCAGTCGACCGC
The DNA here is from genome assembly GCF_017104645.1 of Burkholderia sp. Ac-20379. Classification (GTDB taxonomy): domain Bacteria; phylum Pseudomonadota; class Gammaproteobacteria; order Burkholderiales; family Burkholderiaceae; genus Burkholderia. The sequence goes on from NZ_JAAGPF010000004.1 coordinate 11,616, forward strand.
GCTGAACGCGCTGCAACTGGAGGATTCGACGCTGACCAGCGTGACCAGCACGCTGAACGCGATCGTGCCGAAGCTCAGCAACGCGATCAACGGCACGCTGTCGGACAGCGACCGCGCGGCGCTCGCGGCGCAACTGCAAGGCCAGCGCGACACGCTGCTGAACCTCGCGAACACCACCGACGGCGCGGGCAACTACATCTTCGCGGGCTTCCAGAGCTCGGCGCAGCCGTTCACCAACTCGTCGGCCGGCGGCGTGTCGTTCTCGGGCGACACCGGCCAGCGCAACGTGCAGATCTCCGATACGCAGAGCGTGTCGCAGGGCGACAGCGGCGTGAGCGTGTTCCTGTCGGTGCAGGCGGTCGGCAGCGTGGCGGTGCCCGCCAGCGGCGCGGGCAACACCGGTTCGGGCACGATCGGCACGGTCACGGCCGGCAAGCCGGGCGACGCCACCAACACCCACAACTTCACGATCACGTTCGGCGGCACGTCGGCGGCGCCCACCTATACGGTGACGGACAACTCCACCTCGCCGGCCACCACCGGCGCGGCCCAGGCGTATACGGCCGGCACCGCGATCACGGTCGGCAGCCAGAGCCTCGTGATCTCGGGCAGCCCGGCCGCCGGCGACACGTTCTCGCTGACGCCCGCGCCGCAGGCCGGCACCGATCTGTTCGGCACGCTCGACGCGGTGATCGCCGCGCTCAAGCAGCCCACCGGCAGCGACGCCACGGCCAACGCCACGTTGCAGAACGCGGTGTCCACCGGCATGGCGAAGATCCAGAACGCGCTGACCAACATCACCACCGTGCAGGCGTCGGTGGGCGGCCGCGAATCCGAGGTGAAGGCGATGCAGACCGTCACCGCGAGCAACGCGACGATCACCACCAACGCGCTGTCGGATCTGTCGCAAGCCGACATGTCGACCGCCATCACGCAGTTGCTGCAGGTGCAGAATTCGCTGACGGCGGCGCAGAAGGCGTTCTCGGCGGTATCGAATCTGTCGCTGTTCCAGTATCTGAACTGATCGGCGGCGCGCGGGCGGCCCGGCGGCGATGCCGGGGCCGCCCGCGGCGCCTTCTCCGCCGTTCCGCGTTTTCCGCTGCACCCCCCCGCCGCTTTTCCCGCTGTTGCCCCTCGCAGTCTCCCCGGCTTGTCAGGCCCGTTTCCGCTTCGTACACTCGCGCCTGATCCGCATCCGGCGCGCCGTGCCTGGCCGCCGATTCCCGATGTCGCACCGGCACACGCGAGCGCGACACGCAACCGACAACCGACAGGAGAGCCGGCGATGGCCGATTCCTATTTCCCGCGCTGGCGCGTCGCGGCGCGCGGCGCCGATGGCGTGGTGGCGCCCGACGAGCGGCTGGCCTGGCCGCAGATGGTCGCGATGGGCGTGCAGCACGTGGTGGCGATGTTCGGTTCGACCGTGCTCGCGCCGCTGCTGATGGGTTTCGATCCGAACCTCTGCATCTTCATGTCGGGCATCGGCACGCTGCTGTTCTTCGCGGTGGTGGGCGGCCGGGTGCCGAGCTACCTCGGCTCGAGCTTCTCGTTCATCGGCCTGGTGATCGCCGTGACCGGCTACGGCGGCAGCGGCATGAACGCCAACATCCCCGTCGCGCTGGGCGGGATCATCGCGTGCGGGGTGGCCTACGGCGCGATCGGGCTGGTGGTGTCGGCGGTCGGCACGCGCTGGATCGAGGCGCTGATGCCGCCGGTGGTGACCGGCGCGATCGTCGCCGTGATCGGCCTGAACCTCGCGCCGATCGCCGTGAAGGGCGTGAGCGGCAGCACGTTCGACAGCGTCATGGCGCTCGTCACGGTGCTGTGCGTGGGCGGCGTGGCGGTGTTCGCGCGCGGCATGATGCAGCGCCTGCTGATCCTGATCGGGCTGCTGATCGCCTATGCGATCTACGCGGTCGTCGCCAACGGCCTGGGGCTTGGCAAGCCGATCGATTTCTCGGTGGTGGCGCAGGCCGGCTGGTTCGGCATCCCGAGCTTCACCGCGCCGGTGTTCGAGCCGCACGCGATGCTGCTGCTGGTGCCGGTGGCGGTGATCCTGGTGGCCGAAAACCTCGGCCACCTGAAGGCCGTCAGCGCGATGACGGGCCACAACCTCGACCGCTACGTGGGCCGCGCGTTCCTCGGCGACGCGCTCGCCACGGTGGTGTCGGGCAGCGCCGGCGGCACCGGCGTGACCACCTACGCCGAGAACATCGGCGTGATGGCCGTCACGCGCATCTATTCGACGCTGGTGTTCGCGGTGGCCGCGCTGATCGCGATCGGGCTGGGCTTCTCGCCGAAGTTCGGCGCGCTGATCCGCACGATTCCGGGGCCGGTGCTGGGCGGCGTGTCGATCGTCGTGTTCGGGCTGATCGCGGTGACGGGCGCACGGATCTGGGTCGTGAACCGCGTGGATTTCTCCGACAACCGCAACCTGATCGTGGCGGCCGTCACGCTGGTGCTCGGCGCGGGCGATTTCTCGCTGAAGCTCGGCGGCTTCGCGCTGGGCGGGATCGGCACCGCCACGTTCGGCGCGATCATCCTGTACGCGCTGCTGCGGCGCGAGAAGGAACCGGGGCCGGTGGTCTGAGCGGCCGCCCGGCGCGCCTGCGTTTCGGGTTCCTCAATGGCGTGAAGCCTGCGCGTCGAGCCACGCGCAGAACTTCGCCACCACCGGCGGCGCATCGCGCGCCGCGATCCACCAGTAGCTGCGCGTGGCGATGCGCGGGCCGTCGAGCGGCGTGACGAGCCGGCCGCCGGCCAGCTCGTCGTCGATCAGCGGCAGCGGGCCGAGCGCCACGCCGAGCCCATCCACCGCGGCCTGCAGCGCCAGATAGAAGTGGTCGAACGACTGCTTCTTGCGCCCGCGCATCGGCGTGCCGGCGGCCGCGAACCAGTCGCGCCACGCGCTCGGCCGCGTATCGGAATGCAGCAGCACGTGCCGCGCGAGATCGTCGGGCTGCGCGATCGGCATGCGCGCGAGCAGCGCGGGCGTGCAGACCGGCAGCAGCGTTTCGTCGAGAAAGTGCCCGACCGCGCGGTTCGGCCAACGGCCCGGGCCGGTGCGGATCGCCACGTCGTACTGGCCCTCCAGCGTGTCGAGCGGCGCGTTCGAGGTGGACAGCTTCAGCTCCACGTTCGGCATGTCGCGCTGGAAGCGCGAGAGGCGCGGCAGCAGCCACTTCATCGCGAGCGTGGGCAGCGCGTTGATGCGCAGCACGTGGGCGGGCGAGGTGTCGCGCATCTTTTCGGTGGCGAGCGCGATGCGGTCGAACGCGTCGGAGATCGACGCCAGATAGCGGCGGCCGTCGTCCGTCAGGCGCACGCGCTTGCCGTGGCGGTGGAACACCGGCCGGCCGAGCCAGGTTTCGAGCGCGGCGACCTGCCGGCTGATCGCACCGTGGGTCACATGGAGTTCGTCGCCGGCGGCGCTGAAGCTTTCGTGGCGGGCAGCGGCTTCGAAGGCCCGAAGCGCCGGGAACGGGGGCAGTTGGCGTGTCATGCTTGTGAGTGTAGGTCACAAAGCGCGCGCCGAGAAATCGTTTTGCCGGCGCCGCCGACCGGCGTAATCTCGCCGCATCGATTCCCCTCATCAGGACGCCCCATGTCTACCCCCGTCTCGCACGATGCCCCGCCGCGCGCGGTCGGCATCGCCGAATTGTTTCTCGGATTCCTCGGCCTCGGGCTGGTGTCGTTCGGCGGCGCGCTGCCGTTCGTGCGGCGCGCCGTGGTGGAGGAGCGCCGCTGGCTCACGCCCGATGAATTCACCGATCTGCTCGGGCTGTGCCAGTTCCTGCCGGGCGGCAACGTGATCAACCTGTCGGTGGCGATCGGCATGCGCTTTCGCGGCGTGCCGGGCGCGCTCGCCGGGCTGCTCGGGCTGATCGCCGGGCCGACGTTGGTGGTGGTGGCGCTCGGCGTGATCTACGCGAAGACGCAGGGCGATCCGCGCGTGCAGCACCTGTTCGGCGGGCTGGCCGCGGCGGCGGCGGGGCTGCTGGTGGCGATGGCGATCAAGGTCGCCAAGCCGCTGCGCCAGGTGCCGGCCGCGGCCGGCGTGGCGCTGGTGGCGTTCGTGGCGATCGCGCTGGTGCGGCTGCCGCTGCTGACCACCATGCTGGTGCTGACGCCGATCAGCATCTGGCTCGCCTCGCGCGGCCACATGCAGGCCAAGGCCAACCAGGCGGGAGGTGCGCGATGAGCGACACGCTGGGCGCACTGGCCGCCATCTTCTCGCAGCTCTCGCTGCTCGCGTTCGGCGGCGGCAACACGATCCTGCCCGAGATGCAGCGGCAGGTGGTGGAGGTTCATCACTGGATGCCGGCCACCGAGTTCACGGCGCTGTTCGCGCTGGCGCAGGCCGCGCCGGGGCCGAACATGATGATCGTGTCGCTGGTGGGCTGGCACGTGGCCGGCTGGTCGGGGCTGCTGGTGGCGTCGCTGGCCAAGTTCGGGCCGTCGTCGGTGGTGACGATGCTGGTGCTGCACGCCTGGGAGCGCTTTCGCGACCGGCCGTGGCGGCGCTACGTGCAGCAGGGCATGATGCCCGTCACGGCGGGCCTGGTGGCGGCCAGCGCGCTGCTGATCTCGCAGGCCTCGAACGGCACCGCGCTGCAATGGGGGATCACGGTCGCCTGCGCGGTGCTGGCCTGGCGCACGCGCGTGCATCCGTTGTGGCTGCTGGGCGGCGGCGCGTTGATCGGGCTGGCGAGCGCGTGGTTCTGAGGGGCGCGCGGCGGTACGATGCGTGACGGCGCGCCGGCTGGCCGGCGCATTCCGCATCCGCTCCCACCGTTCGAGGCCCCGATGAAGATCCATCCCGCGATTCCGGTTCTGCGCAGCTTCTCCGAGGCCAAGGCCCGCGAGTTCTATGTCGATTTCCTCGGCTTCGCGGTGTTGTGGGAACACCGCTTCGAGCCGGCGTTGCCGCTCTACATGGCGCTCAAGCGCGGCGATCTCGAACTGCACGTGAGCGAGCATCACGGCGACGCCACGCCCGGCTCCACGGTGTTCGTGCCGATGGAGGGCATCGATGCGCTGCACGCCGAACTGAGCGCGAAACGCTATGGCTACGCGCGGCCCGGCATCGACGTGCAGGCCTGGGGGCGCGAGCTGACGGTGGCGGATCCGTTCGGCAACCGGCTGCGTTTCGCCGAGCTGAATGGGCCGGGCTGAAGCGCGATCGACGGCCCGGTTCCGCGGCTTGAATTCGGCGGCTTGAATCGATGGCTCGGATTCAACGGTTCGAATCGATGGCCCGAATTCAACGGTTCGAATGCAACGGCCTGACGCGAAGGCTCGATTCCAGGGCGCAACGCCAGGGCTTGAATCTAGGGCTCGATTCCAGGACGCAACGCCAGCGCTCGATTCCCGCGCTCGATTCCAGCGCCCAACCCCAGCGCCTAACCCCAGCGCCCAACCCCAGCGCCCAACCCCAGCGCCCAACCCCAGCGCCCAACCCCAGCGCGAGACCCCACTCCCCCCGCCCTGACGCGCATCCGCGCGCGTCGCAATCCGCACGCGCCCTGAGCGTTGCGCGCGGGCGACAGCCGAGCCCGCCATCCAGCGAATCTTTTTTGTTCCTTACAGACGCCACCTTATGATGCGGCCCACGCCGTCCGCGCCAGAAGCGCGCGATGCGCATCCGGCCCGCCAGCGCGGCGCCGGACCACAAATACACCGTCAACGATAAAGAAAAGGATCGCTCATGAAGCAGACCAAAATCGCGGGATTGGTTGGGGGCCTGATGCTGGCGTTCGTCGGCACGCAAGCACACGCACAGAGCTCGGTCACGCTGTGGGGCGTCGCCGACGTCAGCCTGCGTTACCTGACGAACTCGAACGCGAAGAACGACAACCGTCTCTACATGACCAACGGCGCGATCACCAACAGCCGCTTCGCGCTGAAGGGCACCGAGGATCTCGGTGGCGGCCTGAAGGCGATCTTCAACCTCGAAAGCGGTTTCGATCTGCAAAGCGGCGCCGGTTCCTCGCGCCTGTTCAACCGCGCGGCCTACGTGGGCCTGTCGAGCCAGTACGGCACCGTCACGCTCGGCCGCCAGAAAACGCTGCTGTTCGATCTGCTTGCCGATACGTTCGATCCGCTGACGGTGGGCAACTACTTCGAAAACGCATGGCTGCCGGTCGCGCTCGGCGCGGGGCTCTATGCGGACAACTCGGTCAAGTACAACGGCAAGTTCGGCGGCCTGTCGGTCGGCGCGATGTATTCGTTCGGCACCGACACCACCGCGTCCGGCGCGAACGGCTTCTCGGGCCAGATCCCGGGCCACATCGGCGCGGGCAACATGTACGGCTTCTCGCTCGGCTACGCGTTCGGCCCGTTGAACCTGGTCGCCGACATGCAGCAGAACAGCGACAACTCGAGCCACAAGCAGACGATCTTCCACGCGGGCGCCGTCTACGCGTTCAGCACGCTGAAGCTGTACGCGGGCTACCTGCGCTCGAAGGACGACACCGGCTTCGTCGATTCGACGCTGGCGCAACAGGCCGTGGTGCCGGGCATCGCCTCGCTGAAGGGCACCGGCCGGATCGACGACGGCCCGTACGCCGGCCTGGCGTGGCAAGCCACGCCGACCGTCACGCTGACGGGCGCGTTCTACTACGACCACGGCCGCAACGAAACGGTGTCGACCGGCGTGCTCGGCACCGGCAACCGCTATGCGATCGTCGGCGTGGCCGAATACGCGCTGTCCAAGCGCACCGAAATCTACGGCACCGTGGATTTCAACAAGGCCACCGGCGCGGCCACCGTCGAACTGCCGGGCCGCAACAACCAGACCGGCATCTCGATCGGCCTGCGCAACATCTTCTGATTCCGGCCGGCCTCGCGCCGGTTCGGTTTCCGCCGCGGCTTCGGCCGCGCCGCCCCGGTTCCACGCGATACGCATCGCGCCGGCACCGGGGCGGTGTCGTTTACGGCCGCGTTCGTTGTGCATGTATGCCTCATGTCGGCATCCATTCCGCTTCGCGGGCACGTCGCACGCGCGCCGCCAAAACTTGCTATCGTGCCTGCTCGACAAACTGGGGAGCGTTTCGATGGACTACGACTATGACCTGTTCGTGATCGGGGCGGGCTCCGGCGGCGTGCGGCTCGCGCGGATTTCGGCCTCGCTCGGCGCGCGCGTCGGCATCGCCGAGGTGGAGCAGATCGGCGGCACCTGCGTGCTGCGCGGCTGCATCCCGAAGAAGCTGCTGGTGTACGCGTCGCACTTCCCCGGCGAGGTGGAGGATGCGGCCGGCTTCGGCTGGACGTTCGGCCCCGGCGAATTCTCGTGGCCCACGCTGATCGCCGCCAAGGATCGCGAGATCAACCGGCTGTCCGGCATCTACGTCAAGCTGCTGACCGACGCGGGCGTGACGATGCACGAAGGGCGCGCGACGATCGTCGATCCGCACACGGTGGAGATCGCCGGCCGCCGCATCACGGCAAAGCACATCGGCGTGGCGACCGGCTCGTGGCCGACGCTGCCCGAGATCCCCGGCATCGAGCACGCGATCACCTCGCGCGAGGCGCTCGATCTGCCGGCACTGCCGAAACGCGTGGCGGTGGTGGGCGGCGGCTATATCGCGGTGGAATTCGCCGGCATCTTCCAGGGCCTCGGCTCGCAGGTCGATCTGTTCTATCGCGGCGAGGCAATCCTGCGCCACTTCGACGACGATCTGCGCCGCGTGCTGCACGAGGAAATGAGCAAGCACGGCGTGGCGATCCACACCCATGCGCAGGTCGATGCGATCGTGCGTGGCGCCGACGGCGCGCTGACGCTCGACGTCGGCGGCACGCCGCACGGGCCGTACGACGCGGTGCTGTACGCCACCGGCCGTCACCCGAACACGCAGGGCCTCGGCCTCGAGCAGGCCGGCGTGGCCTGCGAGGCGAGCGGCGCGATCCACGTGGACGCCTATTCGGCCACCAACGTGCCGTCGATCCACGCGATCGGCGACGTGACCTCGCGCCCGCAACTGACGCCGGTGGCCACGCGCGACGGCGCGCTGCTGGCCGCGAACCTGTTCGGCGCGCAGCGCGTCGAGGCCGATCACCGCGCGATTCCGTCGGCGGTGTTCAGTCATCCCGAGCTGGCGACGGTGGGCCTGAGCGAACACGAGGCGCGCGCCGAACATGGCGAGGTCGACATCTACAAGACCTCGTTCCGGGCGCTCAAGCACACGCTGACGGGCCGCGACGAAAAGATCTTCATGAAGCTCGTGGTGGCGCGCGATTCGCAGCGCGTGCTCGGCGCGCACATGATCGGCCCGGATGCAGCCGAAACGATCCAGGGCATCGCGATCGCGGTGCGCATGGGCGCGACCAAGGCGCAGTTCGATGCGACCATCGGCATTCATCCGAGCGCGGCCGAGGAGTTCGTGACGCTGCGCACGAAATCGCCGGATCCGGCGTAACGCGGCGAGGGGAAGGGCGGGGCGCGCCGTGCGCGCGCCGCGCCGCGGCGTGGTGCGCGGCCTTCGATCCGGCACGCGCCCGTTGCCGATGCTTCGCACAGCGAAGTATTTCGGGCGACAGAAAGCCGGCGGCCAGCCAGGCGTTCAGCGCAACTGCGAGGACGCGCGTGCGGACGAATTCGTCGCCTGTGTCCCGCCGCAGTCGCGCCGGTATTCGCGCGCCAGCTTGCGGCGCGCGGCGCGCACGTCGTCGGGGAAATCGCTGCCGTTGACCTGGGCCGGCGAGAAGCCCACGGCTTCCAGCTCGGCCAGCTCGCCGGTTACGTCGTGGCGGGTCAACGCCTGCGTGCGCATCGCGCGCGGCGCGGCGAACGGATAGCGCGCGCATTGCGCGGCCGTCAGGGGCAGCGCATGCGCGGCCGCGCCGGCGGCCATCAGGCACGCCGCTGCGCCGGCTCGCGCGATACGCGCCGCGGCGTTCACGATGCCGCGCCCGTGTGCTTGACGCAGTCGCGCTGGAACTTCTGCATCAGCTTCTGCTGGGCGGTGTCGATGTCGTCCGGGTAGTTGTTGTCGTCGCCGGCCGAGGGCTGGTAGCCGACCGATTCGAGTTCCGACAGCTCGTTGACGATCTGCTTGTGCGTGACCGGCGCGCTCGTCTTCACGAACGGGTAGTCGTGACATTGCTGCGTCGTCAGCGGCGCGGCGTGCGCGGCGACGCCGACGGCCATCAGGCTGGCGCACAGCAGGGCACGTTTCAGGTTCTTGATTTGGCTGTTCATGAGTTCGCTCCTTGATTCGGGTTGCGCCGGCGGCATCCGCGCCGGCGGGGTTGTCCGGTCCGGCGTCGCATCGCCGAGACCACGGAATGCAGACTAGTGGAGGGCGTTTGTCGAAACGGTGGAGCGCACATGAAACTTCCTTCATCGTCGCCCCCGCCATCTCGCTGAAATAACTTTCACGTGTCTGCCAGCGTTGGTTCAGGTGCGCTCGCGTATCGTTCGGATCGTGATGGAAGCAAGGGCCGAGGCAACCGGCGCACATCGAATGACTTGGCGAAACCGCAAGCATCCCGAAGCATCGCCGGCCTGAACGACTGGACAGACGAGGAGACGGGCGTGAACGGACGCACCATCGGATCGATCGGATTGGCGGCCGTCGCGCTGTGCGTGAGCGCGGTGGCGGACGCGAAGGTGCAGGGCAGCGGCGGCCCGGTGGCCGACGTGGTGCTCGATCACGCGAGGGTCGAGCGCCAATATCGGGCGATCGAGGACGCGCGCCGCCGCGCCGCCGGAAATATGCGACGCAACGTCGCAGAAGGGCGCCCCGGCGACGCTGCGCTCGCGGCCGATCCGGGCTGAAACGCGGCGCGCCGCGCCCCGTCGACGAAGAGCGGACGAACCGCGCCGGCCATGGCGCGGCGGCGGCGCGTGCGCGCCGCATGAAGAATCTTTAATGAAGCCGATACCCCTTTGCCACGCGCGCGCGTGTAGCCTGCGCTGAGAGCTGTCGACGCACGACGGCCACTCAACGCCCAGGCCGGATATGGCAACATCCCTCTCTTCTCATCACGAATCGCCGCCGCCGCGTTCCCTTGCGGCCGGCGGGACGACAATGTTTCGAGTCCTGACTATCGAAGACGATGACATCACTGCGAATGAAATCGTCGGCGAATTGAAAGATCGCGGCTTCGCCGTGGAATGGGTGGCCAACGGCCGCGACGGCATGGCGCGCGCGCTCACCGAGGATTACGACGTCATCACGCTCGACCGCATGCTGCCGGGCGTGGACGGCCTGACCATCGTCACCACCATGCGCAGCATCGGCGTGCGCACGCCGGTGCTGATGCTCAGCGCGCTCGGCGACGTGGACGAACGCGTGCGCGGCCTGCGCGCCGGCGGCGACGACTACCTCACCAAGCCGTTCGATCCCGAGGAAATGGCCGCGCGCCTCGAAGTGCTGCTGCGCCGCAGCCGCACCGCGCCCGCGCAATCGGAAACCACGCTGTCGGTCGGCCGCCTCACGCTCGACCTGATCGGCCGCAAGGCGATGCGCGACGGCGTGGAAATCTCGCTGCTGCCCACCGAATACCGCGTGCTCGAATACATGATGCGCAATGCCGGGCAGACCATCACGCGCACCATGCTGTTCGAAGCCGTGTGGGGCTATCACTTCGATCCGGGCACGAACCTGATCGACGTCCACATGGGGCGCCTGCGCAAGAAGATCGATCCGTCCGACGCCGCCCCGATGATCCGAACCGTGCGCGGCGCCGGTTACATCCTGTCGTGAGCCCATCGTGAGCGAACAAGCAAGCCGCGCGTCCGGCGGATCGGGCGCGCTGCGCTGGTATTCGAGTACGTTCCGGCTCGTCATCGTCTACGCGGTGATGTTCTCGGTGTCGGTGATGCTGCTGCTCGGCGTGATCGCCTCGCGCACCACGCACGACATGAAGAGCGAAACCGACGTCGTGATCGATTGGCAGATGATCTACTTCGATTCGATGGCCGACGCCGATCTGCCGGGCGCGATCCATCGCCGGCTCGAACACGAGCGCATGCATACCAATTACTACGGGCTGTTCGCGCCGGACGGCCGGCACGTGGCCGGCGACGTGCTCGAATTCCCGGCCGGGCTGGCCACCGACCGCAACGGCCAGACGCTCGCGCACAGCCTCAAGATCGCCGGCGATCAGATCGCGCCGGTGGTGCGCGCGATGGCCGAGTTGCGGCCCAACGGCTACCGGCTCGTGCTCGCGCGCGATCTGACCCATATCCTCGCGATCCGCACCGCGATCATCAACGCGCTGGTGGTGGGCGGCGTGCTGTGCTTCGGCGCGGGCCTGCTCGGCGGGCTGGTGCTCAGCGTGCGGCAGATGCGGCGCATCCGCGCGATCCGCCAGGTCACGCAGCACATCGCGCGCGGCGATCTCGCGCAGCGCCTGCCGGTGGGCGGGCGCGACGAGATCGACATGCTCTCGCACCTCGTCAATCACATGCTGGCCGAGGTCGAGCGGCTGATGCACGAGGTCAAGGGCGTGTGCGACGGCATCGCGCACGACCTGCGCACGCCGCTCGCGCACGTTCACACGCTGCTCGCGCATGCCGCCGAGCGCGCCGGCGCCTACGACGACGCGGCGCTCGCCAGCCTCGTCTCGCGCGCGCGCAACGAAACCGACGCGCTGCTCGGGCGCTTCCGCGCGATGCTGCGGATCGCCGAGATCGGCTCGCTGCAACGGCGCGGCGGCTTCGGCGAGGTCGATCTCGAAGCGCTGGTGGCGGATGTCGGCGATCTGTTCGAGCCGCTCGCCGAAAGCCGCGAGATTCGTTTTGAAGTGCTGACCGAACGCGTGACGCCGGTGCACGGCGATCGCGCGCTGCTGTTCGAGGCGCTGACTAACCTGCTCGACAACGCGCTGAAGTATTCGGCGTCGGGCGGCACCGTGCGGCTCGAGGTGCGGCAGCGGTTGCAAGGCCCGCAGATCGACGTGTGGGACGACGGCCCCGGCATCGCCCCCGACGAGCGCGAGGCCGTGCTCCAGCACCGCTACCGCAGCACCCGCACCGGGCATCAGGCCGGTTACGGGCTGGGCCTGAGCATCGTCTCGACGGTGATCAACGTGCACGATTTCACGCTGCGCATCGGCAGCGCCGATCCGGGCACGCGCGTCACGATCGAATGCTGGCCGAGGACGCTCGTATGACGCGAGCGTCGATCGGCCAGCGTGCGCTGCCACGGCATTTTTCAGGTGCGGAGGGCCGCCGATCGTGCGCATCCTGCTCGTGACCTCGCTGCACCCGGAAGCCGCCTGGCTGCACAAGGCGCTTCAGGAAAGCGGCCACAGCCTGCAACGCGCCGACGATTTGCGCGACGGCCTGTTCCTGGCCTCGCAGGAAGCGTTCGACGCGATCGTGGCCACCGCGTTCGAATCCGGCAGCGATGCCGCGCTGATCGACGCGCTGCCGCGTTTCGCGACCGACGGCGGCGGCGCGGCGCTGGTGGTGCTGCTCGGCCAGGCGTCGGCCAGCGAGCGGATCCGCGCGCTGCGCGCCGGCGCCGACGCCTGTTTCGGCGCGCCGTATTCGTTCCTCGAATTGCACGAGCGCCTGCAGGCGCTGCAACGGCTCGGCGTGCCGCGCGAAGCCGACGGCCCGCTGGCCGCCGCGGCCGCCAGCTCCACGTTCGATGCGCTGTCGCGCGAGCTGAAGGACGGCAAGCTGCGTCTGGCCGTCACGCGCCGCGAATTCCTGCTGCTCGAATGCCTGATGCGCAGCCCCAATGCGCCGGTGCCGCGCGATCAGCTGATCCGCTACGTGTGGCAGGACAAGGAGGATGTCGATCCGTCGAGCGTGAACCTCGTGGTGTCGCGGCTGCGCCGCAAGCTCTCACGCCACCTGCCCGACGTGAAGATCGATACCGTCAGCCGCTACGGCTATCAGGTGACGCTGCCGGACGCCTGACGCACGACACGCTTCAGATCGCACGCATCGTCCCGCCAGAAACGACAAGGGCGCACCGCCAGCCGGCAGTGCGCCCTTGTTGTATGGGCGGCGATGATCAGGAGCCGAAGAACGGCACGCAGAAATCGGGCGGGCCGACGCAATCGCCGGGGCCATTGGGACGCGCGGCGGCGCAGCCGGACAGCATGGCGCCGGCGGCCATCGCGACGAGCGCGAGGCGGGCGGTGCGAACGAGCAGGGGACGAAGCTTCATGTTGAGCGAATCGTGCAGAGACGGGAGCGGAAGACGTGACGTGGATGCGATGCCTGCGGCCCGGCCGGTGCGTGCGCCGAACGCGGCGCGCGATGCAGGCCGGCCGGGCGGCCTGCGTCAGTGTGCATAGAGCGTCGAGTTCAGATACTTGAGCTGGCCGTCCTGTTCGGCCTGCACCAGCTCCTGATACACCTGCGCGCGGGTCTTTTCGGGCGCCTGCTGGCCGTACGACTGCGCATAGGTCTGGCCGCCCGGCGGCGCGGTCCAGGTGCTCGCGGCGCCGCCGGGCACGCCGTCCTTGCTGGCGGCCGGCACCATCTGGGTGGACGGGGCGGCCTGCGTCGAAACGGTCGCGGCAAAGGCGGGAACGGCAAGCGCGGCGAGCAGCGCGGCGGCGGCGATCTTCGCGGAATTCATGTTCGTTATCCTCATGATCGATGACTGGGTTGATCCCCTGCGCAATCTCCATCGCGTTGCGCATCGGGTTGAGGACAAGCATAGAGGGGGGGCGATAGCGGTTCGGCATACGCAACGTGAAAAGATCTTCATGCGTTGCGGCGAGGCTGTCGGGATCGACATGAAGTGCGGGTATCGCGAAGATGAAAAAGGCTTCATTTTTCAGGCCGTTTTCATAACCGCCCTGTCACGCGGGCTGCCTAAATTGTGCGCCATCGCACCGTGCAAGGATTGGCCATTCCACACACGGGGCTTGCGGTGCGAGAAGACCGACCCACTCTAGCGAAAATCTCATGAAGAAATATCTGGCAATCCCGGCAGCGCTCGCGTGCCTGCTTTCGACCGCCGCTCATGCGCAGAGCAGCGTGACGCTTTACGGCACCATCGACGCAGGCCTGGATTACATCAGCAACCAGAAGTCGGGCAACGTGAGCGGCCCGGCTTACGGCGTGCAAAGCGGCAACGTCAGCACCTCGCGCTGGGGCCTGCGCGGCAATGAAGACCTCGGTGGCGGCCTGTCGGCAGTGTTCACCCTCGAAAACGGCTTCAGCGTGAACACCGGCAAGTTCGGCAACGGCGGCGACGAGTTCGGCCGTCAGGCGTTCGTCGGTCTGTCGAGCAACCAGTGGGGCACCGTGACGCTGGGCCGTCAGTACGACTTCATCGTCGACTACGTCGCGCCGCTGTCGGCGACCGGCTCCGGCTTCGGCGGCAATATCGCCGACCACCCGTTCGACAACGACAACCTCGCGAACGACACGCGCATGAACAACTCCATCAAGTTCCGCAGCGCGAACTACAGTGGATTCTCGTTCGGCGGCGCCTATGGCTTCAGCAACATGGGCGGCGGGATGTCGAACAACAACGCGTACAGCGTCGGCGCCGCGTATGCGAACGGCCCGGTCAGCCTGGGCGTCGGCTACCTGCAATCGAACAACCCGGGCGGCGTGAACACGCCGGCCAACACGGGCGGTTCGCTGAGCAGCTCGGACGGCAACTCGATGCTGGTGGGCGGCCGCTGGCGCACCTTCGGCGCGGGCGCACGCTACGCGTTCGACAAGGCGAGCGTGGGCTTCGTCTACACGCGCACGATCCTCAACAATCCGAACGAAATTTCGGAAGGCGGCTCGTACGGCAGCGTGAACGGCCAGCTCCTCACGTTCAGCAACTATGAACTGAATGCGCGCTACTTCCTGACGCCGGCCCTGACGCTGGGTGGTTCGTACACCTACACGCAAGGCCGCTTCGACAATGCCGGCCGCACGCTGGCGCCGAAGTGGAACCAGTTCATGCTGCAGGCCGACTACGCGCTGTCGCGCCGCACCGATCTGTATCTGGAAGGCGTCTATCGCAAGGTCAGCGGCGCCGACGGCGTGTCGGTGCTGGGCCAGGCCGGCATCTTCAACTTCGCGGCATCGAGCAACAACCGCCAGGCTGTCGTGGCAGCCGGCATTCGTCACAAGTTCTGACCGGTCCTCGCCGGTTGAGGCGGGCCGGGCGGCGTGTGCCGCCCGGCCTCGCGTTGCGCGAGGGTCGATCGATTCGCGCGCTTAGGTGGCGGCGTATCCGGTGAGCGACCGGCTGCGCCGGTAGTGCGGTTTCCGCCCCTCTTGTTTTGTCGGCAGCATCGGCCGGGCGAGCGGAAGGCGGTGATCTTCGGCCCCGTGACGCGGTAGCGCGTCGCGGGGTTTTTTTATGGGCGCGCGGAGGCGCTCAGCGCTTCATGTACCGCTGCGCCAGCGCCTCGTACAACGGCGGCGCGAAGAACTTCGAGGTCTGGCTCGCGATCAGCGCCGTGGCCATCAGCGAGATCACCAGCGCGTGCCCGTTGATCATCTCGATCACGATCACGAACGCCGTGATCGGGCTTTGCGTGACGGCCGCGAGATAGCCCACCATGCCGAGCGCGATCAGCATCGGCAACTGCATCTGGCCGAACACCAGGTGCAGCGTGTTGCCGACGCCCGCGCCGATCGCCAGCGACGGCGCGAACAGCCCGCCCGGCGTGCCGGGCAGGTAGGAGCCGATCATCGATGCCATCTTGATCAGCGGATAGACGGCCGACACCTGCGCATGGCCTTCCAGCATGCCGCGCGCCTCGGCGTAGCCGCTGCCGAACGTGTGGCCGCTGCTGGCCACGCCGATCACCGCGATGAAGAAGCCGCACACGGCCGCGAACTGAACCGGCCGCTCCTGCCGCAGCGCGAGCAGCCGGCCCGGCATCCAGCGCGGCGTGTTGAGCAGCAGCCAGCAGAACAGCCCGCCGAGCGCGCCGGTCAGCACGCCCACCAGCACCACCGCCACCGCGAGCAGGTTCGGCAGGTGGCCGTCGATGGCGATCGTGCCGAAATAGACGTAATTGCCCTGCAGCGCCAGCGAGACGACGCCCGCGAAGATGATCGCGGTGATCAGCACGCCGCTGGTGCGCTGCTCGAAGCTGCGCGACAGCTCCTCGATGGCGAACACCACGCCGGCCAGCGGCGCGTTGAACGCGGCCGACAGCCCGGCCGCCGCGCCGGCCAGCGCGAGCTTGTGCTCGATCGCCACGCCGGAAATGGTGCGCAGCCGCGCCGGGTAGAAGCGCCGCAGCGAATACATCAGCGACGCGCCGACGTGGATCGTCGGCCCTTCGCGGCCGATCGTGAAGCCGCCGAGCATGGCCAGGAACGAGATGCCGATCTTGCCGATCAGGATGCGCAGCGTCAGCAGCCGGGGGCCGAGCCCGCGCACATCGTGGAGGGTGGCGATCACCTGCGGGATGCCGCTGCCTTCGGAGCCGGGAAACCAGCGCCGCGTCAGCCACACGCCGAGCGCGGAGACGGCCGGCGTGACCAGCAGCGGCAGCCAGAAATGCTCGGCGTGCATGTGCTGGAACAGGTCGTAGCCGAGATCGATGAGCCGCGCGTAGAGCACCGCGACCAGCCCGGTGGCCACCGCCCCCATCCAGAACAGGCCGAAATGCAGCCATCGGCGTCGTCCGCGCACGATCTTGCGGCGGTCGAAAAGGGCAGGTAAGCGCATGGGAGGGGCCGGCCAGAAAAAGAGGCATATTGTGACATAAATGCCCGCGCGGCCAGAATGGGCTTGACTCGGCGTCAGTTTTCGCGATGCGAGAAGACCCAGCCGAATGCGCCGTACAGCGCCTTGTGCTGCGCGGCGAGGTCGAGCAGGCAGCGCTCGCCCTTGCGCGTCAGGTGCACTTGCACGAGCCGCCGGTCGGCTTCGCTGGCGCGCCGCTCCACCAGCCCGGCGCTCTCGCAGCGCGACACCAGCGCGGCGGTGCCGTTCGGCGCGGCCTGCAGCCGCTCGGCCAGCTCGCCGACGCTGGCCCAGGTGCGGCCCGGAAAGCCGCGCACATGGAGCAGCAACTGGTATTGCAGCGTGGTGATGCCGGCCGCGTTGGCGATTTCCTCGGACGCCCGCAGGAATTTGCGCAGTTCGTGGCGGAACGAGGACATGGCCTCGAGGTCGAGCTTGTCGGGGGGCGGAGCGGTCGAGCTCCCAGCATCAGGGTGAGCGTTCATGCCTGCTCCCGCTCGGTACGATGGGTGGGAGTCGATGCGCAGATCCCTGCGTTCAAGCCGACTTCGCGGCTAGCAGCGGTTCGATTCATCCGGGTCTGTGGCTTTTTTGTCAAACAGGTCACTAGTCTACCGACATGGCCTCGGACATGTTTGACGGGGCACGAGGGCCGCTCTCTTGCCGTCTACTTGATTCGGCGTAAGCGGGTAATGCAGAGTTCCGGCGTGTTTTGATTCCAGAACGTGCTGAGTAGGCGCCGCTTATGTCTGTCTACTCGAAGGTTGATGAATTCGTCGCCGCATGATGGGTTCGGGGTGCGTTCAATGAACGTGTTCCTGATCCTCGAATATGTGAAGATTCGATATATCGAATAGGTAGCCTTACCCTCGTCCATCTGCCAAATGGAAAATCCTGGCATGCCGCTGAAATCGAAATCCTGGATGTCGATGTGAGGAACCGCCTCGGATCGCACCTTGATGCAATCTCGCGCAGGTATCGCATCGCGCGTGATTTCCCAGCATAAGTCGTCCGACTGTATCGAGATACTTGCCGACACGCCGGGCGCGGGGTGAAATGATGTCGTCGGGCTGTCGGCGGCACGGCTGACAGGCATGAGCGTTGTCAGCAACAACAATGCCATGAACGATTTCATGGGCTACTCCGGGGCACGCATGGATACGATCACGCTCGCTCGCGGCGTGGGAAGCGTGATCGTGGATGTTCCGGGAGGAATGACCTCATCGTTCAGTACATTCAAGATGTATCGCGAATAAGCTTGCCGTTCGTAATACCCGTTCGCTCCGCCGTTGACGAGCCTGTTGATAAATCCAACGGACTGGATGGAGTAACGCTCATCACAAACCCGATTGATGTTCGTGCCTCGGGAAAACGATTTGGACACCCAATAAAAGCCGCCTGAATCGCACGCCAGATCGAAATCCTCGGCAATCTGGTCGGGATCGTAACGTGGATACCACTGCATCAGTTTTCCTCCGTCGTTTGGGTTGACGGAATAGTGCTGGGAGATGTCCGTCAGGCGAGGCGGCGTGCTTGTGAGACGTTCGATGTAGGTTCGCATGTCGTTATTTGGAATCGATCTGTACACGCCATATGTGTTGTAGTTGCCAGCCCAGGTCAGTTGCATGATGCCGCGCCCGTAAAATGGTCCGTAGTATTGTGTTGCCGGGTTCGCGGCCGAATATTTTCCGAAGCCCCATTCGTGCAAGCGCCGCTTGGTACCACCGAGATGTCTCCACTGCGCGGTTTCCCAAAGGGTTTGCGCCAAAAACAGGGCGATGCGCTGCGGGTTGCTTCCCATGTATTTTTGTAGACATTTATTGAGTGGCGTGACGAAATTTCGGATGCGATCCCGGGCCGCTGAAATGGTCAAGCTATAGGTGTCGTTGTCCGTGGTAATGGCTTTTCTCGGACTGCCGCTCTGCGTGTAAAACAGGTGGCGAGGGAAGGTTGCGGCAAGCTCGGCTTCTGTCAGCCATCCACACCGTCTAAAGTGACGTATGAACGATAGAGGATGGAAGAACCACAGTTTTTGGCCAGCGGGCAGGCCCGTTGCACCCCAGAACTGCAGACTGTCCAGATAAACCAAAAATTCGTGATAGCCGTCGATATTTCCATCGTAGAAATCTCCTTCGTCGAGCAACCTGCCGTAGCGTGTCTGGTTATGGGTGCTGTCCCACTCGCTGGGCGCATGGCAGATGAAGCCGCGGAGCCTTTGTCTGGTGCTATCTTGCAGCGTGATGTAGTGAGCAAGCTCTAGCGCTTTTCTTTTTTTCTCGGGCTCGTCCTCGTCGAGTCGCTCCCAATAATTCGACGAATCTTTGACGAGTGCCTTGAGTGCATCCATTTCGAAGAGACCGGCCTCATCAAACGGGGCATTTTGATTGTCGATCGTTTGCCATCCCATGAACCACGGAAAATCGGCATCGGAACGCGTAGCGATCAGCGGGCTGTTCATGTTGACGTAGCCCATTGTGGCTTCGTCGTATGTGACACTCGCCCAGTTCGTAAGCGTGGCGTCGATCAGCGTGGCCTGCGGCGAAGTGATGCGGCCGAAGCGAAGCAGGTCGAGGCCGTCACTCGGACAAGCGTCGTAGAGTGCGGTGGCGCGTCGATAAAGCTCGTATTCGTAGTCACGGTGGCGTACAGGGGCCGGTGTCGTCAAAGTTCGAGAACCGTCTGCCTCGATCTTCCACACATTCGTGTATTTGCTGCCTTTGTTGAAGTAAGTTTCTACGACAAGCGGCACGGGTGTGGTGCCATTCACTCCCGGTTCGATATGCAACCCGTTCAGCTTTCCGCGTGCATCCGTTCCCGGTGGCGTTGAACGGAACTGCTGGCCTTCAGGGATGAGGTGATATGTGTGCCCCCAACTCTCGGCAACAACGGGCGCGCTTGGCGTAAGGTTGGCGACTTGCGTGCCGTCGAAATACGCTTCGAAGTCCGGCGGCGTCATGAATATTTCGAAATGCAGATACCCGACGCCCTGATACCTGCCCAAATATCCCAAGACGTCTTTGCGACGAACCTTTTCACCGCTTCCGGGAGCCGCAGAAGTCACGCCTCCTTTGACATTGGGGCCGGACGGCAGACGCAGGAAGCCGGCCATTCCTTTATCGTCAAACCCAAGCTCGTGATACTCAGAAAGCGCCAACAGATGCATATAAAGCGAGTAAAACGTCAGGGCGCGACCGTGGCCGGTTTCTGTCGAATGCTTAAGGAGCACAAATCCCGCATTCCCTTGACCTGAAGCGATTGCATGCTGACAGACGCGATATGCGATGACCTCCCCATCGGCAATCGCATGAACTGGGCCGCCAATGTCAGGAGCCAGGTGTACGCCGCAGTGCCAATCTCGATCGTGTGCAATTGGATAGATGCCATGGACGCATTCGAACCCGTCGACGACATCCATCATCGGGTCCGTTCTTGACGCATCATCCGACCAGAGACCGGACTCCGGCAAAAAGGGAGGGCTGATGATCATGGTGCAGGAGTCCTTGTCGTAGCGCTGCTTCATCGAAGGTAGCAAGGCGGACTTGAAGCTCGATCGCTACATCTGCCAAACGGCACGGCCTGCGAAGTTCGCCTGCTTGAACTTGCCTGTAACACGCAGCAGTTCGAGTGCGGGCTAAGGTACGTAAGCTGACGCGTCGCCGCAATGCGACTTGGTTGCACTGCTATCGATCCAGATTGCGTCAGCGCAATGTTTGAACCGGTTTTTGCCTGGCATCGTGGCCTTAGGAGAAAAAAAAGCGTCCGCCGAACCCGGCGGACGCTCAAAGCGCGGCATGCACCACACATGCCGCAGGAGGTGAAAGATTCAGGTTCGCGCAGGGCCTTGCTGAACGGCCGAAGCCGCCACCGGCACCGCCGCAGCCGCAGCCGCACTCGATGCCCCCGCAGGCGCCCCGGCCACCGCCGCCCCGCCGCCGTTCGCCGACCACCCGCCCCCCAGCGCCGCGATCAACCCCACGGCAGCCAGTTGCCGACGCGTATCCAGCTCCAGCATCGCGATCTTCGTATTGAGTTCGGTGGTCTGCGCCGTCACCACGTCGAGATAGCTAACCACCCCATCCCGGTAGCGCGACATCGACAGTTGCAAGGTCCGCTCCGCCGCGTCGAGCGCTTCCTGCTGACGATCCGCCTCGTCGCCGAGGTGATGCGTGAGCGCGAGGTTGTCCTCGACCTGCTGGCAGGCCTGCAGCACCACGGCGCGGTATTGCGCGCCGTTCTCGGCCAGCTTGGCGTGCGCCCGGTCGGTGATCGCCTGGCGGCGGCCGCCGTCGAACAGCGTCAGCATCAGGCTCGGCCCGATCGACCAGATCTCGTTCGGCGCGCTGAGCATGTGACCCAGCCCCGAGCTCTGATAGCCGCCCACCAGGCCGAGCGTGATGTCGGGGAAGAACGCCGCGCGCGCCACGCCGATCTGCGCGTTGGCGGCGGCCATGCGGCGCTCGGCGGCGGCCACGTCGGGCCGGCGCTGCAGCAGCGTGGCGGGCAGCCCGGCCGGAATCGACGGCAGGTGCGCGGTGCCCAGATCGGGCGCCAGCGAGAACGACGAGGCCGGCACGCCGGTCAGCGTCGCGATCGCGTGCTCGTACAGCGCGCGGCGCGCGCGCACGTCCTCGGCCGAGGCGCGCGCGGCATCGAGCTGCGTCTGCGCGCGCGACACGTCGAGATCCGACGCGATGCCGCCCGCGTGGCGGCTCATGGTCAGCTTCAGCGCGTGCCGGTAGGTGTCGATGGTGTCGGCCAGCAGCTTCTGCTGCTGATCGAGCCCGCGCAGGTTGAAGTAGGCGCTGGCGAGGCTCGCCTGCAGGCTCAGCCGCACCGAGGCGAGATCGTCGGCGCTGGCCTGCGCGGTGGCGCGCCCGGCGGCCACCTCGTTGCGCACCTTGCCCCACAGATCGAGGTCGTAGTCGAAGCCGGCTTCCAGCGTGTTGTTGCCGTAGATGTCCGGTTGCGTCGCGCCGCGCAGCGGGCGCGTGTTCGACGCGCGGTTGCTGGAGATCCCGCCGCCCAGGCCGATGGTCGGGAACAGCCCGGAGCGGGCCTGATCGAACAGCGCGCTCGCCTCGTCGTGACGCGCCATCGCGGCGGCCACGTCGGGGTTGGCGGCGGCCACCTGCACCTCGAGCCGGTCGAGCACCGGATCGCGGAACGCCTGCCACCAGCCGTCGCGCGCGATGCGGTCGGCGGGCCGGGCCGTCTGCCAGCCGCCCGCCTCCTTGAACTGCGTCGGCAGCGCGGTGGCGGGCGCGTGATAGGTCGGCGCGAACGAGCAGGCGGAGAGGAACGCGATGCCGGCCAGCACCGCGCAAAGCCGGCGTTTAGCCATTCGCATGCTCCGTCGAGGCGGCGGCCGAGGCGGTCGCCGAGCCGTTGCCGCCGGGCGTGCTCAGCCGCACCGGGTCGCCCGACGACAGCGAGTCGGGCGGGTTGTCGATCACGCGGTCGTCGGCATCGAGGCCGGTGGCGATCTGCACGTGGGTGCCGAGATCGGTGCCGATCGTGACGTTCTTCAGGATCGCGTGATTGTCCTTGCCGACCACGGCGACCTGCAGGCCGTTCTGGCGGAAGATCAGCGAACTGGCCGGGATCGTCAGCGTGTGGCCGTCCTTCGGCAGTGCGAAATGCACCTCGGTGTATTCGCCCGGAATCAGCTTGCCGTCGCTGTTGTCCACCATCAGCTGCACGAGCAGGGTGCCGGTGGAATCGGCGATCGAATCGTCGGTGTCCACCAGCTTCGCCTGGAACGTCTGGCCCGGATGCTCGGGCACCGTCAGCGTGGCGCTCATGCCGGCGTGGATCGCGGCGGCCTCGCTCTGCGGCACGCTGACATACACGCGCAATTGATGCACGTCCGACACCGCGAACAGCTCGGGGCCGGCGCCGTTGCCGGCCGAGATCAACTGGCCGATGTCGGTCTTGCGCGCCGTCACCACGCCGTCGAACGGCGCGGTGATGCGCTTGAAGCCCTCGAGCGCGTCCAGCCGGCCGACGTTGGCCTGCGCGGCCGCGACGATCGCCTGCTTGGCGGCGAGGTCGCTGGTCTTCTCGTCGGTTTCCTGTTGCGACACCGAATCCTGCTGCAGCATCTTGGTCCAGCGCGCGGCGGTGGAGGCGGCGAGCTTCTCGTTGGCCTGCGCGCTCTGCAGATCGGCGCGCGCCTGCTGGAGCTGCTGGTCGAGCTCGGGCGTGTCGATCAGGCCGAGCAACTGGCCCGCTTTGACGTGCGCGCCGATGTCGGCGTACCAGGCGTGCAGGTAGCCCGACACCTGAGCGTGGATCGGCGCGTTCTCGAACGCCGACAGATGGCCCGGCAGCACCAGCGCCGAGCCGGCGGCGGCGGTGGACGGCGTGTAGGCCACCACCGTCGGCACCGCCTGGGTGGCGGACCAGGTCGTCATCTCCTGCTTCGCATGGATCCGGTCGACGATGCCGGTCGCGGCGGTGCCGATCGCGACCAGCGCGGCGATCGCGGCGATCAGCTTGAGGTTGGGCAGCCGTTTCGGCGACTTGATATCGATCTCAGTGGACATGTTGCGCTCCGGACGCGGAAGGGGAGGAATCGCTGGGGGCGTCGTGCGGTTTCTTATCGCGGCGGTGCACGATGCTGAACACGACAGGAACGAAGAACAGCGTCGCCAGCGTGGCGCAGGCGAGGCCGCCGATCACGGCGCGGCCGAGCGGGGCGTTCTGCTCGCCGCCGTCGCCGAGGCCGAGCGCCATCGGCGCCATGCCGATGATCATCGCCAGCGCCGTCATCAGCACCGGGCGGAACCGCGTGAAGCCGGCTTCCATCGCCGCCACCAGCGCGTTGCCGGTTTCGGCGAGCCGCTCGCGCGCGAAGCTGATCACCAGGATCGCGTTGGCGGTGGCCACGCCCATGCAGAGGATCGCGCCGGTCAGCGCCGGCACCGACAGCGGCGTGTGCGTGACGAACAGCATCCAGACGATGCCGGCCAGCGCGGCGGGCAGCGCGCAGACGATCACGAACGCGTCGGCCCACGAGTGGAAATTCACGACGATCAGCAGGTAGATCAGCAGGATCGCGCCGGCGAGGCCGAGCAGCAGGCCCGCGAACGCATCGTTCATGGTCGAGACCTGGCCGCGCAGCGTCACCGTCGAGCCCTTCGGCACGTCCTTCGCGGTGGCCTTGATGATGTGATTGATGTCGGTCGCCACCGCGCCGAGGTCGCGGCCCTGCGTGTTCGCGTAGATGTCGTACAGCGGCTTGATGTTGTAGTGCGACACCACCGCGTCGGTCATGCCGCGCTGGATCGTGGCGAGGCCGCCGAGCAGTTGCGACTGGCCGCCCGAGCCCGTCACCGGCAGGTTCTGCAGCGCCGACAACGAGGTCATGCGGTACTGCGGCGTCTGCGCGACCACGGCATACGACACGCCGTTCTTCGGATTGAGCCAGTAGGTCGGATCGACCTGGCTCGTGCCGGACAGCGACGCGACCAGCGAGTTCGTCACGTCCTGCTCGGTGATGCCGAGCTGATCGGCGCGCGTGCGATCCACCGACACCTTGAACTGCGGATAGGTGGTGGCCTGCTGGATGCGCGCGTCGGCGATGCCGGGAATCAGGCGGATCTTGCGCAGCAGTTCCTGCGTGTATTGCAGGTTGGCCGCCTGGTTCGGGCCGGACACCTGCAGGTCCACCGGCGCGGGTGCGCCGAAGTTCAGGATCTGGCTCGTGATGTCGGCGGGCAGGAACGAGAACGTGGTGCCCGGGAACGCACGCGGCAGCAGCTCGCGCAGCTTTTTCACGTAACCGGCGGTGGGCGCGTGATCCTTCGACAGCGTGATCAGGATGTCGCCGTCCTGCGGCCCGAGCGTGCCGCTGTTGTTGTAGGTCAGGTTGATACCGCTCTTCGGCAGGCCGATGTTGTCGAGCACCTTGACCAGTTGCGACGGCGGAATCACGCCGCGGATCGTGTTCTCGATGCGGTCGAATTCGGCGGCGGTTTCCTCCACGCGCGTGCCGACCGGCGCGCGCACGTGCAGCGAGATCTCGCCCGAATCGATGGTCGGGAAGAAATTGCGGCCAAGCCACGGCGCGAGCAGGAACGACACCGCCACGATCGCGAGGAAGCCGATCACGAACGGCTTGCGGCGCGTCAGCGCGAGGCCGAGCAGCACGCGATAGCCGCCGCGGATGCGCTCGAAGCGGTGTTCGAACGCGCGCTGGAAGCGCACCAGCGGGTTGCGCGACGGCGGCGCGTGATGATGGCCGCCGTGCGGATCCATGATCGCGGCCAGCTCGCCCGAGGCGTGGCCGCCCGATGCGTGCGGCTTCAGCAGGTATTGCGCGAGCATCGGCACGAACGTGCGCGACAGCACGAACGACGAGATCATCGCGAAGATCACCGCCTTCGCCATCGGCACGAACAGGAAGCGCGAGATGCCGTTGAGCATCAGCATCGGCACGAACACGATACAGATACACATCAGCGCGACCAGCGCCGGCATCACGATCTGGCGCGCGCCGTCGATGATCGCGGTGCGCGTGTCCTTGCCCTGCTCCAGGTGCCAGTTGACGTTTTCGATCGTCACCGTGGCGTCGTCCACCAGAATCCCCACCGCGAGCGCGAGCCCGCCGAGCGTCATCACGTTCAGCGTCTCGCCGGTGGCGGCCAGCAGCGCGATGGCCGACAGCACGGCCAGCGGGATCGAGGCCGCGATGATCAGCGTCGAGCGCCAACTGCCGAGGAACAGCAGGATCATCAGCGAGGTGAGCGCGGCGGCGATCACGCCTTCGCGCGCCACGCCGCTCACGGCGCCCTTCACGAACGTCGATTGATCGCCGAGCATCACGAGCTTCAGGCCCGGCGGCAGCGTCTGCTCGATCAGCGGCAGCTTCGATTTCACGCCGGAGATGATGTCGAGCGTGGAGGCCGAGCCGTTCTTCAGAATGCTCATCAGCACCGCGCGGTGGCCGTCCACGCGCACGATGTTGGTTTGCGGCGGGAAGCCGTCGCGCACGTGCGCCACGTCGCGGATATAGATGGTCGCGCCGCCCACCGATTTGATCGGCAGGTTGTTGATCTCGTCCAGCGCGAGCGGGCTGTTGTTGAGCGTGATGTTGTATTCGAACTGGCCGATCTTCTCCGTGCCGGCCGGGATGATCTGATTCTGCTGGGCGAGCGCGTGCGCTACGTCCTGCGCGGAGAGCCCCTTCGATTGCAGCGCCTGCGAATTCAGGTCGATCTGCACTTGACGCGTCTTGCCGCCGTACGGCGTCGGGATCGCCACGCCGGGCACCGACAGCAACTGCGGGCGGATGAAGTTCTCGGCGTAATCCTCGAGCTTCTGCTCGTCGAGCGTGTTGCTCGACAGCGCGATCTGCAGCACCGGCACCGTCGAGGCGTTGTAGTTCAGGATCTGCGGCGGCGTGATGCCGGGCGGCATCTGCTTGAGCACCGTCTGCGACACCGAGGTGACCTGCGCGGTGGCGGTGCGGATGTCGACGGTCGGCTGGAAGAAGATCTTGACGATGCCGAAGCTGCG
Source organism: Burkholderia sp. Ac-20379 (assembly GCF_017104645.1). Taxonomy (GTDB): domain Bacteria; phylum Pseudomonadota; class Gammaproteobacteria; order Burkholderiales; family Burkholderiaceae; genus Burkholderia. The sequence continues at coordinate 37,760 of NZ_JAAGPF010000004.1, forward strand.
GAACGACTGCGATTCGATGTGCTGCACATCGTTGACGGTCGTGCCGAGCGTGCGTTCGTAGTACGTCACGATCCGTCCGGACATATCGTCCGGCTGCAGGCCTGAGTAGTTCCAGATGACACTGATCACCGGGATGCGGATGTCCGGGAAGATGTCGGTGGGCGTGCGTAGTGCCGCAAGCGGGCCAGCCAGCAAGATCAGCAGCGCCAGCACGATGAACGTGTAGGGCCTGACAAGGGCGAGCCGGACGATTTTCAGCATGTGATGCTGCTCCGTAGAAAGCGTCGTTCGGTTGAATGGCGCGGGCGCCGCCGCATTCGGGAAAACGCGGACAGGCGCCGACGACTGCATTCTGGGGAGCACGCCCTAACAGCCGGTCGCTAAAAACATGAAAGAAGTTTCATGGCCGCCGCGCCGGGCGCGGCGGCGCGGCGTTCGCTGGCACGCGAACATGAAGCGGGCGTGAAAACACGCGTGGAAATCGCTGCTCGCGCGTGGCCCGGCGACGTTGAGGCAGATGGTTGCGTGCGCAACCGGATGACAGAGGATGACAGCGGATGAACACCGGCGAGCGCGGATGCGCCCGGCGCCGCGATCCGCCGCAAGCCGGGCCGCAAAAAAATTGGAAGGACGATCAGCCGAGCATGTAGCCCGCGCCGCGAATCGTGCGGATCAGCGGCGCTTCGCCGGGCTTGTTGATCTTGCGGCGCAGCCGGCCCACGTGCACGTCGATCAGGTTGGTGCCCGGATCGAAGCGGCAGCCCCACACGCCCTCGAAGATCATCGTGCGCGTCAGCACGCGGCCGGCGTGACGCATCATGAATTCGAGCACGCGGAATTCGGTGGGCAGCAGGTCCAGCTCGCGCGCGCCGAGCGCCGCGCTGCGGCGCACGAGGTCGAGCTCGATGCCGTTCGCGCGCAGCACCGTTTCGGCGTGCGCGTTGCGCGGCCGGCGGCGCATCAGCACTTCGAGGCGCGCCACCATCTCGTCGAGCGAGAACGGCTTGACGAGGTAATCGTCGCCGCCCGCGCGCAGGCCGGCGATGCGCTGATCGACTTCCGACATCGCGCTCATCACGAGCACCGGCGTGTCGAGGCCGACGCCGCGCATGGTCGAGAGGATCGTCAGCCCGTCGAGATCGGGCAGCATGCGGTCGAGCGTGACGGCGTCGTATTCGCCCGCCATCACCTTGGCGATGCCTTCGCGGCCGGTGCGCGCCACGTCGACGGTATGGCCTTGCGCGTTCAGTTGGCGCGCGATGCTGTCGGCGATCAGGACATCGTCCTCGATCGTCAGGATTTTCGACATGTGAGACGGGTCAGGCGACGGCGCGCAGCGGGGCGGCGCGGTCGGCGCCGCGATAGCGGCCCACCGAGAAATCGATGAAGCTGCGCACCTTCATGGACAGATAATTCCGGCCCGGATACAGGATCGAGATGTTGCGCGGGCCGCCGTTGGCCGCATAGCGGTCGAGCAGCGTGACCAGTTCGCCGCGTTCGACGTCGGGCGTGACGAGCGGCTCGGGCAGCAATGCGATGCCCATGTGGCTCAGCGCCGCCACGCGCACCATCGCGCTGCCGCTCGAGGCGAGCGCCTGGCCGGTGTAGACGCGGCACACGCCGTCGTGATCGGCGAATTCCCAGGTGCGCGCGGCGCCGTCGGACACCGTCAGCAGGCTGTGATCGTTGAGCGCGGCCGGATCGGCCGGCGTGCCGTGGCGCGCCAGGTAGTCGGGCGAGGCCACCAGCACCTCGCGCACCGTGGTCAGCGAGCGCGACACCAGCGTGGCGCTGACGAGCCGGCGGTCGTCCGAGAAGCAGACGTCGTAGCCGCCCTCGACCATGTCGATGTGGGTGTCGAAGGTGGTCACGTCGAAGCCCACGCGCGGATGCTGGAGCCGGTAGGCGGCCAGCAGTTCGCCGAGGCCCCCGGCCGCGAAGCTCATCGACGCGGCCACGCGCAGCGTGCCGCGCGGGTCGCGGGTGGCGCGCACGAGGTTCGATTCGACCTCGTCGAGCTTTTCGATGATCACGCGGCAGCCGTCGAGATATTCGCGGCCGGCTTCGGTGAGGGACAGGCTGCGCGTCGTGCGGTTCAGCAGGCGCATGTTCAGGTGCGCCTCGAGCATGCCGACGCTGCGCGTGACGGCCGCGGCCGACATGCCGAGCTGGCGCGCGGCCAGGTTGAAGCTTTCGAGATCCACTACGCGCGTAAAGACGCGCATCGCCTGGAGCTGGTTCATGGGTGTGCGGGCAACATTTGCGGTGCGGTCATGATCGGCGGCGCGCGTTAACAACACCGCGCCCGAAACATGAAGCTTTTTTCAGAATCGGGGCGCGGGTGACAACCGCGGCCGGCTCAGTTGGGCAGGCTGGTCGCCTCTCGCGCATCCTCGAGATGGCGGCCGAGCGATTCGTGCAGGCGTTCCAGGCTCAGCGGCGGCAGCGCGAAGCCGCTCCAGCCGAGGCCCGTGTGGCGCAGGAACAGCACCGCGCCGCCGTACAGCGCATGCTGCTCGGTGTACCAGCACGGGTCCATTTCGACCACGTACTGCTCGGAGCGCGACGGCGCCTCCGGCACCGGCGGCTGCATCGAGGCGCGCAGCAGGCTCAGGTACTGGATCACGGCGTCCACGTCGGCCGGATCGAGGATCACCGAGGCTTTCTCGATCGACACCAGCACGGCGCTCTTGCCGTACTCGTTGATCAGTTCGATGCTCATCGGACGCGTCATTCCCGGCTCCCTGTCGAGATCACGATGGGCCAATTATCTGGCCGCGTCCTGGCTCCATTTCTGAAACAACCGTATCGTCGGATGAAACTTTGTTTAAGGAGAATGCGCGGGCCGGCACGCGACGCCGAACGGGCGCGCCGGCGGCTCGCGGGCCGGAAATCGGCGAAAATCCGGTGAATCATGCGCGGCCGGGGCCGATTTCGCGCGATTTCGGCCGATTTGCCCCGGTTTTCGGCGGTTTCGCCGGGCGGCGACAAAACTTGCCTCATAATCAGGCACCGCCGATACTTACGGGTTACGCGCATTCCCTTTCGATCACGATTTAACGGTTTTCCGTCATGACCACGATTCTTGAAAATCTCCCGACTGGCCAGAAGGTCGGTATTGCGTTCTCCGGCGGCCTCGACACCAGCGCCGCGCTGCACTGGATGCGCATCAAGGGCGCCGTGCCGTACGCATACACCGCGAACCTCGGCCAGCCGGACGAAGAGGACTACGATTCGATTCCGCAGCGTGCCCGCGAATACGGCGCCGAAAACGCCCGTCTGATCGATTGCCGCGCGCAACTGGTCGCCGAGGGGATCGCCGCGCTGCAATCGGGCGCGTTCCACATCTCCACGGCCGGCGTCACCTATTTCAATACGACCCCGATCGGCCGCGCCGTGACCGGCACGATGCTGGTGGCCGCCATGAAGGAAGACGGCGTCAACATCTGGGGCGACGGCAGCACCTACAAGGGCAACGACATCGAGCGGTTCTACCGCTACGGCCTGCTCGTCAACCCGGATCTGAAGATCTACAAGCCGTGGCTCGACCAGCAGTTCATCGACGAGCTGGGCGGCCGCGCCGAAATGTCGGAATTCATGACGAAGGCCGGCTTCGGCTACAAGATGTCGGCCGAGAAGGCCTATTCGACCGATTCGAACCTGCTCGGCGCGACGCACGAAGCGAAGGATCTCGAAAGCCTCGATTCGGGCATCAAGATCGTCAACCCGATCATGGGCGTGGCGTTCTGGCGCGACGACGTGAAGATCGCCGCCGAGGAAGTGACGGTGCGCTTCGAGGAAGGCCGCCCGGTCGCGCTGAACGGCGTGGAATTCGCCGACCAGGTCGAACTGCTGCTCGAAGCGAACCGCATCGGCGGCCGCCACGGCCTCGGCATGAGCGACCAGATCGAGAACCGCATCATCGAGGCGAAGAGCCGCGGCATCTACGAAGCCCCGGGCCTCGCGCTGCTGTACATCGCCTACGAGCGCCTCGTCACCGGCATCCACAACGAAGACACGATCGAGCAGTACCGCGAAAGCGGCCGCCGCCTCGGCCGCCTGCTGTATCAAGGCCGCTGGTTCGATCCGCAAGCCATCATGCTGCGCGAAACGGCGCAACGCTGGGTGGCGCGCGCGATCACGGGCGAAGTGCGCATCGAACTGCGCCGCGGCAACGACTACTCGATCCTCAGCACGCGTTCGCCGAACCTGACGTACGCGCCGGAGCGTCTGTCGATGGAGAAGGTGGCCTCGACGTTCTCGCCGCGCGACCGGATCGGCCAACTGACGATGCGCAACCTCGACATCACCGATACGCGCGACAAGCTGCGCGTGTACGCGCAAGTCGGGCTGCTGACGCCGGGCGAGGCGTCGGCGCTGCCGCAGATCAAGCAGGACGTGCAGGACAAGAAAGCCGGCGAATAAGCCCGCTGGCCGTTCGTAGCATCCCGGCCCGGCGGCGCGCACGAGAGACGCGCCGCCGGGCCGGTTCGCGTGAGGCCGCGGCACGGGGTGCGCGCCGCCGGTTTCGCGTGGCGCCGCGCGCGTGCGCGGCGCACTGCATCAGGCTGTCCGACTCCAACCAGAATGAAACCGAGGCCACGATGTTCACCATGACTCCCCCGTTGTCGTTTTCCCAGCGTCTCGCCGTGTGGTGGTCGTGCTTCTGGCGCGTCACGCTGGCGACCGTGCCGATCACGATCGGCGTGATTGTGATCGTGGTGGTGTTTTACGTGCTGACCGGCCGGAGCGGCGGCCTGTTGTCGAAGCTCGGGCCCAACGGCGCGTTCGGCTTGGGCCTGCTGCTGGTGATCGCGTCGGTCGCGCTGATCGTGGTGCTGAGCCTGCCGGTGTTCGGCTACATGACGCGCCGCGGGTTCGCCAGGCACGGGCTGACCGTACCGGAGCGCTACGGCTTCTGGCAGGCGGTGATGCTTGGGCTGACCACCTTGGGCTGGTCGATGCTCGTGTCGGTCGTCGCCAATCTGCTGACTTACCCGGTCAGGCACGCCGCGCTCGCGTCGCATGGCGGGATGCTGCTGCTGCAGCTCGCGCTGTTCGTGGTGGGCATCGTCGCCGCGATGTACGTCGTGATGCCGCGTCAGGCGCGGCGGCTGCGGATCCAGACGGGCGACCCGGCCGTGCTGGCCGAGATGATGTGAGAACCGAGGCCGCCGGCAAGGCGGCCTCGCTGTTTTGCCGGGGCCTGGGCGTGGCGCTCAGAACGGCCCGCGGCGCTTCAACTGCTCGTAGTCCTGCTTCAGCACCGCGATGCGGTCGCGATACGCGGCCGCGAGGCAGCTTTGCGACGCGCCGCAGCGCGCGCGGCGTTGCAGCCAGTCGCGCTGCGCCACGCCCATGTCGCCGCGCGTGCCCATCGCCACCAGCCCGCTCAGCATCTGGAAGCGCACCGCCATCTCCACGTCCTGCTCGCTGAGGCTGCGCGAGGCGCAGATCGCCCGCTCGTCGGGCTGCCTGGCCTGCGCGCAGTCGAAGCTGGCGGCGTAGCTCGCGGCGGACGACAGCGCCAGCAGGGCGGCCAGGCAGGCGCGGCGGAGGGGGCGGGCGAGGGGGCGCGAAGGCGGGGGCATGGCGGCTCCGTTCGAGGATGCGGGATCGGTGAGGTGAGACTGCGCGCGCCGCGGCGAGTTCGACCCGTGCCACGAGTGCCACGAGTGCCGCGAGTGCCGCGAGTGCCGGTTCGCCGCCGAACGACATTCCGCTTTGACGCCCTCGGGCATCGCGTGTAACGTCGGCGCAACTTCACCAACGTCCGTTCACGGCGCCCGCGGCGGCGCCGACGTGCCGACCCATGCTCCCCGATTGCTACTGCACGCAGTTCAGGCGCGCGGCCAATGCGCTGACCGGCATCTACGATCAGGTGCTGCGCCCCACCGGCCTCAAGGCCACGCAGTTCGCGCTGCTGCGCGTGCTGGCGCGGCTCGAGTCGGCCACCTTCACCGAGATCGCCGCCGCCACCAAGCTCGACAAGACCACCATCTCGCGCAACATGAAGGTGCTGGTGCAGTCGGGCTGGGTGAGCGTGTTTTCCGAAGGCGACGCGCGCTTCAAGGTCGCGCGCCTCAGCGACAGCGGCGTGGCCAAGCTGCGCAGCGCGGAGCCACACTGGCAGGTGGCGCAGGCGCGCGTGGCGGGCGAAGTGCAGAAGTACCTGGCCGGCACGGCCAGCAAGCAGCTCGTGCAGGCGCTCGAAGCGCTTCACGAGGCGCATTCGGACGAGGCGGCCGAGCCAGCCGACCCAGCGGCCGACCCAGCGGCCGATCCAGCGGGTTAACCCCGCCTGTCGAGCCGGGGCCGCGCTGCCTACTATCGGACGGATGGGCGGCTGAACCGCTGGACAGCGCCGCCCGCCACCGTTGGCGCATCGCGCCGGGAGGAGACACCATGTCCGATTCGCCGCCGCGCGTCGTCGCCACCGACGCCGCCCGCCAGTTGATCCAGGCACTGAGCCGCAAGCACGGCCAGCTGATGTTCCACCAGTCGGGCGGCTGCTGCGACGGCAGCGCGCCGATGTGTCTTCAGGAAGGCGAACTGATCGTCGGCAGCGGCGACGTGCGGCTCGGCGAGATCGAGGGCATGGCGTTCTACATGAGCGACGCGCAGTACGCGTCGTGGCGCCACACGCAGCTGATCATCGACGTGATTCCCGGCACCGGCGGCATGTTCTCGCTCGAAGGCACGAGCGGCCTGCGCTTCCTGACGCGCTCGCGGCTGTTCACCGACGACGAGCTGAGCCGGCTCGACGCGCTGCGCTAGCACCGGGCCGGCGCGCCCGCCGGCTACGTTCGTTTCATCTCCCACGTCGTTTGCCCCCGGCGGCCGCTCGCGCGCCGCCGCGCCGGCACGTTCCCGCCGTTCCGCCGCATTCCGTCTGATTCCCCTCTCCCCGCCCGGGCGCGACGCGCCCCCGCGCGCGTCATCGCCGATTTTCCCTTTCGCCGAACTCGGTGCAATCGCCTAGTTGACAGCCCGATTTTTGTTTCTCTACACTGCATACAACTTTGCACACATCAAAACGCACAGAATTGCGTGCTGTTTCGATGTGGCGTTCAACGTGTTGTTCCCTGGTTTCGGAGATGACCATGCTTCGGCTGTCCCGCATCACTCGCCGCGCGTTCGCGTGCCTGGCGGCAACCGGCTTCATCGCGTTCGGCGGCCCCGCCCACGCGGACGACACGAGCGCCTGGCAAGGCGTGAGGAAAGCGGGCGTGCTGCGCTGCGGCGCGGCGGTGGCGCCGCCCTACGTGATGCGCGACCCGATCACCGGCCGGTACAGCGGCTTCTTCTCCGAGCTGTGCCGCAACTTCGGGCAGAACGTCCTGAAGGTGAAGGTGGCGTTCGTCGACACGAGCTGGGACAACATCGTGGCCGGCTTGCAATCGGACAAATGGGATCTGTCGATGGCGCTCAACGACACGCCCGAGCGCGAGCAGGCGATTGCGTTCTCGGCGCCGGCCACCAGCTACAACGTCTCGTTCGTCTACCAGCGGCAGAACCCGAAGATCCCGAAGGGCGCGCGTTCGCTGGCCGATTTCGACAAGCCGGGCGTGACCGTGGCCGTGATGTCGGGCACCGCGCAGGACAAGGCGATCACGGCGCTGCTCAAGCAGGCGCAGATCATGCGCCTGCCCGGCAACGACGAAACGCGGCTCGCGCTGATGTCGAAGCGCGCGGATCTGCTGGCCGACGCGAACATCACCAACATGCTGCTGACCGAGGCGCATCCCGATTGGGCCGCGGTGATCCATCCCGAGCCGGCCGTGGCGCAACAGGAGATCGGCTTCGGCCTGCGCAAGGACACGCCGCCCGCCGATCTGGCCGTGCTGAACCGCTACGTGACCGAGCAGGTGAAATCGGGCGCGATGGCGGCGCTGATCCAGCAATCCGTGCAGGCGATGCTGCCGAAGAAGTAGGCGCGCCGCATCGCATCGCGCCGGCCCGCCGGACATGCTTCGGACTGCGACGCATGCGCCGCGCGCGGCAGACGCGTTCCGACCGCGGTCCGGCCGAATCCGACCGTTTCCCGATTGGCCCGCGCGCCCCAGGCGCGCCCTGCTGGAGACTCATCATGCTGTCATCCCGATCCGCGCTGGCGCGGCCCGCCGCCGCGCCGGCCGTGCTCGATTTCCCGGCCCAGCCGGCCGCCGATTTCGTGCAGTTGCGCGACGTCGTCAAATCCTACGGCGAGCACCTCGTCGTGATGGATCACATGAATCTCGACATGCGCGCCGACGACCGGCTCGTGATCATCGGCCCGAGCGGCAGCGGCAAAAGCTCGCTGCTGCGCGTGATGATGGGCCTCGAAGGCATTCAGGGCGGGCGCATCGATTTCGCCGGCCGGCCGTATATCCACGGCGCGAACGTGCGCGGCGCGAAGCGCATCGACGCCGCGCTGCAAAAGCAGATCGGCATGGTGTTCCAGCACTACACGCTGTTTCCGCACCTGTCGGTGCTCGGCAACCTGATCCTCGCGCCGGTGAAGGTGGGCGGCTTGTCGAAGGCGGCGGCCATCGAGCGCGCGCGGCAGTACCTCGCGCGGCTCGGCCTCGAAAGCAAGCTGCATGCGTATCCGAGCCAGTTGTCGGGCGGCCAGAAGCAGCGCGTGGCGATCGCCCGCGCGCTGATGCTGGAGCCGAAGCTGATGCTGTTCGACGAGGTCACGTCGGCGCTCGATCCCGAGATGGTGATCGAGGTGCAGAACGTGATGCTGCAACTGGCCGAGCAGAAGATGGCGATGATCATCGTCACGCACGACATGCATTTCGCGCGCGACATCGCCACGCGCGTGGTGTTCTGCGCGGGCGGCAAAATCGTCGAGCAGGGCGCGCCGGCCGAGATGTTCCGTAGCCCGAAGGAAACCCGCACGCGGGAATTCCTCGAAAAAGTGCTGCATCTCGACTGAGGCCGCCATGCACTACCAATTCGATTTCCGTTTCCTCGAAGGCAGCGCCGGCGCGCTGCTCGGCGGCCTGCGCGTGACCGTGGAGCTGGCGCTGGCCTCGAACCTGATGGGCATCGTGCTCGGCTTCGCGCTGTGCCTGCTGGCGATGAGCCGCTGGGCCGCGCTGCGCTGGCCCGCGCAGTTGTTCATCGAATTCTTCCGCTGCACGCCGGCGCTGTTGCAGATCGTCTGGTTCTTCTACTGCATCCCGATGATGGTCGACGTGTTCATCGATCCGATCGCGATGGGCGTGCTCGCGCTCGGCCTGAACCTGACCGCGTTCAACGCCGAAGCCTACCGGGCCGGCGTGCAGGCGGTGCCGAAGGAGCAGCTCGACGCCTGCATCGCGCTCGGCCTCAAGCCGTGGCAGCGCACGCTGTACGTGGTGCTGCCGCAGGCGCTGCGCAGCGCCACGCCGGTGCTGATGACCAACGGCATCGGCAGCCTGCAGCAGAGCGCGCTGGTGGCGATCGTGGCGGTGGCGGACCTGATGTACGTGGGCAAGAGCCTCGCGACCGAAGCGTACCGGCCGCTCGAAACCTACACCGTGATCGCCCTGATCTATTTCGCGCTGTCCCTGCCGATCGCGCGGCTCGTGCACCTGCTCGAGCGGCGGCAGGATCTCGCGCTCGAGCGCTGAGGAGAGCGACATGCAACTCGATTTCACCGCGGTGCTGCCGTATTGGTTCGTGCTGCTCAAGGGCCTGGGCCTGACCATCGCGTTCACCGCCAGTTGCGCCGCGATCGGCAGCCTGGCCGGCTTCGCGCTGAGCCTGCTGCGCCTCGCGCCGTCGCGCGCGCTGAAGGCGGCCACCTCGCTCTACGTCGAATTCTTTCGCGGCACGCCGCTGCTGATCCAGTTGTTCTGGGTGTTCTTCTGCTTTCCGGTGGTGTTCCGGATTCCGATCCCGCCGTATGCGTCGGTGGTGATCTCGCTGACGCTCTACATGGCGGCCATCACCAGCGAGACGTTTCGCGGCGCGCTCAAGTCGATCTCGTCGGAACAGCACGACGCCTGCATCGCGCTGAGCCTCACGCCGCACGCGAAGATCCTCTACGTGATCTTCCCGCAGGCGCTGCTGCGCGCGATTCCGCCGCTGCTGTCGAACGGCGTCAGCCTGTTCAAGGAGAGCGCGCTGATTTCTTCCGTGGGCGTGGCGGACCTGATGTTCGTCGGCCAGAACATATCGAACAGCACGGCCAAGCCGGTCGAATTCCTGACCGTGGTGGCCCTGATCTATTTCCTCGTCGCCTTTCCGCTCACGCGGTTGGTGGGCGTGATCGAGTCGCGCCTGTTGCGGCGCTACAGCTACTGAGCCGGTGCGTTCCGGCATTTTCTGGAGAAACCCATGCAGATGAAAGGCATCCTGCCCGCCCTCGTGACGCCGTTCGATTCGACCGGCGCGGTCGACCACGACACGCTCGCGCGCATCGTCGAATTTCAGCTCGCCGCGGGCGTGAAGGGCTTCGTGCCGCTCGGCTCGACGGGCGAGTACTACGCGCTCGCGCACGACGAGCGCCGCGCGATCCTGAAGACGGTCAAGGAGGTGGCGAACGGGCGCGGCCTGCTGATCGGCGGCGCGAACGGCTCGTGCACGCGCGAGGTGATCGAGCAGACGCGCCTCGTGCGCGACGCGGGCTACGACACCGTGCTGATCGCGCCGCCGTATTACGCGCTGCCTTCGCAATCCGAACTGATCGGCCACTACCAGGCGATTCTCGACGCGGTGCCCGAGGTGGACGTGGTGCTCTACAACTACCCGGTGCGCACCAACGTGGAAGTGGGCTTCGGCGTGCTCGACGCGTTCCGCGACAACCCGCGCGTGATCGGCGTGAAGGAGAGCAGCGGCAACCTGCTGCGCGCGATCGAGATCGGCGAGAACTACAAGGATGCCTATCAATTGTCGTGCGGCTCCGACGATCAGGCGCTCGATTTCTTCCTGTGGGGCGCGTCGAGCTGGATCTGCGGGCCGGCGAACTGCTTTGTCAAACCGGTGGTGGACTTCTATAACAAGTTCAGCGCAGGCGACATTCGCGGCGCGCAGGACGTGATGCGCTCGCTGTTCCCGGTGATGGCGGCCATGGAGGCCGGCAAGTTCGTGCAGAAGGTGAAATACGGCTGCGAGCTGGCGGGCTTCAAGGTGGGCGCGGCGCGCATGCCGCTGCAACCGCTGACCGACGAGGAAAAGGCCGAATTCCGCGCGGTGTTCGAGGCCGTGCAAGCGTGATGGCGGGGCCGGCGTCATTCGCGCCGGCCCGCTTTTTCTGCAAGGACACAGGATGAGCAAGCAGAGCTTCAGCAGCATCGAGGGGCGCGCCGCGGGCAGGGCGGTGCGCACGATCGCCGGCGGCGCGCCCGCGCTGGTCGGGCGTTGCGTCGATGGCGTCGCGTGTCGCGCCGGGAGCGCGAGCCGCGGCGAGTACGCGATCGGCGGCGCGGATTCCCGTGCCCGCCGTTTCAGCCTTCCGGAGTGCGCGACGTGAGCGCCGTTCCCGTCGACCTGTCCCGCACCGCGCCGCAGGCGTCGGCGCGCGAAGCGGCCGTCGTGATCGGCGGCGGCATCGTCGGCGTGTGCTGCGCGCTGTATCTGCAGCGCGCGGGCCACGCCGTCACGCTGATCGATCCGGCCGCGCCCGGCGACAGCACCGCGAAATGGAGCTGCGGCCAGATGGCCGTCAGCGAGGTGATCCCGCTGTCGAAGCCCGGCATCCTGATGAAGATTCCGGGCTGGCTGATGGATCAGACCGGCCCGCTCGCGCTGCGCCCCGGCGCGTTGCCCGGCATGCTGCCGTGGTTCGTGCGCTTCGTGCTGAATGCACGGCGCGGCCGCATCGAATCGATCGCGCGGGCGCTGGCCACGCTGACGCACGACGTGTACGCCGATTACGCGCCGCTGCTCGACGCCTGCGGCGACGCCGCGCTGCTCGGCGAGCGGCCGGTGCTCGAACTGTTCGACGATCCGGCCGGCATCGCGCACGAGCAGGCGAACCTCGAATTGCGCGCGGCGCTCGGCTTCGCGTCGCAGCGGCTGAACGCGCACGAGATCGGCGATCTCGAACCGGCGCTGGCCGGCAAGTTCGCGCACGGGCTGCTGTTTCCGGATTGGCGCGCCGTCAATGACACGATGGGCTTCGTGGCTGCGCTGACCGGCAGCTTCGTCGCGCAGGGCGGCCGGCGCGTCCGTACCGAGGCGAGCCGCATCGACGAAGCCGACGGCCGCGCCACCGGCGTCACGCTCGCGAACGGCGAACGCGTGGCCGCCGCGCACGTGGTGGTGGCCGCCGGCACCGGCGCGCGGCGCTTCTTCGGCGTGCTCGGCGTGAACGTGCCGCTGGCGGGCATCGCCGGCTATCAGGCCGTGCTGCCCGATCCGGGCGTCGACCTGCGCCATTCGATCATCTACGCCGACGGCGGCTTCTGCTTCAGCCCGATGACGCGCGGCCTGCAGATCGGCGGCACCATCGAATTCGCCGGCGCGGGCGCGAAGCCGAACTTCCGGCGCGCCGACATCATCCTCGGCAAGGCCCGCCGCGTGCTGCCGCAACTGCGCACGGCCGGCGTCGAATACGGCGTGGGCTACCGGCCGTTCCTGCCCGACACCAAGCCGGTGATCGACCGCTCGCGCCGCCTGCCGAACGTGCTGATGGCGTTCGGGCACGGCCAGCTCGGCCTGACGCTCGGCGCCACCACCGGCCGGCTGATCGCGGAACTGGCGGCGGGCCGGGCGCCCGGCACGGATCTCGCGCCGTTCAGCGCCTACCGGTTTTGAACAGGATTTTTGAATCGGGTTGAATACCCGGCACTGCTCACCGTTTTCCACGTACCGACCATGACCGACTATCCGCATCTCCACATCGACGGCCGCTGGGTGGCCCCCGTACGCAACGGCCGCTTCGACACCGTCGATCCCGCCACCGAAACCGTGCTCGCCAGCGTGGCCGCCGCCACCGCCGAGGACGTCGATCTGGCCGTGCAGGCCGCGCGCCGCGCGTTCGACGACGGCCCGTGGCCGCGCCTGAGCGGCGCGGAACGCGGCGCGGTGCTGCGCCGCATCGCAGGCGGCATTCGCGCGCGGCTCGACGAACTGGCCGAGATCGAAGTGCGCGACAACGGCAAGCCGCTGCCCGAGGCGCGCTGGGATCTCGGCGACGCGGCCGGCTGCTTCGATTTCTATGCGGGGCTGGCCGAGCAACTCGACGCGCAGGCCGAAACGCCGGTGGCGCTGCCCGACGCGCGCTTCAGCTCGGTGGCGCGCCGCGAGCCGGTGGGCGTGGCCGGCGCGATCATCCCGTGGAATTTCCCGCTGCTGATGGCGGCCTGGAAGGTGGCGCCCGCGCTGGCGGCCGGCTGCACGATGGTGCTGAAGCCGTCCGAGCTGACGCCGCTCACGGCGCTGGAACTGGCGCGCATCGCGGCGGACGCCGGGCTGCCGCCGGGCGTGCTGAACGTGGTGACGGGGCTGGGCGCCGACGCCGGCGCGCCGCTCGCAGAGCATCCCGGCGTCGACAAGCTCGCGTTCACCGGCAGCGTGCCCACCGGCAGCCGGATCATGCAGGCCGCCGCGCGCGACATCAAGAACATCAGCCTGGAGCTGGGCGGCAAGTCGCCGTTCATCGTGTTCGACGACAGCGACATCGAGGCCGCCGTCGAATGGATCATGTTCGGCATCTTCTGGAACCAGGGCGAGGTGTGTTCGGCCACCTCGCGCGTGCTGGTGCAGCGCGGCCTTTACGAAGCTCTGGTGGCGCGGCTCGCCGAGGAGGCGCGGCGCATCGCGATCGGCAACGGGCTGGACGACGGCGTGCTGCTCGGCCCGCTCGCGAGCGCCGGGCAATACGCCAAGGTGCGGGACGCCGTGGCGCGCGGCGTGGCCGAAGGCGCGCGGCTCGTGACGGGCGGCGCGCGCCCGGCACATCTCGAGCGCGGCTACTTCATGGAGCCGGCCGTGTTCGCCGACGTGCCGGCCGACAGCTGGATCTGGAACGAGGAGATCTTCGGGCCGGTGGTGTGCCTGCGTCCGTTCGACGACGAGGCCGAGGCGGTGCGCGCCGCCAACGATTCGCGCTTCGGGCTGGGCGCGGCCGTGATGTCGCGCGACCTGCCGCGCTGCGAGCGCGTGGCGCGCGCGCTGCGCGCCGGCATCGTCTGGATCAACTGCTCGCAGCCCACCTTCACCGAAGCGCCGTGGGGCGGCATGAAGCAGAGCGGCATCGGCCGCGAACTGGGCGAGTGGGGCTTGAACAACTACCTCGAAACCAAGCAGATCACGCGCTACGACAGCCCGGAGCCGTGGGGCTGGTACATCAAGTAAGGACGACCGATCATGCGCTGGAAAAAGACGCTGCAACTCGTCGACGTGCATTGCGAGGGCGAGATCGGCAAGGTCATCACGGGCGGGGTGGTGGGCATTCCCGGCGAGACCCTGCTCGACAAGATGAACCACATCAACGCGGTGGACGACAGCCTGCGCCGGCTCGTGGTGCTGGAGCCGCGCGGCTGCCTGCAGATGTCGGTCAACCTGCTGCTGCCGCCCACGCGGCCCGAGGCGCACGCCGGCTTCATCGTGCTGCAGGCCGACAAGGCGCATCCGATGTCGGGCAGCAACGCGATCTGCGTGGTGACGGCGCTGCTCGAACTGGGCATGGTGGACATGCAGGAGCCCGAAACGACCGTGGTGCTCGACACGCCGGCCGGGCTCGTCACGGCACGCGCGGCGTGCCGCGACGGCCGCTGCACCGGCGTCTCGCTCGACATGGTGCCGGCCTTCGTCGAGCAGCTCGACGTGCCGATCGATGCGGGGCCGCTCGGCACGATCCGCGCCGACATCGCGTTCGGCGGCGTGTATTACGCGTTGATCGACGTGGCGCAGGTGGGGCTGACGATCGCGCCGGAGCACGCGCGCGCGCTGGCCGAGCTGGGCGTGGCGCTCAGGCAGCGCGTCAACCAGCAGGTGGCGGTGCGCCATCCGCTGCTGCCCGAGCTCGACGAGGTGGCCTACGTGATGTTCCGCCACCGCGTGAGCGACACTGTCTATCAGACCTGCACCACGCTGCCGCCCGGGCGCGTGGATCGCTCGCCGTGCGGCACCGGCAGTTCGGCGAACCTCGCCGCGCTGGCGGCGCGCGGGCTGGCCGACACCGGCAGCCGGCTCACGTCGCGCTCGACGATCGGCGGCGAATTCGGCATCGAGCTGCTCGGGCGCACCGACGTGGCGGGCCGCCCGGCCGTGCTGCCGCGCGTGACGGGCCGCGCGTGGATCTACGGCATCCAGCAGATCGGCGTCGATCCCGACGATCCGCTGGCGGCCGGATTCATGCTCAGCGACACCTGGGGCAACGGCTTTCCGGGCGCCTGAGGCCAGGGTGCGGGATGCTAAACTGCGCCGCACGCCCGGCCTTTCGGGCGCATGACGACGGCGGTGTGAGGATGAGCAAAGCAGCTGCGGATACCGAAGCCACGGTGCGCCGGCACGGCGGGCGATATATCTACGAGGAGTTGCGCAAGCAGATCCTGACCTTGAAGCTGAAGCCGGGCTCGCCGCTCGACGAGGTGTCGCTGGCCGAGCAGTTCGGCCTGTCGCGTTCGCCGGTGCGCGACGCGCTCGCGCGGCTCATCAGCGAAGGGCTCGTCACGATCCTGCCGAACCGCACCACGCTCGTCACGCCGTTCGAGATCGAGGAATTTCCGAAGTACATCTCGGCGCTGGACCTGATCCAGCGCGCCGTCACGCGGCTCGCCGCGCAGCATCGCAGCGCGGCCGACCTGACGCGCATCCGCGAGGCCGACGCCGCCTACATGGCCGCGCTCGCGAGCGGCGATTTCCAGGCGATGTCGGAAACCAACAAGGCGTTCCACATGGTCATCGCGCAGGCGGCCAACAACCCGTATTTCGTCGGCTACTACGAGCGCCTGCTCGGCGAGGGGCAGCGCCTGCTGCACCTCCATTTCGACTACACGATCAGCTCGGCCAGCGCCACCGCGCTCGGCCCCGATCACGCCGAGATGATCGACGCGATCGAGCGCAAGGACGCCGATCTCGCCGAACAGATGGCGCACGAACACACCATGCTGTTCCAGAAGCGCTTCCTCGATTACATGCGGCAGAACATGACCGAATCGATGTCGGTGCGCTGAGCGGCCGCGCGCCGCCGCGATCCTGCGTTCCCGCTTCTTCCGCTTCCCCCGCCCGCTTTTTCCTGTCCTTGTCTGACTCGCGCGCCGCCGCCGGCGCGCGAATCGTCGCGCGCTCGCGTTCCCCGCATTCCGCCGCCTCTCGGTGTTAACCCATACAGACATTCCGGATTCAGAACACTACGCTCTGTATACAGAGTTCAGAGTTCAAAAAGAATTCGAGCGGGACGGTCCCCATCAATCACTGGAGGAAGCAAGTCATGAGCGTCAAATCGGACAAACTGGACGAGCCGCGCACCGCGGGCGGTGCGGCACCGGTTGCCAAGAAACTGATTCCCTACGGCGGCTATTACACGAACAAGATTCCCGATCACGATCCCGAGCTGACGGAAACCGGGCCGGGCACGCCCACCGGCGAATTCATGCGGCGCTTCTGGCACCCGGTGTGCATGTCGCTCGAACTGACCGATACGCCGCGCTTCCTGAAGATCCTCAACGAGGAACTGGTGGCGTTCCGCGACAAGAGCGGCGCGGTGGGCGTGCTGCATGCGCACTGCGTGCACCGCGGCGCGTCGCTCGAATACGGCGCGATCCAGGAGCACGGCATCATGTGCTGCTATCACGGCATGGTGTTCGACGTGGACGGCACTTGCCTGCACGTGCCGTTCCCGAAGGGCGAGGAGACGCAGGCCGAGAAGTTCGCCTGTTCGATCCGCCAGGGCGCCTACAAGGCGGTCGAGCGCAACGGCCTGGTGTTCGCCTACATGGGGCCGCCCGAGGAGGAGCCGCCGTTCCCCGAGTGGGAAGGCGACTTCACGGTGATGGACGGCGACGAACTGGTGCCGTACAGCAACTTCCAGCATTGCAACTGGCTGCAGGTGCAGGACAACGCGGCCGACAACTACCACACGGCCGCGCTGCACGCGGGCAAGAGCGTGGTGGGCGGACACTTCCAGGGCACCACGTTCGACGAAGTGGGCGCGGCCTCGATGGAAGTGGCGCCCGACATGAATTTCGTGCCGGTGCAGGGCGGCCGCAGCCTGGCCTGCGCGGGCGCGCGCCGCGTCGACAAGGATCGCCTGTTCGTGCGCGTGCAGCACCAGGTGCTGCCGAACCTGAGCCTGCACGCCTACACGTCCGAGGACGGCGCGCAGAAGAAGCTGTTCAGCCGCTTCCACATCATTCGCTGGACGGTGCCGGTGGACGACGAGAACAGCAAGATGATCGGCTGGCGCGTGATGGGGCCGGGCATCGACACGCGCGGCGTCGGCAACAAGGATCTGGTGGGCTACGAGTCGATCGATTTCCTCGAAGGCCAGGTGGCGATGCGCCGCCCCGAGCGCTTCGGCAAGTACAAGCTCGACGAGCTGCCGCCGATTCCGCCGAACCACCGCGAGCGCGCGCACTACAAGCAGGCGCAATACGCGCCGGGCGACTACGAGGCGATCATCAGCCAGCGCCCGATCGCCGTGCATTCGCTCGAACATCCGACGCGCTTCGACGCGGGCCTTTACCAGTTCCGCAAGATGCTGCGCGACGCGGTGCGCGGCACCAATCCGCCGTCGTCGGCGCAGGGCTTCGTCGAATGGTTCCGCGAGCTGGCCGGCGCGCCGAACAGCTATTGCTCGGGCAACGTGTTCGAGATCGCCGAGGGCGAGACCGTCGAGGAGGAAGTGGCGCGCCGCCGCAAGGTGCTCAAATCGGTGGTCGAGATCCTGACGCAGAGCGAGCCGATGAAGGGCGCCGAGCGCGCCGCGTTCGTGCGGGGCCGCTTCGACGAACTCGAGCAATCGCTGAAGCGCTGAGCCGCTTCTCCGCCAATGCCTTCCCGGCGGCGCGCCCGCCGCGCGCGAGCGCGCCGCCGGCCAGGGACAAGGAACGACATCGCATGGAAACCGAACTGGAAGCCGAACTGGCCCCCGCGCAGGCGGCGGCCGGCGCCGCGCAGCGCGCCGCCGATACCCTCGAAGTGAGGGTGAAACAGGTGCGCCACGAAGGGCGCGGCATCAACTCCTACGAACTGGTCAGCCCGGCCGGCGCGCCGCTGCCGCCGTTCGAGGCCGGCGCGCATATCGACGTCCATCTGAAGCAGGGCACGATTCGCCAGTATTCGCTGAGCAACGCGCCGGGCGAACGGCACCGCTACGTGATCGCGGTGCTGAAGGACGAGAACGGCCGCGGCGGCTCGCGCGCCGTGCACGAGCAACTGCGCGCCGGCGATCTGGTCACGATCGGTCGGCCGCGCAATCACTTCGCGCTGGCGCGCGATGCCGCGCGCGTGATTCTCGTGGCGGGCGGCATCGGCGTCACGCCGATCAAGGCGATGGCGCACGAGCTGGAGGCGCGCGGC
Source organism: Burkholderia sp. Ac-20379 (assembly GCF_017104645.1). Lineage (GTDB taxonomy): Bacteria > Pseudomonadota > Gammaproteobacteria > Burkholderiales > Burkholderiaceae > Burkholderia. Next base: position 56,204 of record NZ_JAAGPF010000004.1, read on the forward strand.
GTCGCGTACGAGATGCACTACTGCGCGCGCAATGCCGAGGCCGCCGCGTTCGGCCCCGAGCTCGACGCGCTGCGCCGCGCCGGCAAGCTGCACGATCACCACGACGAAGGGCTCGCGCATTTGCGCTTCGACGTGAAGCAACTGCTCGCGCATCACGCGCCCGGCACGCACGTGTACTACTGCGGCCCGGCCGGCTTCATGGCCGCCTGCGCCGAAGCGGCCGCGCATTGGCCCGCCGGCACCGTGCACTTCGAGCATTTCAAGGCGCCCGAGCGGCCGCAAGGCGAGCCGGGCGGCAGCGGCGCGGCGGCAGGCGAATGCGAGGTGACGATCGCGAGCACCGGGCAGGTGGTGATGCTGAAGGCGGGCGAGAGCCTCGTCGACGCGCTCGGCGCGGCCGGCATCGCGGTGCCCACCTCGTGCTGCGCGGGCCTGTGCGCCACCTGCAAGCTGCGCTATCTCGAAGGCGAGGTGCAGCACAACGACACCATCCTCGACGAGGACGAGCGCCGCGATCACCTTACCGCCTGCGTGTCGCTGCCGGCCGGCAAGCGGCTCGTGCTTGATCTCTGAGCCGGCGCGGCATGCCACGGAGCGGGCCATGACACCGACCTTGCTGAGGATTCCGACACGCCCGGACTACGTCGAGGCTGTCTATGCGTCGCTGGCCGACGCGATCTGCGACGGCACGCTCGCGCCGGGCATGCGCATCACGCAGGAGGAGATCGCCGAGCGGCTCGCGGTGTCGCGCTCGCCGGTGCTGCAGGCGCTGCGGCTGCTGAAGAAGGACCGGCTGGTGCAGGACGCGCCGGGACGCGGCGTGCTGGTGGCGCCGCTCGATGCGCCGTGGCTCGCGCATCTGTTCGAGATTCGCGGCACGCTCGACGCGCTGGCCGCGCAATTGGCGGCACGGCGGCGCGTGACGCTCGATGCACGCTTGCTGGCCGACGGGCGGCGCGTGTCGGCGCAGGGCGCGGTGCGCACGATGATCGACGCGGACGTGGCGTTTCACTTCGCCGTGTATGCGGCGTCGGGCAATCCGCTGATCGGCGAGACGGCGCGCGTGCATTGGGTGCATCTGCGCCGCGCGATGGGCGCGATGCTGCAGGTGTCGGGGCAGCGCGCGACGATCTGGGACGAGCACGCGGCGATCGCCGACGCCATCGCGGCCGGCGATGCGGCGCGCGCGGCGCGGCTGTCGGAGCAGCACACGCAGCGCGCGCACGCGCATCTCGATGCGGAGTTGCGCGCGGCGCTCGAGGCGGGCGCGGCGGCCGTGCATCTGTTCGTGCGCCGCACGGCGATCGCCGCGCTGCCCGTGTCGCGGGCGCGCGCCTATCCGGGCGCCTACGACAACTACCCGAGCCTGCCCGACGCGCTGCGCTGGCAGCTCGCGCGCCGTTTCCGCCAGGCCGGCTCGACGCCGCCGCCCGACGCGGTGGAGCGCGCGACGCGCCACGACGCGTTCCATCTGCATCTGGGCGGCGAGTGGACGGCCGCCCGCATCGAGCACGGCGAGCTGATCGCCGAGGCGGCCGGCGAGCGCTTCGCGTTCGACTTCGCGATCGCGGGCACCGGCTATGCGATCGATCTGCACGCACGGCCCGAGCTGGCCGATTTCGCCGACGAGGTGCTGCTCTGGCGCGACCGCCATCAGCCCGACGCGGCCGACCGTGACGACGCGCTCGGCGCGCATCCGTACCTGGGCCGCGCGCTCGAATATCTCGAACGCACGCCGGGCGCGGCGCCGTACCTGCGTCATATCCACGTGCACAACCCGGCCGGTTTCGTCAGCTTCGGCGTGCCGGTGGGGGACGTGCCGTGCATGAAGCGCGACATTCCCGCCGTGATCGCGCGCATCAGCGAGGATCTGTTCGCCGCCGATCTCGACGCCCATGCCGCGCGCATGGCGGGCGAGGTGCCGGCCGATTTCCCCGAGTCCGCCTATGCGCACCGGGTCTGGCAACGCGCGGCCGCCCCGGCCGACGCCGCGTGACGCCCGGAGCCCGCCATGACGCAACTGACGCATAACGGACGATGGATCGCGGTGCTGCGGCGCACCGCGTGGCAGGCGCTGCCGACGGCGATCGGCATCGTGATCTTCAACTTCTTCCTGCTCAAGCTGCTCCCCGGCGACGCGGCCGACGTGCTGGCCGGCGAGGCCGGTTCGGCCACCGCCGAAACCATGACGATGCTGCGCGCCAAGTTCGGCCTCGATCAGCCGATCCTGCATCAGCTCGCCAGCTATCTGTCGCATCTCGCGCATTTCAGCCTCGGCTATTCGCCGCGCTACGACATGCCCGTCATGCAGCTGATCCTCGCGCGGCTGCCGAACACGCTGCTGCTGATGGGCACCGCGCTCGCGCTGGCCGTGATCGTCGGCATCGTGCTCGGCGCGGTGATGGCGCACTGGTCGGGCAAGTGGCCCGATCGCGTGCTGTCGGTGCTGGCGCTGCTGTTCTATTCCACGCCCGGCTTCTGGATCGGCCTGCTCGCGATCGTGCTGTTCTCGGTGCGGCTCGGCTGGCTGCCGAGCGGCGGCAACGTGACGATCGGCGCGTCGCTGCACGGCATCGCGTGGCTGATCGATGTGGGCAAGCACGTGCTGCTGCCGGCCGTGACGCTGGCGGCGTTCTTCGTCGCCATCTACGCGCGGCTGGTGCGCGCGGCGATGCTCGAGGTGCAGCGCCAGGATTTCGTTCGGACTGCGTATGCCAAGGGCCTGCATCCGGCCCGCGTGACGATCCGCCATGTGCTGCGCAACGCGCTGATGCCGCTCACGACGATGGTCGGCATGCACGTGGGCACGCTGCTCGGCGGCGCGGCCGTGACCGAGACGGTGTTCAGTTGGCCGGGCCTCGGCCGGCTCGCGCTCGACGCCGTGCTGGCGCGCGATTTCGACGTGCTGCTCGGCGTGTTGCTGTTGTCGTCGCTGGTGGTGATCGCGGCCAACGTGCTGGTCGATTTGTTGCAGGCGTGGCTCGATCCGCGGATCGCTTGACGTTCCGCCGTTCGCTGCGCCGTTTTTCCCTTTCGATGGAGCGTTTCCATGAGCACTGAATCGTCGAACGCGGTGCGAGCCGCCGCGCAATCGGCCGCCACCGCTTCTCCGTGGCGCAACCAGCTGGCCGGCGCGCTGTTCGGCAAGCTCGCGGCGGGTGCCCCCGGCGCGGCGGGCCAGGCCGCCAGCCCGAGCCCCGGCCTGCGCACCTGGCGCGCGCTGCTGCGCAACCCGTCGGCCGTGGCCGGCTTGCTGCTGCTGGCCGCGATCGTGCTGCTGGCGCTGTTCGCCTCGAAACTGTTCCCGGGCGATCCGCTCGACATGGTGGCCGCGCCGTTCGAATGGCCGGGCACCGATCCGCAATACTGGCTCGGCACCGATTCGCTGGGCCGCGACGTGGCGGCCGGGCTGGTGCACGGCGCGCGCGTGTCGCTGCTGATCGGCGCGTCGTCGGCCGGCATCGGGCTCGTGATCGGCACGCTGGTGGGCGCGATCGGCGGTTATTTCGGGGGCCTGATCGACGATCTGCTGGTGCGCGTCACCGAGCTGTTCCAGACGGTGCCGTCGTTCCTGCTGGTGATCGTGATCGTGGCGATCGGCCGGCCCGACGTGACGGTGATCGCGCTGGCGATCGGCATCGCCTCGTGGCCCACGGTGGCGCGCATCGTGCGCGCCGAGTTCCGCCGCCTGCGCCACGCCGATTTCGTGCTGGCCGCGCGCAGCCAGGGCTTCGGCAACGGCCGCATCATCTTCGGCGAGATCCTGCCGAACGCGCTGCCGCCGGTGATCGTGACGGCTTCCGTGATGGTGGCCAGCGCGATCCTGATCGAATCGTCGCTGTCGTTCCTCGGCATGGGCGATCCGAACGTGATCAGTTGGGGCGCGATGATCGGCTTCGGCCGCGATTCGCTGCGCACCGCCTGGTATCTGACGGCGATCCCCGGCGGCGCGATCGTGGTGGCCGTGCTGGCGCTGAACCTGCTCGGCGATGGCCTGAACGACGCACTGAACCCGCGCCTCGCGCACCGCTCGGAGCGCCGCGCATGACGAACCTGCTCGAAGTGCGCGACCTGCGCGTGAATTTCGGCGCGCACGAAGCGGTGCGCGGCATCGATTTCGAAATCCAGGCGGGCGAGACGCTCGCGCTGGTGGGCGAATCGGGATGCGGGAAATCGGCCACCGCGCTGTCGCTGATGCGGTTGCTGCCCGACACGGCGCGCGTGAGCGGCAGCGTGCGGTTCGACGGCCGCGAGCTGCTGACGCTGACGCCGCGCGAAACGCGCGACCTGCGCGGGCGCGACATCTCGATGATCTTCCAGGAGCCGATGACGTCGCTGAACCCGGTGCTGTCGATCGGCGAGCAGATCGTCGAGACGCTGCGCCGGCACGAGCCGCTGTCGCGCGCCGCGGCCCGCGTGCGCGCGATCGAGCTGCTCGATCTCGTGCAGATTCCCGAGCCGGCCCGGCGCTTCGGCGATTACCCGCACGAGCTGTCGGGCGGCCAGCGCCAGCGCGTGATGATCGCGATGGCGGTGGCGTGCCGGCCGCGCCTGCTGATCGCCGACGAGCCCACCACGGCGCTCGACGTGACGATCCAGGCGCGCATTCTGGCGCTGCTCGATTCACTGCGGCGCGAGCTGCGCATGGCGCTGCTGCTGATCACGCACGACCTGGGCGTGGTGGCCGATCATGCCGATCGCGTCGCGGTCATGCTGGCCGGCCGCAAGGTCGAGGCGCAGCCCACCGCCGCGCTGTTCGCCGCGCCGCGTCACACCTATACACAGGGGCTGCTCAACGCGTCGCTGAATCTGGCCGGCGAGCGCCATTACCGCGAGACGTCGCTGCCCGAGATCCGCCACGGCGTGAACCCGGACGGTTCGACCTCGTTCATCGTGGTGCCGGGCGTGGCGCGGGCGGCACAGCCCGCCGCCGAGGCGGTGCCGGTGCTGCCGGTGGCGGCGCCGCCGCTGCTGGAGATTCGCGATCTGCACGTGGAGTATGCGCAGCGCGGCGCGCACGGCACGCTGAAGGCCGTGGACGGCGTGTCGCTGACGATCGGCCGCGGCGAGACGGTCGGGCTGGTGGGCGAATCGGGCTGCGGGAAATCGACGCTGTCGCGCGCCGTGATGCGGCTCGCGCCGGTGGCCGCGGGCGAGATCCGGCTCGACGGCGTGGATCTCGTGCCGCTCGGCGAGCGCGCGTTGCGGCCGCTGCGCCCGCGCGTGCAGATGGTGTTTCAGGATCCCTACGCATCGCTGAACCCGCGCCGCACGGTCGGCCAGATTCTCGGCCGCGTGCTGGCCGCCAACGGCGTGCGCGGCGCGCGCGAACGGCAGGCGCGCAGCGCGGCCGCGCTCGACAAGGTGGGGCTGCCCGCCGCCGCGCTGCATCGCTTTCCGCACGAATTCTCGGGCGGGCAGCGTCAGCGGATCGGCATCGCGCGCGCGCTGGTGCTGGAGCCGGCGCTGCTGATCTGCGACGAGCCGGTGTCGGCGCTCGACGTGTCGATCCAGGCGCAGATCCTCAACCTGCTGGTGGAATTGAAGGGTTCGCTCGGGCTGTCGCTGCTGTTCATCTCGCACGATCTGTCGGTGGTGCGCTATCTGGCCGACAGCGTGCACGTGATGCAGCGCGGCAGGATCGTCGAGCACGGCGACCACCGCAGCATCTGGCGCGCGCCGCAGCATCCGTATACGCGCACGCTGCTCGACGCGGTGCCGGGGCGCGAGGCCGTGGCGCAGGCCGCTTGAGCCCCGGGCGGCCCCGGCTTGGCGCCGGGGCCGCCGCCCGAAACATTCCCGTTAGTTTGCCGGCGTCGAAAACGCATCGGCATACGAACGATCGAGCACCTTGCTCGTATCGAAGTGCGCCGGGATCACGCCTTGGCGCGTCAGGAAATCGGCCGTTTCCTGCGTGTCGCGCGCGGCGCGCGCGTCGACCGGGCCGATCGTCTGGTGCGCGGTGGAGAGCCAGCGCGTGGCCACGTCCACGTCGAGATTCGCGCGCTTGGCCCACAGCGCCGCGTATTCCTTCGGATGCGCATCGACCCAGCGGCGCGCGATCACCGCGCGGCGCAGAAAATCGGCGATCGCGGCGTGCTTGGCGGTGGCCGCGCTGTCGGTGGCGGCCACGTAGCTCAGCGCCGGCATCAGGCCTTCGGCCGTGGCGATCGGGCGCGCGTGCTGTTTCAGCGCCAGCGTGCTGACGAACGGCTCCCACAGCGAGACGGCATCCACCGCGCCGCTCGCGAGCGCATCGGTCGCGTCGACCGGCATCAGATAGGAATACTGCACGGCGTCGGCCGGCACGCCGGCTTGCTGCAACGCGCGCAGCACCAGTTGCTGGCTCCACGCGCCGCGCCAGACCGCCACCTTCCTGCCCTTGAGATCGGCCACCTGCTTGACGGGCGAGTTGGCCGGCACCAGCAGCGCCACGCCGGCGAGATTCTGGCGCGACACCGCCACGATGCGCACGGGCGCGCCGCGCGCGGCCAGCGTCAGCAGGCCGGAATCGCCGAGAAAGCCGAGGTCGAGCGCCTGGCCGTTGAGGCTTTCGGCGATCGGCGCGGCGGCCTGGAAGTGCTTCCATTGCACGCGATAGGGCGCGTCCTTCAGGGCGCCCGACGCGTCCATCGACGCCTCGATGTTGTAGTAATTCTGCTCGCCGACCGCGAGCGTGACGGGTTCCTGCGCGAACGCCTGTTGCGCGGCAAGGGCCAGCAGCAGGCCGGCGAGGGGCTTCCAATGCGACATCGATGACTCCGGAAATGAGGGGGTGCGGCGCAGCGAGACTATCCGGATTCGGGCGCGGCCGTGATGCCGTTTTCTGCTTTGTTTAGCAGCGCCGCGGCAATGGCGCGGCGCGCATATCCATAGGCGAAAAGATTGGTTCCGGCCGGGCCGGGCGGGCCGTATCGTGAGCCTGTCCAACATGCTGATCGCTCCGCTTCGCGCGGGCTTACGACCATGACGCTACCCTCGCTGCTGATTCGACTGACCACGTCCCTGACGGCCCGCCTGTCCTCGCCGCACTCGTCCGGCCGGGCGCTGCGCATTCTCGATGCACTGGCTTCCGCGTCGGTGGGTTTCCCGCCGCTCACGCCGGCCGAGATCGAATGGATCCGCTTCACGCATTCGCCGGCCGAGCCGGCCGCGGTGCGGCGGCCGGACGAGGGCAATGCGAACGCGGCGGCGGTGCGGTTCGGAATGGCGGGCGGGTCGCGCTGAGGCGACGCTCGGGGCCGCATGCGGCCCGTCTTTTCTTCCGTGTTCCGCATTGAAAAAGGCGCGTTGGTGCGCGCCTGTCTCCCCCTCCAGCTGCTCATCCCCCCTCAAAACGCCGGAATGATCGCTCCGCGATAGTGCGTCAGGATGAACTGCTTCACTTCCGGCGACTGATACGCCGCCACCAGTTGCTTGACCCACGGCTGGTTCGCATCCTTCTCGCGCACCGCGATCAAGCACGCATACACGGTCGAACCGTCCTCCACGAGGATCGTGTCGCGCCCCGGTTGCAGGCCCGCCTTGATCGCGTAATCGGCGTTCACGGTGGTGGCGTCGAAATCGTCTAGCGTGCGCGGCAGTTGCGCCGCGTCGATCTCGGTGAAGCGGAACTGCTTCGGATTCTCGACGATGTCGCGCGGCGTGGCGTTGATGCCCGACACCGGATCGATGCCCGAACGCAGCTTGATCGCGCCGGCCTTCTGCAACAGCAGCAGCGTGCGGCTCTCGTTGGCCGGATCGTTCGGAATGCCGATGGTGGCGTGCTCGGGCAGCGCGGCGAACGTGCGGTATTTCTTCGAATACAGGCCGATCGGCCCGATCCAGGTGCGGCCCAAGCCCACCAGGTGGTAGCCGCGCGCGCGGATCTGCGCGTTCAGGAAAGGGCGGTGCTGGTAGCTGTTGGCGTCGAGGTCGCCCGAATCGAGCGCGGCGTCGGGCGCGATGTAATCGCTGAACGCCACCGTCTTGATATGCAGGCCGTAATCGCGTTCGGCCACGCGCTTCGCGGCCTCGAAAATCTCCTCGTGCGGGCCGCTCGTCACGCCCACCCGCAGCACCCGCTCGTCGGCATGCGCGGGCCGCGCGGCCAGCGTGCCGAGCACGCCGATCGAGCAGAGCGCGAACACGGCCGCGAGGCGGCGCAACGCACGGCGCCTGGGCGACGGCAGCGGCCGGCGCGAGGAACGAATCGGCGGCAAAGCGGGCGGCAAAACGGGCGGCGAAGATGACGGCGAAGATGACGGCGAAGCGGGCGGCAAGACAGGCATGACGGCGAATCCCAAGTATGACGAATCGATGCGTGCGCGCACGGCGGCGCTCACGCGACCGGGCGATTCTAGAGATCGCGCCGCACGCGGTGAAACAACGGTTGCGCATAAGCTTATCGCCGCGAAACCGTCGTTCCGCATCGTTGCAAATCAGGCGATCGCGCCAATGCTTTGCGCCCCGCAAACATAGGTTTCGCGCAATCACAGAAATCCGTCCGCGCCGATGGTCAACGGCGTATCCCCTCTTTACATTGGCGACTCGATTGAATCGCCGACGTCAGTCAAACCAACAATTCCTTCGTTCGGCGAATCGATTCCCGGTTGGGGTAGTCCGATTGCGCTTCACATTCATTTCCGTCACGAGAGAACGGAAATCATCCAGGAGGGTTGGGAAATGCCGAATGACGCCGGAATCAAATTCAAGCCGTATACGCGACAGACGATCCGCCAGGCGCCGGAGTGGGAGAAGCTCAAGCCCGACCAGCGCGAGGCGATCGACGTGGTGGGCCGGGTGCTGCCGTTTCGCGTGAATCCCTATGTATTGAGCGAACTGATCGACTGGGATCGCGTGCCCGACGATCCGATCTACCGCCTCACGTTCCCGCACCAGGAGATGCTTCACGAGCACGAATACGCGCAACTGCGCGACCTGATCGCGGACGGCGGCAAGCCCGACGAAACCGAGCGCCTGATCCATTCGATCCGGCTGCGCATGAACCCGCATCCGGCCGGCCAACTGACGCACAACGTGCCGCACCTGGACGGCGTGCCGCTGCCCGGCATGCAGCACAAATACCGCGAGACGGTGCTGTTCTTTCCGAGCGCGGGCCAGTCGTGCCACGCGTATTGCACGTTCTGCTTCCGCTGGCCGCAGTTCGTGGGCATGGACGAATTCAAGTTCGATGCGCGCGAAACCACCCAGCTCGTCGACTACCTGAAGCGCCATCGCGACGTGACCGACGTGCTGATCACGGGCGGCGATCCGCTCGTCATGAACGCGCGCTCGCTGGCCGAATACCTGACGCCGCTGCTGTCGCCCGAGCTGGCGCATATCCAGAACATCCGGATCGGCACGAAATCGGTGGCGTACTGGCCGCAGCGCTTCGTGAGCGACAAGGATGCCGACGACCTGCTGCGCGTGTTCGAATCGGTGGTGGCCTCGGGCCGCAACCTGGCGATCATGGGGCACTACAACCACCCGAACGAACTGGAGCCGGCGATCGCGCAGCAGGCGGTGCGGCGCATCATCGGCACCGGCGCGACGGTGCGCCTGCAGGCGCCGCTGATCCGCCACATCAACACCGATCCGGACGCCTGGGCGCGGCTCTGGACGCTCGGCGTCAAGCTCGGCGCGGTGCCGTACTACATGTTCGTCGAGCGCGACACCGGGCCGAGCGACTATTTCAAGCTGCCGCTGGCCGATGCCTACGACATCTTCCAGCGCGCCTACCGGCAGGTGTCGGGGCTGGCGCGCACGGTGCGCGGGCCGTCGATGAGCGCGTTCCCGGGCAAGGTGACGGTGGACGGCATCGTCGAGATCGGCGGCGAGAAGGTGTTCGCGCTGCAATTCCTGCAGGCGCGCAACCCGGAGTGGGTGCGCCGCCCGTTCTACGCGAAGTTCGATCCGGAAGCGACCTGGCTCGACGATCTGGTGCCGGCGTTCGGCGCGCCGCGCTTCTTCTTCGAGGAAACGGCCCCGGCCGCGCCCGCCGCGCCGCGCCGCGTGATTCCGCTCCATGCGCACGACGATCGCAGCGCCGATCTGGCCGACGCGCTGGAGGCCGCGCAATGACGCACGCCGCTCATTTCACGCAGGCCGCCGGCGAAGACGCCGTCGAGCCGTACGAGGTCTACGCGCTGCGCTATGCGACGCACGAGGGCCGCCGCAGCGCCGAGAATTATCTCGGCCACGATCCGCACGGCAATCGCGGCATGCCGCTCGATTTCTATGTCTGGGTGATCCGCAACAGCCAGCGCACGGTGCTGGTGGATACCGGCTTCAAGCGCGAGCTGGCCGGCCGCCGCCGCCGCACCTATTTCGGCGAGCCGGCCGAACTGCTGGGCAAGCTCGGCATCAAGGCGGCCGAGATCGAGGATGTGGTGATCACGCACATGCATTACGACCACGCCGGCAATCTCGATGCCTACCCGCGTGCGCGCTTTCATGTGCAGGAGAGCGAACTGGCGTTCTGCACGGGGCGCTGCATGGCGCACGGCGCGCTGCGCGGGCCGTTCGAGCCGGCCGACGTGGCGCAGGCGGTGTTCCGGCTGTTCGAGGGGCGCATCGCGTTCGTCGACGGCGACGCGCAACTGCATCCCGGCATCACGCTGCACCAGCTCGGCGGCCACACGCCGGGGCTGCAGGTGGTGCGCGTGGCCACCGCGCGCGGCCACGTGGTGCTGGCCAGCGACGCCGCGCACTACTGGGACAACCTGCGCGAGCGCCGGCCGTTCCCGATCGTGATCGACGTGGGCCGCATGCTCGACGCGCACGCCGCGATCGAGCGGCTCGCCGACGGGCCGAACCACATCGTGCCGGGCCACGACCCGCTGGTGCGCACGACGTTCCGCACGCTGCCGGGCGAGCCCGACGTGGTGGTGCTGCACGAGCCGCCGCTGGCCGCGCGCGAGCCGGCGCGCGATGCATCCGAGGCCGCCGCCGCCGCCGCGCTGGCCGCCCACTGACGAGGAGAACTGAACGATGACGACCACTCACGTCGCCGTGATCGGGCTGGGCCCGCGCGGCCTCAGCGTACTCGAACGGATTCTGGAACACGCGCGCCGGCTGCCGGCCGGCGCGCGCCTGCATGTCGACGCGATCGACCCCGGCGAATGCGGGGAAGGCTCGCACCCGGCGCGCCAGCCCGATCATCTGCTGATCAACACGATCGCCTCGCAGGTGACGATCTTCGCGCCCGACAGCGTGGCGGGCGGCGCGAACGGCCCCACGCTGGTGGAATGGGCGATCGCGAGCGGCTACCGCCGCTTCGGGCAGCGCTTCTTCCGCGTGGGCGACGCCTCGGGCGAGGCGATCACCGAATTCGACTATCTGCCGCGCAGCCTGCTCGGCGAATATCTGTCGTGGGGCGTGGATCAGATCGCGCGGCAGTTGCCGGCTGCGATCACATTCGCGCATCACCGCACCCGCGCGCAGGACGTCGAACCGCACGGCGAGGGCTTTCGCGTGCGGCTCGAGAACGGCTACACGGCGCGCGCCGATTACGTGTTCCTGACCACCGGCCACGGCCGGCGGCTGCCGAACGAGGCCGATCGCGCGGCCGACGCGTTCGTGGCGAGCCAGGTGCGGCACAACCCGGCGCTGGCCTATTTCGCGACGCCGTATCCGGTGACCGGCCTGTCGCGGATCGCCGCGCAGGCCACGGTGGCGATCCAGGGCTTCGGGCTGACCGCGCACGACGTGATCTCCGAGCTGACGGTGGGGCGCGGCGGGCGCTTCGTGGCCGAGGCGCACGACCTGCGTTACGAACCGTCCGGCCGCGAGCCGAAGCTGCTGGTGTTCTCGCGCCAGTGCCTGCCGTTCGCGGCGCGCGGCGTGAACCAGAAGGGGCTGACCGGGCGGCACGCGGCGCGCTTCTTCACGCCGGCGGCGGTGCGCGCGCTGGCCGATGCGGCGGCCGTGTCGCGCGGCGACCGGCGCGTCGATTTCCAGGCCGAGGTGCTGCCGCTGATCGTCAAGGAGATGGCCTGGGCGTACCGGTCGCCGCGACGGCGGCCGGCGGCGCGCAGGCGGCCGCTGCCCAAGCGGCCGATGCCGCCGATGCGGCCCGCTTCGTGCCGAGCGCCGCCGAACTGGCCGCGATCGAGGCGATCCTCTGGCCGCTGAAGGGCCGCCGCTTCGCCTCGGAGGCCGAATTCCGCGCGTTCTTCGACGCGCAGTTCGACGACGATCTGGCGCAGGCCTTCCTCGGCAACCTGTCGAGCCCGCTCAAGGCCGCCACCGACGCGCTGCGCGACACGCGCGAGGCGTTGCGCGAGGCGATCGAATACGGCGCGGCCACGCCCGAATCGCATCGCTACTTCGTCGAGGAATTCAACGCGATCACGAACCGCATCGCGTTCGGGCCGCCGAAGCAGCGCAACGTCGAATTCCAGGCGCTGCGCCGGGCCGGCGTGCTGACGCTGGGCGGCGGGCCGGGCGCGCGCGTGACGGGCGATCCGGACGCGGCCCGGTTCCGCATCGACACGGCCTATCCCGAGGGCGACACGCATCGCTTCGCCGACGTGCTGGTGGCCGCGCGGCTCGACGCATGGTCGCCGCTGACCGACGCCTCGCCGCTGACCGCCGCGCTGCTCGCGCGCGGCCTGATCCGGCCGTTCCGCAACGGCGACTACCACCCGGGCGGGCTCGACATCGACCGCCAGCTGCGCCCGATCGGGCGCGACGGCACGGCGCAGCCGCGCCTCTGGGCGATCGGCTACCCGGTGGAGGGCGCGCATTTCTACACGCATGCGCTGCCGAGGCCGCGCATCGCGTCGCGCCAGACGGCCGACGCCGAGCGCGCCGTGCTGCAACTGAGT
>NZ_JAAGPF010000583.1 GCF_017104645.1 Burkholderia sp. Ac-20379
TGGGCGCGCTGACCTACGTGCCGGCGCTCGCGCCCGGCCCCGGCGCGCTGGCCCGGCGCATCGTGCGCCTCGACCACACCGGCCTGCGCGCGGCCGAGGACGCCGTGCACGCGAACATCGTCGCGTACGGCGGCGCGCTCGAACAACTGAACTACCCGGTCGACCTCGACGCCGCCGGCCAGGCCATCGCCGACGCGTACGCCGGCGTCTGAGGCGCGGCGCTCACCCCATCAGCGCAGCAGCCCGCGCGCCGCGAGATTGCGGTACAACGCGCGCGTGCCGAATTCCCACGGCGCGACCTCGGTGCACAGCGACACGCGGTTGATCAGCGCGCCGAGCGAGGCGGTGGAGATCGTCACGCGGTCGCCGAGGTGATGCGTGAAGCCCGCGCCGGCCTCGTCGCGATCCTGGATCGGCGAGAACATCGTGCCGAGGAACAGCATGAAACCGTCCGGATACTGGTGATGCGCGCCGTGCGTCTGCGCGACCAGATCGAGCGGATCGCGGCTGATCTCGCTCATGTGGCTGACGCCGTCGAGCACGAAGCCGTCCTCGCCCTCGATGCGCAGGCCCACCGACGCGCCGCGCACCGTGTCGATCGTGAACCCGCCGTCGAACAGCCGCACGAACGGGCCGATCGAGCACGACGCGTTGTTGTCCTTGCACTTGCCGAGCAGCAGCGCCGAACGGCCTTCGACGTCGCGCAGGTTGACGTCGTTGCCGAGCGTCGCGCCCACCGCCTGGCCCGTCGCATTGACGGCCAGCACCACTTCCGGCTCCGGGTTGTTCCAGGTGGAGATCGGCAGCAGGCCAACCTCGCTGCCGAAACCGACCGACGACATCGGCTGCGATTTCGTGAACACCTCGGCGTCGGGGCCGATGCCCACTTCGAGATATTGCGACCACACGCCGCGCGCCTGCAGCGCCGCCTTCAGGCGCATCGCCGCGTCCGAGCCGGGCTCGATCTGCGAGAGATCCGCGCCGATCGCCTGCTGGATGGTGGCGCGCAACTCGACGGCGCGGGCCGCGTCGCCGCCCGCCTGCTCCTCGATCACGCGCTCGATCAGGCTGACCGCGAACGTCACGCCGCAAGCCTTGATCGCCTGCACGTCGCACGGCGCGAGCAGGCGGATGGCGGGCTCGGCGTCCTCCAACTGCGCGGCCAGCAGCGCGCGCGCGGTGCCGAGCCGTTCGCCTTCGGCGCGGCGCGCCGCGCTTGCCGGATCGGGCAGATCGAACAGATCGGCCGTGGTGGGCGCGAACGCCGTGATGTCGAACACCTCGCCGCCGCGCACCGCCACCACGCACGGGCCTTCGAACGCGGGCGTCTTGCGCCAGACGCGGCCGATCAGCAGCGCGTCGTCGAGATCGGCGGGCAGCAGCGCCGCGATCGGGTCCTGCTCGGCGGGATGGGTCATGTATGTCTCCTCGTTGTGGAATGCCGACGATGCTACGGGCGATGCCCGGAAGCTGTCCAACGGGGCGACCTATAATCCAGCCTGCTGGACTGAGCGGCGGCAGCCGCCCCGGCATCCATTCCCCCGCCCGAGCCGCCCATGCCCGACAAGCCGACCGACGTGCCTGCCATCGCCCGCGTGCACGACATTCTCGATGCGCTGAAAGCCGCGCGCCGCCCGACCTCCGCCAAGGATCTGCTGACGCTGACCGGCATGCCGCGCAGCACGCTTTACCTGACGCTCGACGCGCTGGAACGGCGCCAATGGCTCGTCAAGAGCGGAGACGGCTACGCGATCGGCGTGGCGCTGTTCGAGATCGGCAGCACCTACCTGCTGGCCGATTTCACGCTCGACGCGTTCCGCCGCGAGGCCGCGTGGTTCGTCGCGAAGCACAACGAGGCCGTGCAGATGGCCGTGCTCGACCGCGCCGAGGTGGTGTATCTGGCGCGCGAGGATCCGTCGCGCGCGGTGCGGCTCGTCTCCGACATCGGCTCGCGGCTGCCCGCGCATTGTTCGGCGCTCGGCAAGGCGCTGCTCGCGAGCCTGTCCGACGAAACCGTGCAGATGATCGTGCCGCCCCGGCTGCGCGCGCTGACGGAGCATTCGCTGACCCGGCGGGCCGACCTGATCGCCGCGCTGGCCGCCGTGCGCGAGCGCGGCTACGCGATCGAGCGCGAGGAAGCCTGCACGGGGCTGGCGTGCCTGGCGGTGTTCGTGGGCGTGTCGCAGGCCGGCAAGCGGATCGCGGTCAGCACCAGCGTGCCGCTGGACCGGCTCGACGCGCGCCGCGAAACGCGGCTGCTGGTCGATCTGACGACGCTGGCCCAGCGCGTGGCGCGCGGATTGTGACGGATGAGGGGCGGATCGGGTAGCCGGGCCTTTGTCTGTAGACCAAGGGGTTGGGTAAACCGAGCCGGCTTGCCGGAGCAACAGAAGTGGAAGGCCGGGGCCGGAAGCGACTGACCGTTAGTTGCGATTTTGGGATTTAAAAAAACGGTGCCTCAGCGCAGCAGCAGATCGTCCGGCAGACAGCATTCGGCGCCCCACTGCGCCGCCAGCCGCGCGGCGCGGCCGAGCCGCACGGCGGCGTCGTCGAAGTCGACGATCCGCGCCGCGTCGGCCTGCCCCGGGCGC
>NZ_JAAGPF010000584.1 GCF_017104645.1 Burkholderia sp. Ac-20379
TCGTGAGTGACAAGATTCAGCTGAATCTCTAGTGCTCCTCGTATGATCACACTTGGTCGCTAGAACGGTTCGTGCAGCTGTACCGTCTGTCTGCCATATCACGCACTCCAGCTCCATTCCAACAACAGGTACGTGTAGGACGGCATATACACTACGCTCGTGGTCAGATTCGCGGTGAACACCTGCGCTTACACTATGTAATGGCCGAGCATTATGTTGTGTTTTTTTTTTTTTTTTCAAGCAGACGACGGCATACGCGCTACTCTA
>NZ_JAAGPF010000585.1 GCF_017104645.1 Burkholderia sp. Ac-20379
TGGCGGGATCGCCCGGCGCGCCGATCCCGCGCTCAAATGCAACGAGGGCATCGCCGGATGCCCTCGTTGCGGCGCGGCCATCGGGCCGCCCCGCTTGCGATTGCGCAGCACCGGAGCGAACGGGGCGGTTCGCCTGCCGTTCGCCGGCCGCGCGATCCTCGCGCGACGACGTGGCCGACGAATCGTCCGGGCGCTCCCGGCTGCGACGCATCACTCTTCTTCGTCGAGGATCTCGTCCTCGGCGCCGCCGGCGATCACGCCGTCTTGCGGCATGGCCGCCACGCCGAGCGATTCGCGGATGCGGTTCTCGATCTCGCGGGCGATATCGGCGTTCTCGCGCAGGAATTCACGCGCGTTGTCCTTGCCCTGGCCGATCTTCTCGCCGTTGTAGCTGTACCAGGCGCCGGCCTTGTCGACGATCTTCGCCTGCACGCCGAGATCGATGATTTCGCCCTGACGCGAGATGCCTTCGCCGTACAGAATATCGAAGATCGCTTCGCGGAACGGCGGCGAGACCTTGTTCTTGACGACCTTGACGCGCGTTTCATTGCCGATCACCTCGTCGTTCTTCTTGATCGAGCCGATCCGGCGGATATCGAGACGCACCGACGCGTAGAACTTCAGCGCATTGCCGCCCGTGGTGGTTTCCGGGTTGCCGAACATCACGCCGATCTTCATGCGGATCTGGTTGATGAAGATCACCAGACAGTTCGTGCGCTTGATCGTGCCCGTCAGCTTGCGCAGCGCCTGCGACATCAGGCGGGCCTGCAGACCCGGCAGCGAATCGCCCATTTCGCCTTCGATTTCGGCCTTCGGCACGAGCGCCGCGACCGAGTCGATCACGATCATGTCGATCGAGCCCGAGCGCACCAGCGCATCGGTGATTTCGAGCGCCTGCTCGCCCGTGTCCGGCTGCGAGATCAGCAGCTCCGGCACGTTGACGCCGAGCTTGGACGCGTATTGCACGTCGAGCGCGTGTTCCGCATCGATGAAGGCTGCCGTGCCGCCGAGCTTTTGCAGTTCGGCGATCACTTGCAGCGTGAGGGTGGTTTTACCCGACGATTCCGGGCCGTAGATTTCGACGACGCGGCCGCGCGGCAGGCCGCCGACGCCGAGCGCGATATCGAGACCGAGCGAACCGGTGGAGACGACCTGGATGTCTTCCTTGGCCTCGGCATCGCCGAGCTTCATGATCGAGCCCTTGCCGAACTGCTTCTCGATCTGGGCCAGCGCTGCCGCCAGCGCCTTGCTCTTTTCCGCGGTCAGCCCGGCGCCTTTCTTACTATCTT
This sequence comes from Burkholderia sp. Ac-20379, assembly GCF_017104645.1. GTDB lineage: Bacteria > Pseudomonadota > Gammaproteobacteria > Burkholderiales > Burkholderiaceae > Burkholderia. The sequence continues at coordinate 1,290 of NZ_JAAGPF010000585.1, forward strand.
CCATGAATCGTCCTTTGCTATGATGAGCAGCGTCTGATTGGGGCGCACCGGGCGACATGCCGTTAGGTGCACGAATGCAGACACTGTATAAAAAAACAGTAGTTTGTGCAAGCCCGAATTGCGGGTTCCGCACGACTCATCCCGACCTTCCGGAGACACCCGCGCCGGCGCCCGCACGCCGCCTCGCCCGCCGCGGCCACGCACCATGCGAATCCTGATTGCCGAAGACGACAGCATACTCGCGGACGGTTTGACCCGGTCACTCCGCCAGTCGGGCTATGCCGTCGATCACGTCGCGAACGGCGTCGAGGCCGACACGGCCCTGTCGATGCAGACGTTCGACCTCCTGATTCTCGATCTCGGCCTGCCGAAAATGCCCGGCCTCGACGTGCTGCGGCGCTTGCGCGCACGCAACTCGGTCCTGCCCGTATTGATCCTGACCGCCGCGGACAGCGTCGACGAGCGCGTCAAGGGTCTCGACCTCGGCGCCGACGATTACATGGCCAAACCGTTCGCGCTGAACGAGCTCGAGGCGCGCGTGCGCGCCCTCACGCGGCGCGGCGCGGGCGGCGGCCCGACGGTGATTCGCCACGGCTCGCTGAGCTTCGACCAGGTGGGCCGGCTCGCCTACGCCAACGAGCGCGTGCTCGACCTGTCGGCCCGCGAGCTCGGCCTGCTCGAAGTGCTGCTGCAGCGGATCGGCCGGCTCGTCTCGAAGGAACAGCTCGTCGATCATCTCTGCGAATGGGGCGAGGAGGTCAGCAACAACGCGATCGAGGTGTACGTGCACCGGCTGCGCAAGAAGATCGAGCCGAGCGGCGTGCGGATCCTGACCGTACGCGGGCTCGGTTACTGCATGGAGAAAACCGCGGCCGAACCGGCTGCGATCGGAAGAGCGGTGTTGAGGGAAAGTGTAGTGCAGGGATGGTAGAGATCGCTGGGCGTGCTT
>NZ_JAAGPF010000586.1 GCF_017104645.1 Burkholderia sp. Ac-20379
GCGCGGCGGCGGCGCTGGGCTTCGGGGTGCGCGCGGCGGTGGCGCGCATCGGCCTGGTGAGCCTGCTCGGGCGGATTCCGCTGCTCGGGGCCCACCTGCGCATCTACCAGCTGTCGCGCCTGTATCTGACGCTCGGCATGCTGCTCGAAGGCGGTATCCCGGTGGTCTCGGCGATGCAGACGGCCGGCGGCACCGTGTCGCCGTCGATGCGCGAGGCGCTGCAACTGGCGCGCGTGGCCGTGCAGTCGGGCGAGCCGCTGTCGGTCGCGTTCCAGGCGCAGCGGCTGACCACGCCGATCTCGCTGCGCATGCTGCGGGTGGGCGAGCGCTCGGGCGAGCTCGGCGCGATGCTGACGCAGTCGGCCGCGTTCTACGACGGCGAGATCAGCCGCTGGATCGACCGCTTCACGCGCATGTTCGAGCCGCTGCTGATGGCGGCGATCGGTGTGGTGGTCGGCACCATCGTCGTGCTGCTGTACATGCCCATCTTCGATCTGGCGGGGAGCCTGTCATGACGATTCTCGACGCGCCGGCGGCGCGGTTCGACGCCGAGCAACTGATGCGCGCGCGCACCGTGGCGGCGGCCACCCGGCGGCATCTCGTGGAGGAGTTGCAGGCGCTGACCGGCGCGGAGCCGATCGATCTGCTGCGCGCGCTCGCCGCGCAGACGGCGATGGCCGTGATCGAGACGGCCGGCATGCTCGCGCTCGAACCGGCGTTCGACCGCGTGCCGTTGCCGCTCGCGATGCAGCGCCGCTGCGCGCTGCTGCGCGACAGGCGCGAGGCGGGCGAGGCGGATGACGCCGGCGGCGCGCTGATCGGCGTCGTCACCAGCCCGTTCGATCTCGACCTGCTGACCTGGCTCGACGCGCAGGCGGGCGGCGCGGTGGAGATGCGGCTCGCGCTGCCCGGCGACCTGCTCGCCTATCACGCGCGCCTGGAAGAATCGGCGCGCGCGGTGGACAGCCTCGTGAGCGCCGGCGACGGCAGCCAGGCCGACGGCCGCGCCACCCAGGTGCTGTCGTTCCAGAGCGTCAGCGAGGCGGCCAGCCCGGCCGTCAAGCTCGTCAACTCGACGCTCTACGACGCGCTGAAGGCCGGCGCGTCCGACGTCCACCTCGAAAGCACGGCCACCGGCCTCGCGCTCAAGTACCGCGTGGACGGCGTGCTCGACGCGGCCGCCACGATCCACGGCGTCGAGACGGCCGAGCAGGTGATCTCGCGCCTGAAGGTGCTGGCCGAGCTCGACATCGCCGAGCGGCGCGTGCCGCAGGACGGCAGCTTCCGCGTGGCGGCGGGCGGGCGCGACATCGACCTGCGCGTGTCGATCATGCCGAGCATCCACGGCGAGGACGCCGTGATCCGGATTCTCGACAAGCGCGCGATGATCGAGGCCTACGGCGCGCTGACGCTGGAGGCGCTCGGCTACGACGCCGATTCGCTGGTCGCGCTGCGCGCGCTGGCCGAGGAGCCGTACGGCATGCTGCTGGTGACCGGCCCCACGGGCTCGGGCAAGACCACCACGCTGTACGCCGCGCTGACCGAGATCCACAACGGCCGCGACAAGATCATCACGATCGAGGATCCGGTCGAATACCAGTTGCCCGGCATCCTGCAGATTCCCGTCAACGAGAAGAAGGGGCTGACGTTCGCGCGCGGGCTGCGCTCGATCCTGCGCCACGACCCCGACAAGATCATGGTGGGCGAGATCCGCGACCGCGAGACGGCCGAGATCGCCGTGCAATCGGCGCTGACCGGCCACCTCGTGCTGACCACCGTGCACGCCAACAACGTGTTCGACGTGTTCGGCCGCTTCGGCCACATGGGCATCGATCCGTACGCGTTCGTGTCGGCGCTGAACGGCATCTGGGCGCAGCGCCTGCTGCGCGTGAACTGCCCGCGCTGCGCCGCGCCGTATCGGCCGAGCGACGCCGAGCTGGCGCGGCTCGGCCTGACGCGCGAGGCCACCGCCGGCTACGACTTCCGGCAGGGCACCGGCTGCGGCGATTGCCGCGGCACCGGCTATCGCGGCCGTCGCGCGATCGCCGAGATCCTGATCCTCGACGACGAGATCCGCGATCTGGTGGTGGAGAAGCAGCCGATCCGCGTGATTAAGGAGGCGGCGCGCCGCAACGGCACGCGGCAATTGCGCGAGGTGGCGCTCGGGCTCGTGAAGCGCGGCGAAACCACGCTGGCCGAAGTGAAACGGGTGACCCTCAATGCTTGATCGCTGGCTCAGGCGGCTCGCGCCGCGCGGAGAATGCCGCCTCGTCGTGTCGCGCGAGGCGGTGACGGTGTGCCGCACCGGCGCGTCGCGTCATGCGGCGGGGCGGTTCGTCGAACGGCCGCCGACC
>NZ_JAAGPF010000587.1 GCF_017104645.1 Burkholderia sp. Ac-20379
TAGCGCCGCGCCGCGCGCGCCGGCCTCGATCCGCGCATCGGCCGGCAGCCCGGCCCGCACGCCCCAGTAATAGGCGATCAGCGCCACCGCGCCCACCACCGCGAAATCGTACGGATGCCCGATGATCCCCTTGCCGCCGAACGTGCCGAGATACGAGGCCAGCATCATCATCAGGTAATAGCCGACCAGCCACAGCGAGCTGCGCACCTGGCGGCCGACCGTCATCGTCGCGCCGGCCGGCATGCGCCGCGCCACGCACAGATAGCCCACGTACAGCGCCACCTGCACGCCGAGCAGCCAGCACAGGCTTTGCCAGCCCGTCCAGTAGACGATGAACGTCGCCACCACGAACGACAGCGGGCCGATCACGCCGAGCGCCTTGACGCGGAACGGCCGCGGCAGGTCCGGGCGATGGCGGCGCAGCGCGGCCACCGACACCGGCGCCACCGCGTAGCTGATCACCAGCGAGGCCGACACGATCGAGATCATCGCTTCCCACGACGGGAACGGCAGCGTCCAGAACACCGACAGCGCCAGCGTCAGCCAGGTCGCGCGGCGCGGGATGCCCGACTTCGGATCGACCTTCGCGAACGCGCGGAAGAACGTGCCCGACTGCGACCACGCGAACAGCGCGCGCGGCGTGGCGCTGAAGAAGATGTTGCCGCAGCCCGACGGCGACACCACCGCGTCGATCGCCACCACCACCGCGAGCCAGCCGATGCCGAGCTGGATCGCGATGTCGTGGAACGGCAGCGCGAGCTGATGGCTCACGCCCTGCCAGCCGCCCGCGAGCATCGCCGTGGGCACCGCGCCGATGAACGCCACCTGCAACAGGATGTAGACCACCCCGGCCGCCAGGATCGACGACACCAGCGCGATCGGGATCGAGCGCTGCGGGTTGCGCACTTCGCTGGCCACCGACACGATCGGCGTGAGCCCGAGGAACGCGAAGATCACGCCGCCCGTCGACACCGCCGATTCGATGCCCGCGAGCCCGCTCGGCGCGAACCCGGCCGCGTGGAAATTGGCCGCCTTGAAATGCAGCAGCAGCATCAGGATGATCAGCCCCGGCACCACGAACTTGATGGTGGTGACGATGTTGTTGGCCAGCGCGAAGGTGCGCACGCTGGCGATGTTGAGCCGGAAGAACACCACGATCAGCCCGCACTGCACGAACCAGCCGAGCGTGCTGGCGTTGCTGGTGCCGGGCACGTTCAGCGCCGGCCACCAGGCCGCCGCGTACTGGCGCGCCGCCACCACTTCGAGCCCGACGATGCTCGACATGTAGATCACCGTCATGAGGCCCATCAGGTAGGTCAGCATCGGCCCGTGCGACAGGTCGAGATAGCTGATCGCGCCGCCCGAGCTCGGGATCGCCGCGCCCAGCTCGCAATAGACGAGGCCGAGCGTGAGCACCGCCACCCCGGCGATGAACCACGACGCGATGCCGGCCGGCCCCGCGATCGACGCCACCTGGCTCGCGGCGAACAGCCAGCCGGAACCGAACACGGTGCCGAAGCCGATCAGCGCCAGATCGAATGCCGACAGGCTCTGTTTGAAATGTCCGCTCTCTGACATGGGGTTCTTCTCCTCTCTTCGAATTCGAATCGCTGGCCGGACGGCGCCGGCCGGTATTGCGGGAACGCAGGACGAGCGCCGCCCCCGCGCGGGTCACGGCGCGTCGGTGCGTTCTGCGAATGATTTCCCGGTTGCGACCGGGTTGTTTCGGGTTGCGAAGCGTCGCGGGCGCGCGTCAGGCGTGTCGGCCGAACGCGTCGCCGCCGTCACCGCGCTGGACGCCGCCGTCCAGCAGGCGGTTCAACCGGCGGCAGCGCAGCAGCGCGGCGTTGAAGCTGTAGCACTCGCGAAACAGCGCCATCTGGATCGCGCGGCGGCTCACGTCCAATTCGCGCGCCACGCGTTCGATCCGCCACGCGTAGCCCGGCAGCTCGAACATCGCCTGCGTGAGCGCGAGCGCGAAGCCGTGGCGCGCCGTGCAGGCCGGTTGCGCGCCGAGTTGCGCACGCAGCGCGGCCCAGTCGGGCTCCGTCCCGCCGCCTGCCACGAAGGCCGGCGCGGGCAGCACGATCGCGCCGGCCGCCGCGCCCGAGCGCCCCGGCACCACTTCGATGTCGAACAACTGCTCCGCGGGCAGCCGCGTCAGCCCGCCCG
>NZ_JAAGPF010000588.1 GCF_017104645.1 Burkholderia sp. Ac-20379
TGCCATGTCGCGGCGCATCGCGCGGCCGCCTGCGCATCGAGATCCCACACCGCCAGATGGTCGAGCTTGCGCACGGCGGCCATGGCCGGGCCCACCAGGCTGCCCACGCGGCCCGCGCCGGCCACCACGAGACGCGTCGCATCGGCGCGGGCCAGATACGACGCGCCGAGCGCGGCGGCCGCGGCGGTGCGCCGGGACGTGATCACGTCGCCGTCGAGCATGGCGATCGGCGCGCCCGTCCCACCGTCGAACAGCGTATAGGTGGAATGCAGCCCCGGCAGCCCGCGCGCACGGTTGCCGGGGTAGATGTTGACGATCTTCACGCCGTAACGGCCGCTGTCGTCCCAGGCGGGCATCAGCAGCGAGGTGCCGGCGTCGCTCCCCTCGCCGATCGTGTGCACGTGCCGCAGCGGGACGTGGCCGCCGGCCACGAAGGCCTCGCGCAGCGCATCGATCAATGAGGGAAACGGCAGCAGCCGGGTCAGTGCGTCGGAGTCGAGTGAGTACATGGTCGATCGATCAAAGAGGAACGGGGACGCGCCGGCTCAGCGCGACGGCGCGCTCTTGCGGCGCAGCCATTCGCCGACCACCAGCAGCGCGGTCGAGAACAGCACGAGGATGGTGGCGAGCGCCACGATGGTCGGCGTGATGCTGTCGCGAATGCCGCTGAACATCTGGCGCGGAATCGTGACCTGATCGGGGCCGGCCAGGAACAGCGTGACGACGACCTCGTCGAACGAGGTGGCGAACGCGAACAGCGCGCCCGACAGCACGCCGGGCATGATCAACGGCAGCGTGACCCGGAAGAACGTCTCGATCCGGCCCGCGCCGAGGCTCAGGCTCGCATTCACCAGCGTGCGGTTGAAGCCCTTGAGCACCGCGCTCACGGTCGTCACGACGAACGGCGCGCCGAGCATCGCATGCGCGACGATCAGGCCGGTGAACGTGCCGGCCAGATGCAGGCGCATGTAGAACAGATACATGCCCACCGCCACCACCACCAGCGGCGCGACGAGCGGCGACAGGATCACGGCGGTCAGCACGCGCTTGCCCGGAAACTCGGCGCGGTCGAGGCCCAGCGCGCACAGCGTGCCGAGCACGGTCGCCAATACCGTGGCGCTCGGCGCCACGATGAAGCTGTTGCGGATCGCGCGCCACCAGGTATCCGACGCGAACAGCACGTCGTACCAGTGGAACGACCACTGCGTGATCGGATACACCAGGAACGCGTCCGCCGAGAACGACAGCGGCACCAGCGCCACGATCGGCAGCGCCAGATAAGCGAGCAGGCCGTAGCACAGCACCCGCAGCGCGACGAACACCACCTTCTCGGGCAGGCCGACCGAAGGCTCGAACGCAGGAAGAAATCGCATCGGGTCAAACCTCGCGAATCAGGTGACGACGCCCGGCCACCAGCATCCGGTAGACGACGAACAGCAGCACGGTCGCGACCAGCAGCAGCGCGCTCAGCGCCGCCGCCAGGCCCCAGTTGATCGTGGTGTTGGTGAAGTACGCCACGTAGTAGCTCAGCATCTGGTCGCCCGCCCCGCCCAGCAGCGCGGGCGCGATGTAATAACCCAGCGCGCTGACGAACACGAGCAGCGCCCCCGCCCCCACGCCGGGCGCGGTCAGCGGGGCATACACGCGCCAGAACGCGGCGAACGGGTGGCTGCCGAGCGACACGGCGGCGCGCTGATAGGTGGGCGGAATGCCGCGCATCACGGCGTGCAGCGGCAGCACCATGAACGGAATCAGGATGTGCACCATCGAAATCACCACGCCCGTGCGGTTGTAGATCAGCGCCAGCGGCGTATCGATCAGATGCATCGACATCGCGAGCCGGTTCACGACGCCCTCGCGCGGCAGCACCACCATCCACGCGGCGATCCGCACCAGGATCGAGGTCCAGAACGGGATCAGCACCGCCATCATCACGATGCGCTGGCGCGCCTCGGGCAGGCGGCTCAGCCAATAGGTGAGCGGAAAGCCGAGCACCACCACGATCGCGGTCACCACCAGGCTGATCCAGAACGTGCGGCCGAGGATCGGCAGATACACGCACTCCCCGGCGGGCAGCCATTGCAGCGAGCCGTCCGGAGCCTGCCGCGCGTCGACGGCGCGCAGCAGATAGGTGGCGCTGAGCGGACGGATCGCATGCGCGAGCGTCTGCCAGGTGTCGACCTGCCCCCAGCGCGGATCGGCGGCCAGCAACGCCTGGCGCGCGTCGCCCGGGCTCGCCGCGGCGCCGGCCATCGCATCGAGATGACGGCGGCTGCGCAGCAGCAGCACGCGCATGCCCGGCAGGTCGCGGTTCAGCCGCTCGGAGGCGTCGCCGAGCGTGCCCGCGTCGTCGGCCGCGATCACGTCCCTCGCCAGCGCGCCGAACGCGGTG
>NZ_JAAGPF010000589.1 GCF_017104645.1 Burkholderia sp. Ac-20379
CCCCGCCCGCCGCCCCGCCCGTCCGCCGGCCGCGCTAGTCGCCGCGCAGCCCTTCGAGATCGCGCACCAGCTCGCTGGCCGCGATCGCGTCGAGCGTCGAGACCGGCTGCACGTCGGCGAGATCGCCCCAGCGCCCGCGCCTGCCCACGCGCACTTCCTGCAGCGTCTGATCCGGATACATGTCGATCGCGCCGACGATGACGCCCGGATCGAGCAGCAGCTCGATCGTCCAGCCGCCCGCCAACGGCTTCAGGAAATTCCAGATGCAGCCGCCGTCCTGCGGATCGCCGCGCCGCCAGCCCTTGTTGGCGAGCCCGAGCACCTTGCCGGTCGGCACGGACAGCCCCTTCCAGCGCAGCAACTGGTTGCCGGCGCGTTCCTCGTCGGTCAGCCGGTAGCTGTCGCGGCCCAGTTGCGGGAACGGTTGCAGCAGCTCGTAATCGGCGAACACCTGGCCGAACGCCGCCGCATCGGCCGGCTCGATTTCCATCGCATGCGGCAGGCCGATCCGGACGGTATCGCCTTCGGGCAAATCGAACGTATCGTCGTCGGCGGTGGCCGCGGTGCCGTCCTCGGCCAAACGGAAGCAGGCGCGCAGCGTGCCGCCGCTGAGCGTGCCGTCCGTCACCTCGTAGACGCCCCACACCAGCCGCTGCACCAGATACCGCACCAGCGGATGGCCGGCCAGGAAGGTCTGGAACACCTCGGGCGTCCAGCGCCGCTGCGCGCACATCGCCACCTCGAGCCGCCCCACCTGCTGGCTCGCGATGGTGCGCGCATCCTTTTTCAGCAGCTTGAAGCGGTCGGTGGCCGCCTTGGCGAGCGCCGCGTCGTCGGTCTTCTTCGGCTTGGGCAGATCGGCGAGGCGCGCGCCGGCCACGCCGTCGGCGGCCAGTTCGCGCACATACGGCTTGAGCGTTTCGTCGAACCCGATCTTGAACGCGCGCGGGCCGAAATCGAGCCGCAGCGCGCCCTGCTCGTCGAGCCCGAGATCGGGCGCGAGGCGATCCTCCAGTTCCTCGGCCGACAGCCCGCGCGCCTGCGCGATCGCGTCGATCTTCTCGCGGGCGCGATCCTGCAGCGCGCGGAACTTGACCTTCTGGGCGATGCCGTTCAGCAGCATCAGCGACACGTCGCTGCCGATCCCGGCCAGCACGTCGAGCCCGGTGGCCGCGCGCGCATGGGCCGCTTCGCCGGGCCAGGCGCGGATCATCGGCGTGAGCCGGCGCGCGGTATCGTCGTTGCCGAGCAGGCCGGCCGAGGTCAGCGCCCAGTTCTCCTTGCCGGGCGCGCCGGCATCGAGCCAGGCGGTCAGGCAATCCCAGCTGAACTCGGCCAGCGATGCGGCGGTGCAGGCGCCCTTCACGACATCGATGCCCGCATACACCTCCTCGTTGGTCGGGAACATCAGCATCTCGCCGAGATGATCGATCGCATCGTCGGGCAGCGCATGGCCGTTCGGCAACACCGGGCGGCGCCAGCCGCGCGGCTGCCAGAACGCCGGCAGCTTGCCGCGGCGGGTCGGGAAGCGGTCGAGCGGGCTTTCGTCGAACACGGCCTGCAACGCTTGCGCCACGGCCGGATCGTCGTAGCGCTTGGCGGTTTCCAGCAGCAGCGCCTGGTGGCCGTTGGCGCACAGCAGCCGCAGCGCGGAACCGGCGCAATCGCGCGCCTCGCCGGCCTTGCCGAGCGCCGGCGCGATCAGCCCGGCCGCCGCATGTTCGGGGAACGCCAGCAGCCATTCGCGGCCCTGCTCGCGCAGCTTCTTGAGCTTGGCGAACGCGCGCGCCGCGAACGGCGCCAGTTCGACGGCGCCGTAGTGCAGCGCCTCGTCGAAATTCTCGGCGGGCGCGCTGCGCACCACCGACAGCAGCCCCGGCAAGGCGGGCAGGCCGAAGCATGCCATCGCGCGGCCGGTCGAGCGCGTCTCGACCTCGCCGGCGATCGCGTTCCAGACGTCGGTCCCCATCGCCTTCGGCATGACCGTCAGATAGTCGGCCTGCAGCCAGAACCAGAAATAGCGCGACGCCGCGCGGCGCTCGGCGATCACCGCGCGCCAGGCTTCGACGAAGGCCGCCGCGTCGCCGCGGCGGACCGCCACGGCCGCGGCATCGCGCAGCGCGGCGATCTTTTCGACGTCGCCCCGCGCGCCGGTGCCGCGCTGCGGTTCGAACCCGAGCTGCTGAACCAGCATCAGCCTGTCCTTCTCGGCGTTCTGCAACCGCGACACCTGCCACGAATCGGGCTTGGCGGCGGCCTCGCGGTCGGCCGCATCCCAGCGCTCGACCGGCGCCAGTTCGAGCGGCTCGAGCGACAGCGCCGC
>NZ_JAAGPF010000590.1 GCF_017104645.1 Burkholderia sp. Ac-20379
CGTTGCGCGCCGCGCTCGCGCCGCTGGCCGCCTGAGGCCGCCGTTGCCGCCAAGCCGCGATCGGCCGCCACTCGCGCGCGTCGCCTGCGGTAAAATCGCGCCTTCACTCCGCGCCGTGCCGGCGCGTCACTCGAAGGTCGAAAGCAGATGGAAGTTCACAAGGAAGTGGATGCGCGCGGGTTGAACTGCCCGCTGCCGATCCTGCGCGCCAAGAAGGCGCTTGCCGATATGGAAAGCGGCCAGATTCTCAAGGTGCTCGCCACCGATCCCGGTTCGCAGCGCGATTTCGCCGCGTTCGCGAAGCAAACGGGCAACGAGATCGTCGAATCGACCACCCAGGACAAGACGTTCGTGTTCCTGATGCGCCGCCGCTGATCCGCCGCGCACCCATGAAAAATGCCGCCCGGGCTTCGGCCCCGGCGGCATTTTTCATGGTCCGGCCGCGCGCCGTAAACCGCGTGCGAGCCTGCGTAATGCGTTTAAATACCGCGCCGCACATCGTGCCGAATCCTCCCGGAATGCGTTAACGCACCGCGCCCGTTTTCACCGGCCCGTCAATCGCATGCCGATTACAGTCCGATTGCATGCCGGTTATCGCGCGACGAATCGATGCGAAACCGGCGTCGCACACGTCCCGCGAATTTCAAGCCCAGCACGTCATTACGGTAAATTGAACGATTCGAAATGCGACGATTCGGAGAAAATCGGCGGCGATCCGCAATGCATGGAATCGAATCGCGGAGATTGTCGGCTCGATTATTAACGATCTGACAATGTTTAAACGAAGTTTGATCTAACGCTCCTTATACTGCACTGCAACGCTTGACGCGAACGGCGGAAAACGCCGCACCAGGGAGAGAGCATGTTCTTCAGGCCAGGAACGGTCCGGATTCCGTTTGCCGCACCGCTCAAGGCGCGCGATCGGGCGCGCGCGATGCAGCGCATCGGGCTGGACCCGTCGCGCGATCGCCATGCGCGCGCCGCGCTCGAAGCCTATGCCGACGCCTGCGCGGCCGACATGCCGTGGCTGGCCGAATGGCTCGGCGAGATGCTCGGCCAGCCGGGGCCGGTTCTGACGCGCTGCGCGCCCACCGTGATCCGCGTGTTCGATCAGGCGCAGGCCTGGGCGGCCGAGCAGCCGGATTACGCGCGCACTGCCTGGGAGCACGTGCGCGGCCAGCTTCACGCGGCGCTGGCCGAGCGCAGCGTGCTGGCCGGCGAGGACGACGCCGGCAACGGCGCGCACGACGATCGCGACGAGGCCGCCGCGCCGCCCAACCCGGTGCGCTAGGCGGCGCGGATCGAAAGGACGGCCTGGCCGCTCGCGGGCCGCCCGGCGATGACGGCCTCGGTGGACGTCCTGATTTTGAGAAAAGAGGCGATCCGGACACAATGGCGGCATAGCGTCGCGTTGTGTCGAGTCGTGCCGGTTCCGACCGGGAACGCGGGGGGCGGCAGCCGCCGCCGCCGCCGCATTGCGGGGTGTTATGAGAATTGCTGTATTGGACGACGACGAAGCGCAGACCGATTTCGTCAGCCAGACGCTGACCGCGGTCGGCCATACCTGCTACGCCTTCAGCGAGGGCAAGGTGCTGAAGAAGCGCCTGCAGCGCGAGACCTTCGATCTGCTGGTGCTGGACTGGAACGTGCCGGACCTCTCGGGCGAGGAACTGCTGAAGTGGGTGCGCGAGCAGCAGGTCGAGCATCGGCTGCCGATCATCTTCATGACGAGCCGCGACGACGAGGCCGGCATCACCGCGATCCTGAACGCCGGCGCCGACGATTACGTCGTCAAGCCGGTGTCGGGCGGGATCCTGCGCGCGCGCATCGGTTCGCTGCTGCGCCGCGCCTATCCGGCCCGTTCCGAATCGGTGATGCGCGAATTCGACAACTACCGCTTCGACACGAACCTGAAGCAGGCCTTCGTCGGCGATCAGCCGGTCAGCCTGACGCAGAAGGAGTTCGATCTGGCGCTGCTGCTGTTCCAGCACGTCGATCAGCCGCTGTCGCGCGCGCACATTCTCGATCTGGTCTGGAAGCAGGCCACCGACATCCCGTCGCGAACCATGGACACCCACGTCTCGATGCTGCGCACCAAGCTCGCGCTGCGGCCCGAGAACGGTTACCGGCTCGCGCCGATCTACGGCTACGGCTACCGGCTCGAACGGCTGCCACTGGGCGCCGCCGAATGACCCGCGCGCAATCCGCCGCGATCGC
>NZ_JAAGPF010000591.1 GCF_017104645.1 Burkholderia sp. Ac-20379
CCGGATTCGAGGCCGGGCAGGCCGCCGCCATCGATGCGCCGGCCGCCGAGGCGGGCTCGAGCGCGGGCGCGCCCGAGCCGATCGCGATCGTCGGCCTCAGTTGCCGCTTCCCGCAGGCGGCGGACGCCGACGCGTTCTGGCAGAACCTGCTCGACGGGCGCGACTGCATCGACGAGATTCCGGCCGACCGCTGGAACTGGCGCGAGCTGGACGGCGATCCGAAGCGCGAGCCGAACCGCACCAATATCCGCTGGGGCGGCTTCATCGACGGCATCTTCGAATTCGATCCGCTGTTCTTCGGCATTTCGCCGCTGGAGGCGCAGGGGCTCGATCCGCAACAGCGCCTGCTGCTGCAGCACGTCTGGCAGGCGCTCGAGGATGCCGGCCACGCGCCGCGCGCGTTCGCCGGCCGCCCGGTCGGGCTGTTCGTGGCGACGTCGGCCAGCGGCTATCGCGAAGCCGCGGGCGAGCAGGGCGCGAACAGCTACACGGCAACCGGCTCGGTGCCCTCGGTGGGCCCCAACCGCGTCAGTTATCTGCTCGACTGGCATGGCCCGAGCGAGCCGGTCGAAACCGCGTGCTCCAGCTCGTTGGTGGCGATCCATCGCGCGTTGCAGGCGATGCGCGCGGGCGATTGCGAGATGGCGGTGGTGGGTGGCGTCAACACCATCCTCACGCCCGATGCGCACGTGAACTTCGCCAAGGCCGGCATGCTCTCGCCAGACGGCCGCTGCAAGACCTTCTCCGCCGACGCCAACGGCTACGTGCGCGGCGAGGGCGTGGCGGTGCTGGTGCTGCGCCGCCTGGCCGACGCCGAACGCGACGGCGATGCGATCTACGGCGTGATTCGCGGCAGCGCGATCAACCATGGCGGCCGGGCCAATTCGCTGACCGCGCCCAACACCGCGGCGCAGACCGAACTGCTGCGGCGCGCCTACGACGCGGCCGGCGTCGATCCCGCCACGGTCGGCTACATCGAGACGCACGGCACCGGCACGGCGCTGGGCGATCCGGTCGAGATCAATGCGCTGAAGGCCGCGTTCCGCGATACGTCCGCGGCGGCCGGAGCGAATTGCGGGCTCGGCTCGGTGAAGTCGAACATCGGGCACCTGGAGCTGGCGGCCGGGATGGCCGGCATCGTCAAGGTGCTGCTGCAGATGCGGCATCGGACGCTGGTGGCCAGCCTGCACAGCACGCCGCAGAACCCGTATGTCGAGCTCGACGGCAGCCCGTTCCATATCGTCCGGGAAAACCGGCATTGGGCGGCGCCGCTCGACCGCTCGGGGCAGGCGCTGCCGCGCCGCGCCGGCGTCAGCAGCTTCGGCTTCGGCGGCGTCAATGCGCACGTGATCGTCGAGGAGCATGCCGGGCGCGCGCCGCGCTCGGCCGCCGATCTGCCCGCCGGGCCGCGGCTCGTGGTGCTGTCGGCGCGCGATCCGCAGCGCCTGCGCGAGCAGGCGTGGCGGCTGGCGCAGGCGATCGGGCAGGGCCGCGTGCAGCCGGCCGAGCTGGGCGATCTCGCCTATACGCTGGCCGTGGGCCGCGAGGCGATGCGCTGCCGGCTCGCGCTCGAAGTGGAATCGCTCGATGCCTTGCGCCTGCGTCTGCTCGATTTCCTCGACGGGCGCGGCGCGCCTGTGGAAACCGGCGAACTCGCGCCTGGCCGGCTGGCCGGACGAGAGGCCGAAGCCGGGCTCGACGCCACGGCGTCCGCCGCGCGGCGCTGGGTTCGAGGCCTCGCGGATGCCGCCGATTTGCTGCCGCGCGGCCCGTGGCGGCGGATCCATCTGCCGACCTACGCGTTCGCGCGCGATGTCTATCGCCATGCAGCGCCGGGCGCGGCGACGCCTGCCGACGCCCGCCCCTTCGATCCGGAACGCATCGTGCTGGATCCGGCGGCGTTCTATCTGCGCGACCATCGCGTGAACGGCCAGCGCGTGCTGCCGGGCGCGATGACGCTCGAACTGGCGCGGGCCGCCTACGCCTCGCGTCAGCCGCAGGCGACGGCGGCGTGCTCGCTGCATGGCGTGGTGTGGTCGCGAGG
>NZ_JAAGPF010000592.1 GCF_017104645.1 Burkholderia sp. Ac-20379
CCGCTTGAAAAAAAACAAAATAAGACAATAACTGATAACTAGCGTAGCATTAACTTAAACAAATATCAATCAGAACAATCAAAGTATTCATCAATTATACTACACTACATGCAACACAGCTGCAACGAAGTGCATCTGTAAGATAACACATCTGATGTACACTCAGTCTAATATGTATTCTCAACTCACCAGTCTAATAATATCGCGTGTATCTACTGTCATACATCCAGCTATATCTACATCAATGTGACATGTGCCACGGATGTATAGAGTCTGATTAGCGCTATTGCTTTGCGCTTGGTAGTTGATCACTGGCACCGTGCTCGACGCTCTCTGCTGTGTTCAGCTTCAATTCATCTTTGCTAAGTTGTTGTCACTATAGTAATTCATCTCACTCATGTCTTTTGTTTCTGTTACTTTTCCATAAACATGCCATTTCTCCGCATTTCTCTTTTTTTTTTTTTTTT
>NZ_JAAGPF010000593.1 GCF_017104645.1 Burkholderia sp. Ac-20379
TATCCGATCACCGCCGCGCGGCTCGCGCCGAACGACGCGCAGCGCATCCAGCGCGCGCTCGAGGTGTTCATGCTGAGCGGCCAGCCGATGTCGGCGCTGCTCGCCGCGCCGCCGCGCGAGGACGACGCCGCCCTGCGCTACCGTTTCGTGCCGGTCGCGCTCGAACCGTCGGACCGTTCGATCCTGCACGCGCGCATCGCCACGCGCTTCGACGCGATGCTCGAGGCCGGCTTCATCGACGAGGTGGAGCGGCTGCGCCGCCGCGACGATCTGCATCTGGGGCTGCCGTCGATGCGCTGTGTCGGCTACCGGCAGGCCTGGGAATATCTGGACGGCGAAACCGATTACGCGACGATGCGCGACAAGGGCGTGTTCGCCACGCGCCAGCTCTGCAAGCGCCAGTTGACCTGGCTGCGCTCGATGCCGGAACGGATCGTGGTGGATTGCTGCGCCGAGGATGCGCCGGCGCGCGCGGTGGATGCGGTGGAACGCGTGCTGGCCGCGAACGGCTGAACCACCGGGTAATGCCTGGGGCACTCGCCAAACAAAAAGGCCGCGATTCGCATCGCGGCCTTTCTCATGTCATCCCGCCATCAGGCTGGCGTCGCGTCAGACCACCACCGTCTGCGCTTCGCCTTCGCGCGTCGCGCGCACCTTGCCGATCTTCCAGACCTGCTCGCCGGCGGCGCTCAGTTCGGCAACCGCCGCATCGGCATCCGCCGCCGACACGATCACGGCCATGCCGATGCCGCAGTTGAACACGCGGTGCATTTCCGCGTCGGCCACGCCGCCGTGCTGCTGGAGCCACTGGAACAGCGGCGGCAGCGTCCATGCGTTCTGGTCGAGCTCGGCCGTCAGGCCTTCGCGCAGCACGCGCGGAATGTTCTCGACCAGGCCGCCGCCCGTGATGTGCGCCATGCCCTTGACCGGCAGCTTCGCCATCAGCGCCAGCAGCGGCTTGACGTAGATGCGCGTGGGCGCGATCAGCGCGTCGGCCAGCGTGCGGCCGTCGAATTCGGCGTTCAGATCCGGATTCGCGCGCTCGATGATCTTGCGCACCAGCGAGAAGCCGTTCGAGTGGATGCCGCTCGAAGCCAGGCCCAGCACCACGTCGCCCTCGGCGATCGTGCTGCCGTCGATGATCTTGCTCTTCTCGACCGCGCCGACGGCGAAGCCGGCCAGATCGTATTCGCCGTCCGGGTACATGCCCGGCATTTCCGCGGTTTCGCCGCCGATCAGCGCGCAGCCCGACAGTTCGCAGCCCTTCGCGATGCCCTTGATGACGTCCGCCGCCGTGTCGACGTGCAGCTTGCCGCAGGCGAAGTAGTCGAGGAAGAACAGCGGCTCGGCGCCCTGCACGAGGATGTCGTTGACGCTCATCGCGACCAGATCCTGGCCGACCGTGTCGTGGCGGTTCAGGTGGAACGCCAGCTTCAGCTTGGTGCCGACGCCGTCGGTGCCGGACACGAGCACCGGCTCCTTGTAACGCTTGGGCACTTCGAACAGTGCGCCGAATCCGCCGATCCCGCCGAGCACGCCTTCGCGCAGCGTTTTCTTCGCAAAGGGCTTGATCTTGTCGATGAGCGCGTCGCCCGCGTCGATGTCGACGCCCGCGTCACGGTAGGAAAGACCTTGGGCGTCGGGAGCGGATTTCGGAGAAGTCATGGGGGAATGCGAGAAGGTCGGTAAAATGCGATTTTACCCGAAGCCGGACGCCCGGCCGAATTCCCGCGCCGATCTTTCGACGGAAACCATCGTGTCCGAATCGTCCCCGATTTCATCGCAGGCCATCGCGCCCGCCGCGCCGCGCCATGCGCCGCCGTGCGGGCCGCGCCGCCCAAGGCCTCCGCGC
>NZ_JAAGPF010000594.1 GCF_017104645.1 Burkholderia sp. Ac-20379
TGCCGGCAACGCCTCCTCGATCACGACGTGCGCGTTGGCGCCGCCGAAACCGAAGCTGCTCACCCCCGCCCGGCGCGGCCGTTCCCGGCCGGCCGCGTCGACGCCGCGCGGCCACGGCTGGCGGCGGCGCACGAGATAGAACGGGCTGTCCTGCAATTCGATATAGGGATTGACCTCGTCGCAGTGCAAGCTCGCCGGCAATTCGCCGTGGCGCATCGCCATCAGCACCTTGAGCACGCCGGCCAGGCCGGCCGCCGCCTCGAGATGCCCGATGTTCGACTTGACCGAACCGAGCCCGATGAACGGCGGCGTGGCCGCCCGGCCGCCCAGCAGCGCGCGGTAGGCGATGCGCAGGCCGTTGATCTCCACCGGATCGCCGAGGCTGGTTCCGGTGCCGTGGGTTTCGATGTAGTCGATCTCGCCGGCCGCGAGGCCGGCCATCGCGCGCTGCACCAGTTCGGCCTGCGCATTGGCGTTCGGCGCGGTCAGCGAACCGGCGTGGCCGCCGTGATTCTCGGCGCCGCCGGCGAGCACGCCGACGATACGGTCGCCGTCGCGGCGCGCGGCCTCCAGCGGCTTGAGCAGCAGCACCACCACGCCCTCGCCGCGCACGTAGCCGTCGGCATCCTTGCCGAACGTCTTGCAGCGGCCGGCGGGGCTCAGCATGCCGGCCTGATCGGGGCCGGTGAACCCTTCGAGGCTCAACGCCAGGTTCACGCCGCCCACCAGCGCCGCGCCGCAGCGGCCGGCGCGCAGCGCATCGGCCGCGCGCAACAGCGCGACCAGCGAGCTGGAGCAGGCGGTATCGACCGACTGGCTCGGGCCATGCCAATCGAAACAGTGCGAAATGCGATTCGCGACCATCGCCAGCGAATTGCCGGTGGCCGCGAAGCCGTCGAATTCCACGCCGTGCTGCTGCAGCAGGCTCGCGTAATCGTGCCCGGTGACGCCGACGAACACGCCGGTGTCGCGCGGCAACTCGGCGGCGCGATAGCCGGCGTCCTCGAGTGCGCGCCAGGCCGTCTCCAGCATCAGCCGCTGCTGCGGATCGAGCCGCTCGGCCTCCTTCGGCGAAATCCGGAAATGGGCGGCGTCGAACCGGTCGATGTCGTCGATGAAACCGCCCTGCATCGGGAAGCCGGCCGCCAGCAGGCGGGCCCGATAGGCCTCGCCGTAACGCTCGAGCGGCAGCGGGCCGACCAGATCGCGGCCGGCGCACAGGTGGGCGAAGAACGCTTCGGCATCCTCCGCGCCCGGCAGGCGCGCCGCCATGCCGACGATCGCGATGCGCGTGTCGGCGCCGGACGGTTCGCCGGACTGCAAGGCCGGCGCGGCGGCCGGCGCATCGGACGTGGCGTGCAGGGCCGCCGGGGCGGCTTCGATCGACGCCGCCGGACGCGCGCCGTGGCGCGCGATCAGGTGCGCCGCCAACGCGTCGGCGTGCTCGCATTCGAAGAAGATCGCCGGGGTCAGCGTGCTGCCATAGCGCGCGTTGATCTCGTTGGCGAAGCGCGTCAGCGAGATCGAATCGAATCCGAGATCGTAGAAAGCGGCCCGGGCGTTGATCTCCGCCAGCGGGAACTTGAGAATGCCGGCGGCCAGATCGCGCAGCTCGGCAAGCAGACGCTCGCGCTCGGTGGGGGCGTCGGCCGGGGCCTGGGCCCAGGCCGGAACCGAGGTCAGGGCCGGAGCCGGAGCCGCCGCCGTGGCCGTCGAAGCCTGAACCGGCATGCGCGCCGGCAAGGCCGCCGCCGCATGCGCGGCAACCGCGGCCGGCTGCGTGGCCGGTTGCGAGGCCGATTGGGCAGCAACTTCCACCGCCGCTTGCGTGAACGGTTGCACCGCCGCGCCCGCATACGGCGCGGGCGCAACCGCCCGCGCGAACCCGTCGATCGAGTCGAGCGGCGCGAACCGCTCGGGCGCGCACAGCCGCAGTTCGGACCACGCGGCCACCGTGTCGCCGCGTGCATCGAGGAACGACAGGTCGCAGACCTGCTCAACCCCGCCCGCCGGCATGCGCGGGCGCACCAGCAGGTAGGCGACCTCGGCATCGGGGCAGATCGCGGGCACGTCGAGCGTCGCGATCGTCTCGATCGCCCACTGCCCGGCCTCCGGCACCGCCAGCAGCAGCGCCTGAAACGCGGCGCCGAGCAGCGCGGCCGGCATGGTCTGGTTGCGCTTGAAACTATCTTGTTGCGGCGGCGCGGCGCGCAGCGCGCACAGCAGCCCGCCGTCGCGCAGCCAATGCGCGCGCTCCAGCACCTCGAGGAACGGCCCGAAGCCGGCGCCTTGCGCCGCGAGTTGCGGATAGAGCGCGTCGCGCGTCTGCGTCCGCACGGCGGCGTCGATCAACTCCGCCGCCAGCGCGGCCGCCTGCCGCGGCAGGCCCGCCGCCGTCTCGCCCC
>NZ_JAAGPF010000054.1 GCF_017104645.1 Burkholderia sp. Ac-20379
TCGGCGGCCGGCGTGCGCATCGTCCACGCGCGGCCGAAGGTGGTGCTGCTGTGGGCCTCGCAGACGGGCAACATCGAATCGCTGACCGAGCTGTACGCCACGCTGCTGATGAACGCCGGCTTCGAGATCCGCGTCGCCTGCATGGCCGACGCCGCGCCGGCCGTGTTCGCGAACGCGCAGTACGCGCTGCTGATGACCAGCACGTTCGGCGACGGCGACGCGCCCGCAAAGGGCGCGGCGTTCTGGGACGCGCTGTCGGCGGCCGCCGCTCCGCGCCCCGACGGCCTGCGATTAGCCGTGCTGCTGTGCGCGTGGCAGACGGGCAACATCGAATCGCTGACCGAGCTGTACGCCACGCTGCTGATGAACGCCGGCTTCGAGACCCGCGTCGCCTGCATGGCCGCCGCCGCGCCGGCCGTGTTCGCGAACGCGCAGTCCGCGCTGCTGATGACCAGCACGTTCGGCGACGGCGACGCGCCCGACAACGGCGCGGCGTTCTGGGACGCGCTGTCGGCGGCGGGCGCGCCGCGCCTCGACGGCCTGCGCTTCGCCGTGCTTGCGTTCGGCGACCGCAACTACGACGCGTTCTGCGGCCACGGCCGCCGGCTCGACGCGCGCCTGGCCGAGCTGGGCGGCGAACGGCTGGCCGAGCGCGTCGATTGCGACGCCGAATTCCAGCCGGCCGCCGACAGTTGGCTCGAACGCACCATCGCGCGGATCAAGAGCGTGGACGCCGCGCTGCACGCGGTGCCCGACGGCGGCGCGATCCCGTCGCTGCTGCCCACCAAGGCGCGGCCGGCCGCGTCGCGGCTGGTGTCGAACCTGAAGCTGAATCAGCCGGGCGCATCGAAGGACACGCGCTACCTGTCGCTGTCGGCCGAGGGCGCGGCGCTCGAATACGAAGCCGGCGACGCGCTCGGCATCTGGCCGACCAACTGCCCGGCCGTGGTGGACGAACTGCTGACGCTGACGAAACTGTCGCCCGACACGCCGGTGGCGGTGGCGGGCGTGGGCGACGTGCGGCTGGCCGACGCGCTCGGCAAGCATCTCGACATCACGCGCCCGCATCCCGACGCGCTCGCGCTGATCGCCGAGCGCAGCCGCAACGGCGCGCTCAGGTCGCTGCTCGCCGACGAGCGTAAAGGCGACCTCAAGAACTGGCTCTGGGGCCAGCAACTGGCCGACGTGCTGCACGAATTCCCGGTGGATCTGTCGGCGGCCGATCTGGTCGGCATGCTCAAGCGGATCCAGCCGCGCCTGTATTCGATCGCGTCGAGCCCGGCCGCGCATCGCGACGAGGTGCATTTGACGGTATCGGCGGTGCGCTACAGCAACGGCCGCCGCGACCGCAAGGGCGTGGCCTCGACGTTCCTGGCCGATCGCGCGGCCGACGGCGGGGTGCCGGTGTTCGTGCAGAAATCGGCGCATTTCCGGCCGCCCGCGCACGGCGAGACGCCGATCGTGATGGTGGGCCCCGGCACCGGCATCGCGCCGTTCCGCGGCTTCCTGCACGAGCGGCGCGCGCGCGGCGCGAGCGGGCGCAACTGGCTGTTCTTCGGCGAGCAGCACGCGGCCACCGATTTCTACTATCGCGACGAACTGACGGCGATGCGCGACGACGGCTTCCTGACCGAACTCGATCTGGCGTTCTCGCGCGATCAGGAGGCGAAGGTGTACGTGCAGGACCGCATGCGCGAGCGCGGCGCCGAGCTGTGGTCGTGGCTCGAGGCCGGCGCGCATTTCTACGTGTGCGGGGATGCGTCGCGGATGGCGAAGGACGTCGATGCGGCGCTGAAATCGGTGGTGGCCGCGCATGGCGGCATGGACGAGGCGCAGGCCGGCGAGTATGTGGCGAAGATGGCGAAGGCGCGCCGCTATCTGCGCGACGTGTATTGAGCGGAAGCGGGGCGGCGCGTCGCGCGCCGCCCGCTGGATGAGGGAACGGGGGCGTCGGCCCCCGTTTTCGTTCAGCGCGTGAACGTGTCGCCGAGCACCACGCCTTCGCGGCGCGGATCGGTGCCGCCCTGCAACAGCGCGCTGCCGTTCTGCTGGATCCGCAGCACGGTGTTCACGCCGCTGGCCTGCGCCGAGGTCGAGACGGTGTGACCGAGCGCCTTCAGGCCCGCGAGCAGCGCATCGTTCGCGCCGCCGTTGCTGGTGTCGACGTTCGGATGCTCGCCGCCGACCGTGGTGGTCGGGCTGTTGCTCGCGCCGAAATCGATCAGCCCGGCCGATTGCTGCGCGTCGAGGCCCCAGTCGAGCGTGCCGATCAGCGTCTTCAGCACGTATTGCGGGATCGTGCCGCCGCCCGGCGAGCCGGTCGCCATCAGGAAATCGCCCTTCGAGCCGTCCGCCGCCATCTTGAACACGATGGTGGGCGCCATCGAGCTGCGCGGGCGCTTGCCCGGCTGCACGCGGTTCGCCACCAGCGCGCCGCCGCTGTCGGTCGGGCTGGCCGAGAAGTCGGTCAACTGGTTGTTGAGCAGGAAGCCGTGGGTCATGTGGAACGAACCCATGCTCGATTCCACCGTGGTGGTGGCGCTCAGCACGCTGCCGTCGCCGTCGACGATCGTGAACTGATTCGTGCCGTGCTCGATCAGCGTGGTGTCCACGCCGAGCGGGATCGCGCCGAGGTCGCCCGGCAGCGCCGTGCCCATGCTCTTGGCGGTGCTGATCAGGGCCGCGCGCTGCTTCAGGTACGGCTTGTTCAGCATCGTGTCGGCGCTGCCGCCGGGCAGCGGGATGAAATCGGTGTCGGCCACGTACTTGTCGCGGTCGGCGTAGGCGAGCCGCTCGGCTTCGGTGATCAGGTGCACGGCCTGCACGGCGGGCTTGCCGCCTTCGAGATCGAGCGCCGCCGGCCCCATCGATTTGAGGTCGAAGTTCTCGAGGATGCCGAGCGCCGAGGCCACCGCGATGCCGCCCGAGGACGGCGGCGGCATGCCGCACACCCAGTACGCGCCGCGATAGGTCGTGCAGATCGCGTCGCGGCGCTTGGCCTGATAGGCGGCGAGGTCGGCCAGCGTGGTCTTGCCCGGGGTGATCTTCGAGCCGTCCGCGCCGGTGGCGGTGGCGATCTTCGCGACGATGTCCTGTGCGATCGCACCCGTGTAAAGCGCGTTCGCGCCGTTCTGCGACATCTGCGTGAGCGCGTCGGCGTAGGCCGGGTTCTTCAGCACCGTGCCGAGCGCCTTCGGCGAGCCGTCCGCGTTCAGGAAGTAGGCGGCGGCCTCGGCGTCGCGCTTCAGGCTCGCGGCGTTGCCCGAGATCGCCGCGGCCAGCCGCCCGCCGATCGGGAAGCCGTTGGTGGCCAGCGAGATCGCGTCGCCGAACAGGTCGCGCCATTGCAGCTTGCCGTGGTCGCGCTGCAGCAGCTCGATCAGGCGCGGCACGCCGATCGTGCCGATCGAGCGGCCGCTGGCGCGCGCGCTCGGCACCGGGGTGGTCTGGTCGCTCGTGTCGTCGACGTAGCGCAGGTAGTTCGCCGTGGCGGCGGCCGGCGCGGTTTCGCGGCCGTCGTAGGCCTGGAGCGTCTTGGCGCGGCCGTCGTAGTAGAGCAGCACGCCGCCCGAACCGAGCCCCGTGGCTTCCGGCACCGTCAGCCCGAGCACCGCCTGCACGGCCACCGCCGCGTCCGCCGCCGAGCCGCCCTTGCGCAGCACCGCGCAGCCGGCCGCGCTCGCATAGGCGTTCGAGGTGGCGACCAGGTAGGTCTTCGAGACGATCGGCTTGAGCCCCTTGCGATAGCCCGACGCCGGCTCCGGCAGCGACGGATCGCCGGGCTGGTTCGAGCCGACCACGGAGGTCGAGCCGCTGCTGTCGATCGCGAGGCAGGTGGTGTCGGTGGAGGCGGTTTGCGACGGGGCCGGCGCGGCGGTTTCGGTGTCGCCGCCGCAGGCGCCCATCAACGCAGCAGCCAGCACGGCGGACGCGTACGGGAGAAGTTTCGGAGGGGTCATGGGTTCGCGGTAGGAAATGTCGTTGGAATGGGCGCGCGCTTCGCGGCATTCCGTGGCATTCGGCCGCGCGCGCCAATCGATCCTTACCGGAAATATTTCAATTGGCAATCGGGCAGTTTTCCGTATTCCGACATCGGATTACGGATGCGACACACTTTTCGGAGCGATTCGTCACAAAGCGGGGGGGCGAACGTGCGATGGCGCACGGTGCGCGTTTTGGCCTCGCGTTAAACGATGTTGGCCACTAAATATCGCGTGAATCCGGCAATGCAGTTTTGCAAGGCGGCTCATCTATGCGTGCAATCGGCTCTGCGATACTGCCCGCCGTGTCCTGCCCTCGGCCTGCTGCCGCAAGCCGCCAGGCCACGCGCCGCTTCCGAGACACCCCGCCGCGGCGCCGCTCGACGCGATACCAACACACCCCGTTCGAATCTCGCCATGTCCACATCCCGAATCCTCGCCGAATCCCTGCGCTCGCTGGTGCGCACCGCCGATGAAGCCGCCGCGCTGATCGCCCCGAACATGACCGTCGCCATGAGCGGCTTCACCGGCTCCGGCTACCCGAAGGCCGTGCCGGCCGCGCTGGCCACGCGCATTTCGGCCGCGCACGCGCGCGGCGAGGATTTCCGGATCAACGTGCTGACCGGCGCGTCCACCGCGCCCGAGCTCGACGGCGCGCTGGCCAAGGCCGACGGCATCTCGATGCGCCTGCCGTATCAATCGGATCCGATCCTGCGCGAGAAGATCAACGCCGGCGAACTCGATTACCAGGACATCCACCTGAGCCACGTCGCCCAATACGCGTGGTTCGGCCTGTTCGGCGAACTCGACGTGGCCGTGGTGGAAGTGGCCGGCATTCGCGAAGATGGCCTGCTGATTCCGTCGGCTTCGGTGGGCAACAACAAGACCTGGCTCGATCAGGCCAAGAAGGTGATTCTCGAAGTCAATTCGCGCCAGCCGCTCGGCCTCGACGGCATGCACGACATCTATTACGGCACCGCGCTGCCGCCGAACCGCAAGCCGATTCCGCTGGTGTCCGCCGACGATCGCATTGGGGAGCCTTACCTGCGCTGCCCGGCCGAGAAGATCATCGCGATCGTCGAAACCGACGCGCCCGACCGCAGCAACGCGTTCAACGCGCCCGACGCCGATTCGAAGCAGATCGCCGCGCACCTGCTCGATTTCCTGCGCCACGAAATCGGCCGCGGCCGCCTGCCGGCCAACCTGCTGCCGCTGCAATCGGGCGTGGGCAACATCACGAACGCCGTGCTGGCCGGGTTGGGCGAGGGCGGTTTCACGAACCTGACCGCCTATACCGAGGTGATTCAGGACGGCATGCTCGACCTGCTCGCGAACGGCACGCTGCGCTTCGCCTCGGCCACGGCGCTTTCGTTGAGCCCGGACGCCGTGAAGCGCTTCGCCGACGACATCGCGCTGTTCCGCTCGAAGATCCTGCTGCGCCCGCAGGAGATCAGCAACCACCCCGAACTCGTGCGCCGCCTCGGCTGCATCGCGATGAACGGCATGATCGAGGCGGATATCTACGGCAACGTGAATTCCACGCACGTGATGGGCACGAAGATCCAGAACGGCATCGGCGGCTCGGGCGATTTCGCGCGCAACGGTTACCTGTCGTGCTTCATGTCGGCCAGCACGGCCAAGGGCGGCACGATTTCGCGGATCGTGCCGATGGCCAGCCACGTGGACCACACCGAGCACGACGTGGGCGTGGTGGTGACCGAGCAGGGCCTGGCCGACCTGCGCGGGCTGTCGCCGCGCCAGCGCGCGCGCAAGATCATCGACACCTGCGCGCACCCGGATTTCCGCCCGATGCTGGCCGATTACTTCGAACGCGCGAGCCGCGAGAGCTTCGGCAAGCAAACGCCGCATTTGCTCGGCGAAGCGCTGTCGTGGCACGAGCGCTTCGTGCGTACCGGCACGATGAAGCCGTAACCGCAGCGAAGCACCGAGGCCACGCAACGCGAGCGGCGCAACGCCGTTCGCGAGTGGGCCGGCCTGATCGCCCGGATAAAAAAAGCCGCCGCGCAACCCGATGGTTGTGCGGCGGCTTGTGCGTTTACTCGGCGCCCGGTTCGGGCGCTTCGCTCGCGTGGCCTTCGGCGCGTTGCGCGCCGCGATATGCCGTGGCGGGACGCGCATGCCGTGCCGGCGCTCCGATCACGAACGCGCGCCGGCGCAGGGCGCCGCCGCCGCGCGAGGCCGCCGCCGTGGCCGCCGAGATGCGCCAGCCGGCGCTTGGCTCAGCGGGCCGCATGATTGGCCAGATGCTGGCGGATCAGCGCCAGATAGTGATCGCCGACCGAGTGATCGGTGGCGGCGCGGCGCGCGGGCCGCTGGATCGTGACCGGCGGGCGCATGCCGAGATAACGGCACAGTGCCGACACGTAAGGCTTACGCGTGCGCCCGAGCTGGTGGAGCGCCCGTGCGACGCGGTCGTCGCCGGCCTGGCTGCGCAGCCACGCAAGGATCTGGCGGTCGGTATCGTTGACGATTCGAACCCGATGTTCCATTGCTCACCTCGATACTGGTTATCAGTACAGTGCTGTGAATATATCCAGTATTTTGCGGCAACACAACCAGGAACAAACGGGGGCGGATGGAACTGGCCGAACGGCCTATGCGATGCGCTTCGATACCGGCGGCAATCCGTCAGAAAGCCTTGCCGTGCTTGCCGGAAGCGCGTGCGGCGCGCCCGCGCCGGTTGCCATTTCAGACATCAACCACTATCATTCGCGCGTTGCAAATAAGAATCATTATCGAAATATCTGCCGGCCGGCGCGAAGTGGCACCGGCCATCATCACGAATTCGAGGAAAGACGGATGACTCGCGACACGCGCGACACCACGCAGGCGAATTACGGCGGCACCCTGAAGCAACTGCTGAAGCCGTTCATGCCGATCACGATCGGCGCGACGCTGCTGGGCGTGGCGGGCGGCCTGTGCACCGCATGGCTGCTGTCGGTGATCAACGCCAGCCTGCACGCGCCGGGCGGCATCGGCGCGAACACCGCCTTCACGTTCGTCGCGCTGTGCGTGGCCACGCTGCTCTGCAACGCCATCGCCGGGATCGGCAACAGCGTCACGGGCCAGCGCATCATCGCCGCGCTGCGCAAGGACATTTCCGCGCGCATCGTCTGCGCGCCGGTGGCCGAACTCGAGCGCTACAAGACGCACCGCCTGCTCTCGACGCTGAACAGCGACGTGGAAACCGTCAGCGCGATGACCTTCAGCTTTCCGAGCATCGCCGTGGCGGCGGCCGTGACGGTGGGCTGCGTGGCCTACATGCTGGTGCTCTCGCCGGTGCTGTTCCTGATCGCGCTGTGCGCCATCGCGATCGGCGGCCTGATCAACCGTTACGCCAGCGGCAAGTGGAGCCATTACTACGGCGGGGTGCGCGGCGCGCAGGACGAGCTGCAGAAGCAATATCGCGCGATCACCGAGGGCGCGAAGGAATTGCGTCTGAACCGCAACCGCCGCCAGCGCGTGTTCAGCGAGCGGCTGGCCGGTGCGGCCGACGACGTGGCCGAACTGAAGATCAAGGCAATGCGCATGTATTACGGCGCGAATGCGTCGGTCACCACGCTGTTCTTCGTCGTGATCGGCCTGTTGCTGCTGTTGCAGCAGCGTCTGGGCGTGACGCCCGAAGTCGTGAGCGGTTTCGTGATCGTGCTGCTCTATGTGCGCGGCCCGGTGGATACGCTGGCCAGCAGCCTGCCGGCGCTGAGCCAGGCGCGCATTTCGTTCAAGCGCATCGCCGAGCTGTCGGCGCAATTCGCCACCCGCGAGGCGCGGCTGCTCGACGGCGCGGCGCCGGCCCCGGTGGCCGAGCTGCGCGAGATCGAACTGCGCCAGGCCTCGTGGGCGTTCCCGGCGGTCGGCGATCAGGCGCCGTTCCGGCTCGGCCCGATCGATCTGAAGATCGAACGCGGCGACATGCTGTTCGTGATTGGCGAGAACGGCAGCGGCAAGACCACGCTGATCAAGCTGCTGCTCGGGTTGTACGAGGCGGGGCAGGGCCAGTTGCTGCTGAACGGCGAGCCGGTGCAGGCCGATGGCATGGATGCCTATCGCCAGCTCTATTCGGCGGTATTCGCCGATTACCACCTGTTCGAGGATCTCGTGGTGCACGACGCGGCGCTGCTCGCGCGCGCGCAGGCCTATCTGGAGCAGCTCGAGATCGCACACAAGGTGAAGATCGAGGACGGCGTGTTCTCCACCATCGATCTGTCCACCGGCCAGCGCAAGCGGCTCGCGCTGGTGCACGCGATGCTCGAGCAGCGCCCGGTGATGATGTTCGACGAATGGGCGGCCGACCAGGATCCGACGTTCCGCCGCGTGTTCTACACGGTGTTCCTGCCGGAGCTGAAGCGCCAGGGCAAGACGCTGATCGTGGTGTCGCACGACGATCGCTATTTCCATGTGGCCGACCGCGTGATCCGTATCGAACGCGGCCAGATCATCCAGTCGTCGAAGGGTTCGGAATTCGTCTACGAGGATCGCGGCACGGCGGCCGAGCGCCTCGAAGGGATCGCGAACGGCCAGGCCAACGACCCGGCGCACGCGCACGGTTGAGCGCCCGAAAACGCCACGGCCCGCCCGAATCGTCGGGCGGGCCGTTTTCGTTGGGCAACCGGCCGAGGCCGGCTGTCAGATCGATGCGCGGCCGAGCCACTCGCGCACGTGGTTGGCGCGAGGCGGGCGCGGCGGCGGCGCGTCCTTCGACACCGGCGTGCCGACCAGCAGGAAGCCGAGCAGGCGGTCGGCCGGCTCGAAATCGAGCGCCAGCGGCAAGGCCGGATCGTAGTTGACGTCGCCGGTGATCCAGAACGCGCCGTAACCGAGCGCATGGATCGCGTTGAGCAGGTTCATGGTGGCGGCGCCGGTCGAGAGCAACTGTTCGACCTCGGGGATGAACGCGTCGTCGCGCACGGCGCAGGCCACCGCGATGATCAGCGGCGCGGCCTGGGCCGCACCGGCGTGCGCCTGCAAATCCTCCGGAGAGAGATTCGGCTCGCGGGCCAGGGCACGTTCGGCCAGCACTTCGCCCAGCTCGGCGCGGGCTTCGTCGCGGATCAGCGCGAAGCGCCACGGGCGCAGCTTCGCGTGGTCGGGCGCGCGCATCGCGGTATCGAGAATCAGCGCGAGTTGGTCGTCGCTGGGCGCGGGCTCGGTCAGCGCGTAATGCGACTGGCGCGACAGCAGCGTGTCGATCACGGCGTGGCCGGTGGTGGATGCGGATGCGTCGGCAAGGGCTTCGGTCAGGCTCATGGTGTCTTCCGTTGAACAAGATCGCATCATGATGCGCAAGTGTTGCGATTTATGCAAATGATTCTCATTCGTATTTTTGTCGGTTATCGTATCGCGAATGCAGCAGCTTCCACGCTCCGGCGGCCGCACACGCGCCGCCGGGGTTTCATCCCAGGACACTCGACGATTCGCCTATGCCGATGCCGGTACTCGAACAATTGCAGGGAGCGGGGTTGCGCGCGACGTTGCCGCGCGTCAAGGTGCTTGAATTCTTCGCGGCGGCCGGCACACGGCATCTGAGCGCGGAGGACGTGTATCGCCGGCTGATCGCGGAGAAGATCGACATCGGCCTGGCCACGGTCTACCGCGTGCTGTCGCAGTTCGTCGAGGCGGGGATCCTGACGAGCGGCACGCTCGATTCGAACCGTCATGTCTACGAACTGAACGACGGCAAGCGGCACGACCACATCATCTGCCTCAGTTGCGGCAAGGTGGACGAATTCTCCGATCCGCTGATCGACGGGCGCGAGAAGGCGGCGGCCGATGCGCTTGGCTATCTGCTGACCGGCCACCATCTCGTGCTGCACGGCTATTGCATCGATTGCCGCCCGAAGGCGCGGCTGGCGCCGGTGGCCGACCTGGCGGGCGCTCAGGGCGCTCTGGGCGCTCCGGCGAGGGAAGACGGCTAGATCACCAGCCGCGAATGCCCGATCCCGCCGCCTTTCTCCACGCGGATCTGGGTGGCGATGCGCTCCTTGAGCCCGTCGACGTGGCTGATCACGCCGATCATCTTGCCGCTCGCATTGAGCGCGTCGAGCGCATCGAGCGCGATCTCCAGCGTGTCGGCGTCGAGCGTGCCGAAGCCCTCGTCGAGGAACACCGAATCGATCGAAGTCTTGTGGCTGACCAGATCGGATAGGGCCAGCGCGAGCGCGAGGCTGACCAGGAAGCTTTCGCCGCCCGACAGCGTGCGCGTGTCGCGTGTCACGTCGGCCTGCCAGAGGTCGACGATCTCCAGTTCGAGTTCGCCGCTGGCCTTGCGCCGCAGCAGGTAGCGCGCGTGCAGGCGGTCGAGATGGCGGTTCGCCAGCATCAGCAGGTGATCGAGCGTCAGCCCCTGCGCGAATTTGCGGAACTTGTCGCCCTTGGCCGAGCCGATCAGCGCGTCGAGGTGCTGCCAGATGTCGGTGTCGCGCGCCTGCGCCTCGATCTGCGCGAACAGCGCCTGCTGGTTGCGGCGCAGCGCGTCGTCGCGGTTCAGCCGTTCGCGGTGGCCGCCCAGGTTGCCGTTCAGTTCGGCGGTTTGCTTGCCGATCGCCTCGATCCGCGCGGTCAGTTCGTCCAGCGGCACCTCCGATTGCGCGGGTTGGGCGGTCAGCGCCGTCAGTTTTTCCTGCGCCGATTGCACGAGCGTCTGCGCGGTCTGCTGCGCCTGCTCGCTGGTTTGCTTCAGCGTTTGGAGGCGCTTGCGCTCGTCGGCGGGCAGCAGCGCGGCGAGGAAGGCCGGCTGATCGTCGAACGGGCTCGCGGCCAGCGCGCTGCGCCATTGCGTCTCGGCTTCGGCGAGCGTGGCGCGCTGCTGCGTCTGCAGGCCGTCGAGTTGGCCGATGCGGCCTTCGAGTTGGCTCAGTTCGTTCGTCAGCGCATCGATGCGATTCGTGCAGGCCGACAGCGCCTGCGCGGGGTCGTCGGCGGCTGCGTCGTCGGGCAACGGCGCGTCGGCGTCGCGATGCTGCGCTTCGAGCTTGGCCAGGCGCGTTTCCCAATGCGTCAGCACCGCGGCGGCGGCTTCGCATTGCGCGCGTTGCGCCACGCGGTGCTGCGTCAGCGTCTGCAGGCGCTGCTGCGTGGTTTGCCAGGCCTGCCATTCGTCGACGCGCGCGGCCAGCCAGGCTTCGGCCTCGCCGGGCAGGCCGGCGGCGTCGAAGCCGGCCTCGACGATCGCGGCCAGCCGGGCGGCGTCGTCCTGTTCGAGCGCGGCGCGCTGCGCCTTCAGTTCCTCGCCGATTTCGGCCTGGCGTTCGCTCGTGCTCGCGATCGTCTGCTCGATGGCCGCCTGCTGCGTGCGGGCGCGGTGCCACGCCTCGATCGATTCGGCGTCGGCCTTGCGCAGGCCGTTCAGGCGTTCTTCGGCGTCCTCGATCGCGTCGAGCGTCTGCTTCAGTTGCGCCGACGCCTGATCGGCGGCCAGGCGGCCCGCTTCGAGGCGGTCGGCGTGCGCCCAGTCGTCCAGGCCGATTGCCGCGCCGTCGAGCGCGGCGGCGAATTCGCGCCACTCTCGCAGGCCCTGATCGATCTGCGCGGCAAGCCGTGTCTGGCGTGCCTGCGATTGCTGCTGCGTCGCGCGTTTGCCCGCGAGTTCGCCGTTCAATGCGTTGATCTGCTGTTCGGCCGCGCGAATCTCCGCGTTCAGTTCGCGCAAGCCGCGCGCGGTGGCCGATACGTCGATGTCGCCGTACGCGCCGATCGCCGGATGTTCGTGCGAGCCGCATAGCGGGCAGGCCTCGCCGGGCTGCAGGCGCACGCGATGCTCGCTCAGGCTGCGAATCACCTGTTCCTGTTCGAGCAGCTTCTGCTTGTCGGCGGCGTGTGCCTTGAGCTTGTCGAGCGCGGTGTTCCGCTCGGTCAAACGCGTGCCGTGAACGGCCAGATCGGCGTCGAGTTGCTTCAGTTGCGTGCCCAGCGCGTCGCGCTCGGCAGAGAGCTCGCGCAGCGTGGCCGCGCGCGTGCCGAGATCCTTCCAGGCCGTCACGCCTTGATGGGCCGCCTGCCAGCGCTGCCGCCATTCGGGCAGCGTGCGGCCGTCGAGGCGTTGTTGCTGCGCATCGTGCAGCGCGGCGATGCGCGTGGCCGAATCGGTCCGCGCCTTGTCGGCCAGCGCCACGGCTCCGGTTTGGCGCGTCAGCTTCGCGCGCTCGTCCAGGAGCTTGTGTGCGAGTTCGCCGGCGGCCTTCTCGCGCTGCCCGATGCCGGCCACGGCCTGGCTGCGATGCGCGAATTGCTGCCGCCACGCGCCGATCCGCTCGCCGAGCACGGCATGATGGCGCAGCGATGCGGCGCGTTCGTTCAACTGCTGGAGTTGGGCGTCGAGCGTGCCGAGCTTGCGTTGCGCGTCGTTGCTCGCGCGCGTGGCCAGCCGCACCGCGAGCCGGTGCTCCGTGCCGTGCCGGGCGGCGGCCGCCGTCTGGCGGGTGCGCTGTTCGGCCAGTTGCGCGACGGTTTGCCGGCACGCGGCGTCGGCCCGTTGCAGCGCTTCATGCAGCGGGCGCAGCAGTTCGGCCGGCTCGCTGGCAGCCAGCTTTGCCAGTTCGCCAGCCGCCGCGTCGAGCGCGGCGACGGCTTTCGCCAGCCCGGCCTGCGCGTGCTGCGCGGCCTGTTGCGCCGCGTTCAGGTCGACACGCCACTGGCGCTGCGCCTGCAGCGTCGTCAGTTGCTTGCCGAGCGCGTCGAGCTGCACGGCCAGCGCCGCCATCTCGCGCTGCATCGTGTCGCGTTGCGCCGCGTCGAGCAGATCCATGCCGTCGGCCTGCGCGCGCATCGTCTTGAGGATGTCGCGCGCGGCGGCGGCGCGCTCGTAGACGCGCCGCGAAATCTCGCCGTAGATCTCCGTGCCGGTCAGTTCTTCGAGCAACTCGGCGCGATCGTTCGACGGCGCGTTCAAGAACACCGCGAAGCCGCCTTGCGCCAGCAGCATCGAGCGCGTGAAGCGCGCGAAATCGAGCCGCGTGATCTCGGCCACGAGCCGCAGCTTCTCGGCGATCTGGCTGCTCAGGATCGTGCCGTCGCCTTTCGCGAGTTCCACCTTCGGCTGCTGGAGCGCGCCGTCCACCTTGTTGCGCGCGCGGTGCTGGCTCCAGAAGGCCCGGTAGACCTGGCCCTTCACCTCGAATTCGACCTCGGCCAAACAGTCGGACGTGTGGCGCGTCATGATGTCGTTGACCGACGCGGAGACCGTCTTCAGGCGCGGCGTTTCGTGATACAGCGCGAGGCAGATCGCGTCGAGCAGCGTGGATTTGCCCGCGCCGGTCGGGCCGGTGATCGCGAACAGCCCGTGGTCGGAAAACGGCGGCTTGGTGAAATCGATGAACCATTCGCCCTTCAGCGAATTGAGGTTCTTCAGGCGCAGCGTGCGGATCTTCATGCGTCGTGCTCCCCGGTGGCGGCGACGATTTCGCGGTAGCGCTCGGTCAGCGAATCGCGCAGCGCGTCGGGCAGCGCTTCCTGGCCGAGGCGGCGTGCGAACACGTCGAGCGGATCGAGTTCGTCGAGCGTGACGCCGGTTTCGGCCGTCAACTGCGCTGCCGTGTTGGCGCGTTCACGGCGGATCCGCAGCACGTCGAGCGGCAGGCCTTCCGCGAGCGCCTGGATGCGCGCGGGCAGATCGGACAGGTAATCGTCCTCGGTCACGGTCACT
Source organism: Burkholderia sp. Ac-20379 (assembly GCF_017104645.1). Classification (GTDB taxonomy): domain Bacteria; phylum Pseudomonadota; class Gammaproteobacteria; order Burkholderiales; family Burkholderiaceae; genus Burkholderia. The sequence continues at coordinate 13,642 of NZ_JAAGPF010000054.1, forward strand.
TCCACCCACACCGGGTGTTCGGGCGTGGCGCCTTCGGCGAGACGCGGCAGCGCATCGGCCAGCGATGTCAGGTTGCCGTTCAGCACGGCCAGCCGCCGGAATACCGGGATCGGCACGGGCGTGACCGCGCGCAGGCCGGTGTCGTCGAGTTCGACCAGCAGCATTTCCTTCTGCTGCGCTGCCTCGTCGAAACTGAGCGCGATCGGCGAGCCGCTGTAGCGGATGTGTTCGAGGCCGCCCACCTTCTGCGGACGATGGATATGGCCGAGCGCGAGGTAGTCGACGGGCGGGAACGCGGCCGTGGGGAACGCCTCCAGCGTGCCGACGTAGATCTCGCGCACCGATTCGGTGGCGCTCGCGCCGACCGTCGTCAGATGGCCGGTGGCGATCAGCGGCAGGCGGCGGCCGGTTTCCTCGTGCAGCGCGTCGCGCACGGCTTCGGCGGCGTCGTAGCAGGCCCGGTAATACGACTGGATCGACGCCATCAGTTGCTGGCGCTTCTCGTCGGCCGTCTGGCCGGCTTCGCTGAGCGTCACGTCGCGCGGGCGGATGAACGGGATCGCGCACACCACGCAGCCGGGCACGCTGCCCGCCTTGTCGTCGCCCTGGCGGCGCAGCGGCAGCACGCGCACCTGATCCTCGGGCACGTCGGCGTGCGGCACCACGGTGGCCGACAGGCGCGCGAGCAGGGCGCTGCTTTCGCGCAGCGTGGCCACCGAATCGTGATTGCCGCCGAGCAGCAGCAGCGCCACGCCGGCTTCGTGCATGCGCACCACGAGCTGGCTGTACAGCTCGCGCGCGTAGCTGGGCGGCGTGCCCGTGTCGAAGATGTCGCCGGCGATCACGACGGCGTCGATGGCCAGATCCTGAACGCGCAGCATGAGCCAGTCGATCAGCGCCTGGTGTTCGGCTTGACGGCTTTTGCCCATGAAGCTCTGGCCCAGATGCCAATCGGAAGTGTGGAGGAGACGCATGACGATGAGTGAGGGCGGGGCGCCGGCGGTGCGGGCGGCGGTGGGCCGCCGTGGGATGGCGCGTGGGCGAAAGCGCCTAGTATAAAGCGCCGCGTTCGATGCCGAGACACGATGGGGACGGATGGCTGGGCGCCTGCGCGGGCGATGCGTGCGGGCCGCCGGTTCGAGCCTGTCGACCTCGATGGGCATGCGCGCCGCGGCGGCTCGCTTGCCGTGCCGCCGAAAAGCATTCCTCGATTGATTGGTTCGACGCCCGCGCCCTTGCTGCTATCGTTTTTTGCTGCACGCGGCGCACCGGCTCGTCGTTTTCCGGTGGCGGGCCGCGCCCGTGGTTCCCTGTCCCGGAGATCCGTTTTTCATGACCCGACGCACCGGCCGGCTGAGTCTCGGCGCCTTTCTCTATCCCACCGGCCATCACATCGCGGCCTGGCGTCATCCCGACACGCAGGCCGATGCCGGCGTGGATTTCCGTCATTACGTCAAACTCGCGCAAACCGCGGAGGCCGCGAAGTTCGATCTGGTGTTCCTGGCCGACGGCGTGGGCACGCGCGGCGACGACGTCGAATTCCTGAGCCGCACCGCGCACAGCTACAACGCGCAGTTCGAGCCGTTGACGCTGCTGTCGGCGCTGGCTGCCGTGACCGAGCGGATCGGCCTGGTGGGCACCGCGTCCACCAGCTTCAACGAGCCGTATCACGTCGCGCGCAAGTTCGCCTCGCTCGATCACATCAGCGGCGGGCGCGCGGGCTGGAACCTCGTCACCTCGTCGAACCGCCACGAGGCCGAGAACTTCAATCGCGACGAGCACATCGCGCACGCCGACCGCTACGATCGCGCCGAGGAATTCGCCGACGTGGTGCGCGGCCTCTGGGATAGCTGGGACGACGATGCATTCGTGCGCGACAAGGCGTCCGGGCGCTTCTTCGATCCGGCCAAGCGCCATGTGCTCAAGCATCGCGGCAAGTTTTTTCAGGTGCGCGGGCCGCTGAACGTGGCGCGTGCGCCGCAGGGGCACCCGGTGGTGGTGCAGGCCGGCTCGTCCGAGGCCGGGCGTCGGCTCGCGGCGCGCACGGCGGAAGTGATCTTCACGGCGCAGCAGACGCTCGACGATGCGGTGGCGTTCTACGCCGACGTGAAGGGCCGCATGGCCGAGTGGGGCCGCGATCCCGACGAACTGAAGATCATGCCGGGCGTGTTCCCGGTGGTGGGGCGCGACGAGAGCGAGGCGCACGAGAAGTTCGAGGCGCTGCAGCAACTGATCGACCCGGTGGTGGGGCTCGCGCTCGTGTCGGGGCTGACGGGCGGCTTCGATCTGTCGGCCTATCCGTTCGACGGGCCGATTCCCGAATTGCCGGAAACCAATGCGAGCAAGAGCCGCCAGACCCTGACGCTCGATCTGGCGCGCCGCGAAAACCTGACGATCCGCCAACTGGCGTTGCGCGTGGCGGGCGCGCGCGGGCATTGGCAGGTGATTGGCTCGCCGAAGCAGATCGCCGATGCGCTGGAGGAACGGTTCGTCAACCACGGCGCGGACGGGTTCAACGTGATGGCGCCGACGCTGCCGGGCGGGTTGGAGGATTTCGTCTCGCTCGTGCTGCCGGAGTTGCGGCGGCGCGGGTTGTTCCGCGACGAATATGAAGGGAAGACGCTGCGGCAGCATCTGGGGCTGGCGCGGCCGGAGCGGGTGGCGCGGGTGAGCGAGCATGGGGAGGCAGTGGCCTGATCGACCCCGCATGTTTCCGGGGACCGGCACCGAACCGGCACCCGGAACCGCGAATTCGCCCCCCACCCGCCAGACCATCGAAACCGCCACCCCAGCGCCACCCACAGTCACCGCAACAGACAATTCCTCGCTCCATACCCCAACGCCCGAAAAGCAAACCCGAATCGCTTATTTGTCGTGGCGAAATCCACCGGTTTTAATAACGAACCGACACACCGCATGCGGCGGCGTCCCCCAAACGCCGTCGCCCGCACGATTTCGCGAAGATTCACATGACCGATCTGACTTCCTCCCTCCCGGCCAGCGCGAGCGCCGACGCGCGGCGTCGCGGCCTGTCCCGGGCAACGCTCTATTGGTGGCTTTCGTGGGCCGTGCCGCTGGTGCTGGTGGTGCTCTGGGAGATCGGCGCGCGCACCGGCGTAATCGACCCGCAAGTGCTGCCCGCGCCGAGCCGCGTGGCGGAAACCGCGTGGGGCCTGATCGAATCGGGCGCGCTGTTCGTTCATCTCGGCGTGTCGCTGCTGCGCGCGGCCAGCGGCTTCCTGATCGGCGGCGCGGCGGGCTTCGTGCTCGGCGTGGCGGTGGGCTTCTCGCCGCTCACGCAGGCGCTGCTCGACCGCTCGATCCAGATGCTGCGCGCCGTGCCGTTTCTCGCGATGCTGCCGCTCGTGATCGTCTGGTTCGGCGTGGGCGAGACGGCGAAGATCTTCCTCGTGGCGCTCGCGGTGCTGTTCCCCATCTATATCAACACGGTGCTCGGCATTCGCCAGATCGACCCGAAGCTGATGGAGCTCGGCAAGGTGGTGGGGCTGTCATGGCCGGCCGTCGTGCGCCGCATCATCCTGCCGGGCGCGATGCCGTCGATCCTGACCGGCGTGCGCTATGCGCTGGCCCATGCGTGGCTCGCGCTGGTGATCGCCGAGACGCTGGCGACCACCAAGGGCATCGGCTTCCTCGCGATGGACGCGCGCGAATTCCTGCAGACCGACATCATCGTGCTGACGATCGTGATCTACGCGGTGATCGGCGTGGTGGCCGACGCACTGGCCCGCGCGCTCGAAACGCGCCTGCTGGCCTGGCATCCGAACTTTGCGAAGGAGTCCCGTTGATGAGCACCGCCGATTACGCCACGCCGGTGGCGGCCGCACCGGCGCAAGCCGCCGCCGATCGTTTCGCGGGCGAGCCGCTGGCGGTCTCCGTCTCCGGGCTGCGCCGCCGTTATGGCTCGCGCGTCGTGATCGATGCGCTCGATCTGCAGATTCGCGAAGGCGAATTCGTCGCGCTGCTGGGCGAAAGCGGCTGCGGCAAGACCACCTTGCTGCGCGCGCTCGCCGGCCTCGACGCCGCCGATGCGGGCCGGATTCATACGCCGCGCCGCGCGGCCGTGGTGTTCCAGGAGCACCGGCTGCTGCCGTGGGCGCGCGTGCACGAGAACGTCGTGCTCGGCAACGAGCGCACGGTGGGCCGCGCCGGCGCCGATCGCGCGCTGGCCGAAGTGGGCCTGGCGGGCCGCGAGGAGGATTGGCCCCGCAACCTGTCGGGCGGCCAGGCGCAGCGCGTCGCGCTGGCCCGGGCGCTGGTGCACGACCCGAAGCTGCTGCTGCTCGACGAGCCGTTCGCCGCGCTCGACGCGCTGACCCGCATCAAGATGCATGGGCTGGTCAAGGAGCTGGTGGCGCGGCACCGGCCGGGCGTGCTGCTCGTCACGCACGACGTGGACGAAGCGGTGGCGCTCGCCGACCGGATTCTCGTGATGCGGGCCGGCCGCATCGCCGACGTGCACCTGCCCGCGGACACCGATCCGAAGGCGTTGCGCGAAGCGCTGCTGGCCTCGCTGGGCGTGCAACTGCACTGACTGACGCCCGCGCGCCGCGCATCGCCGCGGCGCACTCCCCGAATCCGATGGACGACGGCCCGAGCGCGCCGCGCGGCTCGTCGCGCCTTGCGCAAGCGTGTGCGCAGACGCCGCCGCTATCCCGACACCGATATCGCAACACGCACCCGAGTAGACCAAGGAAACACGCATGAACGATTTCACGTTGAGCCGCCGCCATCTGCTGCGCACCGCGGGCGGCCTGCTGGCCGGCGCGGCCACCGGGATCCTGCCCGCCGCCGCGTTCGCGGACACGCCGCGCAAGCCGACCCGCAACACCGACACGGTGCGGATCGGCTGGGGCCACGGCAGCCTGTCGCTGCTTGCCAAGCAGAGCGAAACATTTTCGAAGACGCTGGCCGGGCAGGGCATCAAGGTCGAATGGGTCGGCCCGTTCCCGAACCACGCACCGTCGCTGCAGGCGGTGATCGGCGGCAGCGCCGATTTCGGCTTCTGGGGCTCGACGACGCCCGCGCTGGCCGCGATGCTGGCCGGCGCGCCGCTGGTGTTCAACGAGTTCAACATCTACTCGCCGCGTTCGACGGCGATCATCGTCAAGAAGTCGAGCGGCATCAATTCGGTGGCCGATCTGGTCGGCAAGAAGGTGGCGATCAACCGCTCGGGCCTCGGCGAATTCCTGCTGGTGGCGGCGCTCGAGCAGCACCATATCGACCGCAGCAAGGTGGAATTCGTCTATCTGAACCCGCCCGACGCCGGCCCCGCCTTCGCGCAGGGCAAGGTGGACGCGTGGTCGATGTGGTCGCCGGCCGTCGACATCGCGCGCTTCGCGACCGATTCGAAGGACATCTTCAACGAAGGCCGCGACCTCAATTTCCTGATCGACTTCAACTCGCTCGTCACGCGCCGCAAGTTCAGCGAGGAGAATTCGGCGCTGGTGCGCGCGGTGATCGACGCCTACGTGAGCGTGGGCAACTGGCAATCGACGCATTCCGTGGAGTCCGAAAAGCTCGCGCAGGACGACGCCGGTTACCCGAATCAGGTGCGCGATTACCTGGCGAGCCTGAAGCGCCAGAACAAGTTCTACGAAGCCGACAACACCGAATTCCGCGCCCGCTTCCAGCGCGCCGCGGATTGGCTGGCCGAGCGCCAGATCATTCGCTCGAAGGTCAATGTCGGCGATTACTGCGTCCGCGTCTGACCGGGAGATCCTCATGACCGCACCTCGCCATCTGCGCCTCGGCGTCAATGTCCTCGCGTCGGGCCGGCACGATGCCGCCTGGAAGACGTTCGACGACAAGCGCCGCCTGCCGACCGACATCGACCATTTCGTGACGATCGCGAAATCGGCCGAACGCGCGCTGCTCGACGCGATCTTCCTGGCCGACGGCCCCGGCGGCCTCGTGTCGGAATCCTACACACGGCCGTGGCGCGCGCTCGATCCGGCGGTGCTGATCGCCAACCTGGCGGCGCACACGCGCAACATCGGGCTGGTGTGCACCACCACGTCGCTGTTCGGGCATCCGTATACGATCGCGCGCCAGATCGCGTCGGTCGATCACATGAGCCGCGGCCGCGCGGCCTGGAACGTGATCACGTCGCAGAATCCGCCGGCGCTCGATGCGTACGGCATCGAGCACGGCTGGAACCAGGAAACGCGTTACCAGCGCGCCGAGGAGTTCGTGAAGATCGTCACGGCGTTCTGGGACAGCACGCCCGACGAGGCCGTGGTGGCCGATCCGGACACGACCGTCTATCTCGATCCGTCGAAGCTGCGCAAGCTCGATTTCCGCGGCGAGCATTTCTCGGCGCGCGGCGCGCTGTCGGTGCCGGAAACGCCGCAGGGCCGCCCGGTGATCTTTCAGGCCGGGCAATCGGCCGACAGCCGCGCGTTCGGCGCGCGCTACGCGGACGCGTTGTTCACGGGCCAGCGGATCATCGAGGGCGCGCGCACGTTCTATCGCGAGGTCAAGGCGCTGGCGGCCGGTTACGGCAGGAATCCCGATCATCTGCTGGTGATGCCGGGGCTGTTCCCGATCCTCGGCTCGACCGACGACGAGGCCCGCCGCCACAAGCGCGCGCTCGACGACCAGCTCGATTCGGTCGCGCTGCGCAAGGAACTGGCGCGCCATCTGGCCGTCGATCCCGCGCTGCTGGCCGATCTGGACGGGCCGATTCCGTACGCGGCCACCGAGGCGAACGCGGAGCAGGTGCCGGTGGCGTCGCGCTGGCATCGCAACGAGATGCTCAAGGAAGCGAAGCAGAACGCATGGAATATCCGCGAGCTGCTGTTCTCGAACATCACGGGCGGGCACCGGATTTTCGTCGGTACGCCTGAAGGCTTCGCGCACGACATGGTGCACTGGCTCGACACGCAGGCTACCGACGGCTTCAACCTGAACATCGACGTGCAGCCGACCGGCCTCGACCTGATCGCCGACGAGGTGATCCCGGTGCTGCAGAAGCTTGGCCGCTTTCGCACCGCCTACGAAGGCACCACGCTGCGCGACAACCTCGGGCTGCCGCGCTACGACGCGCGGGCCGGCAACGTGCAGGCCCGCGCGCTCGACGCGGCCGCCTGAGCGGCGGCCGCTTTCACCCTCTACGGAAACCGATCGACCATGTCCGATACCGATTTCACCGCCGACCTCGAACGGCCCGGCGTGCACCTGTCTCAGCCTGAACCGGCGGCGCCTGCGGCCAACGTGCCGCCGTATCTTTCCGCGTTGTCCGTGCGGCTCGGCTTCGCGGCGCAATTGGCCGAGATCGGCCGCACCGCAGCGGCGCGCGACCTGACGCAGGCGCTGCCGCATGCCGAGATCGCCGCGCTGAAGGCAGCCGGCGCGGGCGCGCTGCGCCTGGCCACCGATGCCGGCGGCCACGGGCTGTCGCTGTCCGAACTGTTCGCGGTGGCGCGCGACATCGCCGCGGCCGATTCGAACATTGCGCACGCGTTCCGCAATCACTTCTTCCAGATCGAGGCGGCGCTGCGCCGGCCCGCGCATCCGTTCCACGCGCAGGTGCTCGGCATCGCCGGGCAGCGGAAAACGGTGGGCCTGAGCTTCACCGAAACCGACGTCAAGGAAGCCGGCGCGCGTCCGACGCGCGTGCTGAACCGCCTCGAATGGGATGCGCGGCGCGAGGCTTATATCGGCTCGGGCGACAAGGTGTACGCCACCGGCAATCTGTACAACGATGCGTTTGTCGGCACCGCGATCGAAAGCCGGCGCGGCGAGACGGTGCAATACGTGCTGCCGCGCGGCGAGGGCGTGGCGAACGACGACGACTGGCAGGGCTTCGGCCAGCGGCTGACCGGCTCGGGCACGGCGCGCTTTCGCGAGGTGGCGGTGCCCGCGTCGAACGTGCACCCGCTCGATCCGCCCGATCGCGAGGGCGCCGCGCCGTGGAAATTCACGTTCCACCAGGTGTATCTGACCAACTGCATCGCCGGCATCGTGCGCCGCATCGCGGCCGATGCGGCCGACGTGCTGCGCAGCCGCGGGCGCAATTTCTATCACGGCGAGGCCGCGCATCCGTCGGACGAAGCCGTGCTGCAGGCGCAGCTCGGGCGGATTCGCGCCTATGCGGCCAGCGTCGAGGCGACGATCGATCGCACCATCGCGAAGTTGCAGCTTGCGTGGGATTCGAGCGGCACGGACGCGGAATACGAGACGGTGCTCGCGGCCTCGCTGTCGGCCGCCGAGGCGAAGGTGGTGATCGACGAACTGGCGCCGCAGATCGCGAGCTGGCTGATCGATCTCGGCTCCGGCTCGGTGGTGTCGCGCCGCAACGGGCTCGACCGTCACTGGCGCAACATCAAAGTGATTGCCTCGCACAATCCGCGGCTCTACAAGGAGCGCTTTCTCGGGCAGAACCAACTGAACGGCGCATTGCCGCCGACCGGGGCGTTTTTCTGACGAGAACGCAGGCGCGCGTGCGGCGCGCCTCGGTACCGCGGATTCAGTTCAATGCCACCGCCGCCGCGGCGCCCACCGGCGTGCCCTCGATCGCGACCGAAGCCCGGCCGTCCGGCCCCACCGGCACATCGCCCACCAGCGTGGTGCGATACAACTGCCGATCGAAGTCGAGATCGAAGATGTCGGTGGGCGCCAGATGCGCGGTCGAGCGGTTGTCCCAGAACGCCAGGCTGCGCGGCTCCCACTTGAAGCGCACCGTGAACTCGGGCCGCGTGACGTGTTCCCACAGCAGTTCGAGCAGCGCCTGGCTTTCGCGCGCGCTCACGCCGACGATCGATTTCAGAAAGCTCGGGCTGACATACAGCGCACGTTCGCCCGTCTCCGGGTGAATCCGCACCAGCGGGTGCTCGGTCACGAGCGCGCGCCGTTCCACGGCCTCGGCATAGCCGGCCGTGGCGTTCGCGCCGGCGGGCGGCGTGAAGCGGTGAATGCCGCGCAGGCCGTCGACGAGCCGCTGGATCGGCGCGGACAGCGTTTCGTAGGCGCGCACGAGGTTGGTCCATTGCGTGTCGCCGCCGTACGGCGGAATCGTCACGCCGCGCAGGATCGACGCCCACGGCGGGTTGACGGCGGCCGTCACGTCGGTGTGCCAGCCCGTCCACGGGCGGCGCACCGGCTGCCCCTCGTAGCGCGTGGCCTGGCGATGCTTCGAGATCGAATAGACCTCGGGATGCCCGTCGACGTGGCCGAACACCGGGTGGCCGAGCGTCAGCTCTCCGAACTGTTCGGAGAACGCCACATGTTGCTCGTGCGTCAGGAACTGCTCGCGGAAAAACACCACGCGCCACTTCAGCAGCGCGCCGCGAATCGCGGCGATTTCGACCGCGTCGAGCGGGCGGGTCAGGTCGACGCCGCGGATTTCCGCGCCGATATGCGCGGACAGCGGAATCACGTCGAGCGACGACGATACGGCCTGGTTCATGCGGATTCTCCGATCGGGGCGGGGCGGACAGGCAACGCCGGGATCGGCGTCGCCGGACAATTCAGTCAACCGAAACATCTGGCGGCGGCCCGCCGTGGCGCGGCAGCGGGCTGCTGGGGGCCGGCCTCGCCGCGCCGGCCCGGCGCGGCCGGCGGCCGAATCGCGACGCGTCATTGCAGCGTGGCGTTGAGGCCTTTCAGCGCGACGCTGTGGCGGCCGTCCACGCTGACCGGCACGTCGCCGTGCACGGTGGCGCGGCGCACCACGCGACGCGCGTCGCCGTAATCGTTGATCGCGTAGTGCTGGGTGGCGCGGTTGTCCCAGATCGCCACGTCGCCCTCGCGCCAGTTCCAGCGCACGGTGTTCTCGAGGCGCGTCACGTGTTCGTGCAGCACCTGCAGCAGATGCGCTGAATCGCTGGCCGACAGGCCCTTGAGCCGCTGCACGAAGTGGCCGAGCACGAGCGTGCGCTCGCCCGTGACCGGGTGCACGCGCACCACCGGGTGCTCGGTTTCGTAGACGGTGGACGTGAACACCTCGCGGTAGCGCTTGAGCTGATCCGAATCGGCGTTGACGTGCGAGGCGGCGTAGTCGTAGGCGTTGGTGTGCAGCGCCCACAGCGTGTCCACCAGCTCGCGCAGCGCGGTCGGCAGGTTGGTGTACGCGGTGGCCGTGTTGGCCCAGACGGTGTCGCCGCCGGCCGGCGGAATTACCACCGCGCGCAGGATCGATACCTTCGGGTAGGCGTCGACGAAGGTCACGTCGGTGTGCCAGGAATTGGCGCGCGCGCCGTGCGCCGAATCGAGTTCGAGCAGGCCGGCGCTGCCGTCGACGGACGGCACGGTGGGGTGGGCTACCGTCTCGCCGAAGCGGCGTGCGAACGCTTCCTGCGCGGCGTCGTCGAGGTGCTGCTGGCCACGGAAGAACAGCACCTTGTGCGTGTGCAGCGCATCGAGCAGCGCGTCGAACGTGGCGTCGTCGATGTCGCCCGACAGTTTGACATCTGAAATTTCCGCGCCGATCCGGCCGGCGACGCGCCGCAATGCGAGCGGCGAGACCTGCGAGCGGGGGGCGTGGGCGGCGGCTTGCGGCGCGTGCGAGTGGGCGATCTGAACGTCGGACATCGGGTGTCTCCTTCGGTGGGGAAAGCGGTTCGGATATTCAAGCAGCGCGCGCGGCAAAACAGAACTGACGATTCGTCGTATCGATAGCGCCGGCGCGCGAAAAGCGCTCTCGGCGGCCTACCAGGCGAGCCGCCAGTTGCCGGCCGGCAGCGGCGCGGCCGCGACGGGCGGGGCGATGCGCGCGGTGGCGTCGTCGTCGCCGAGATCGCTGAGGATCGCGTCGCGCAGTTGCGCGAACGCCGCGCCGTTGCGGTCGCGCGAGCGCGGCAGATCGACGTCGACGATCCGCGCGATGCGGCCCGGGCGCGGCGCCATCGTCACGACGCGATCGCCGAGCCAGACGGCTTCGTCCACGTCGTGCGTGACGAGAATCATGGTGATGCGTTCCTGCTGCCAGATCCGCTGCAACTCGTGCTGCATGCGCGTGCGCGTTTGGGCATCGAGCGCGCCGAACGGCTCGTCGAGCAACAGCAGCCGCGGCCGGTTCACGAGCCCGCGCGCGATCGCGACGCGCTGCGCCATGCCGCCCGACAACTGGCTCGGATACGCCTGCTCGAAGCCGTTCAGGCCGACCAGCGCGATGTGCTCGGCCACGGCCGCGCGCCGCGCCTTCGCGTCGAGCGGCGAATTGCGCAGCGCCGCTTCCACGTTCTGCGCGACGGTCAGCCACGGGAACAGCCGGTGATCCTGGAACACGATGCCGCGTTGCAGCGAGGTGTCGCGTACGCGCTCGCCGCCCGCACGGATCTCGCCGTCGTAGTCGACGTCGAGCCCGGCGATCAGCCGCAGCAACGTGGATTTCCCGCAGCCGCTGGCGCCCACGATGCTGACGAATTCCCCGCCGCGCACGTGCAGCGAAATGTCGTCGAGCACGTCGAGCGCTTGCGCGCCCGCGCCGTGCGGCGCGTAGCGCTTGCGCACATGCTGGATGTCGAGCGAATCGGAGAGGTCGAGCGTCATGAGGCTTCCCTGAGTGGCGAGGACGAATCGAGGGCGGTGGAGGCGGCATCGACGGCGCGGGCGGCCCGGCCGCGCGCGAGCAGCCGGCGCTCGATGGCGCGCGCGCCCGCATTGAGCGCCCAGCCGGTGATGCCGACCACCAGGATGCCGAACAGCACGAGATCCATGCGGAACTGCTCGCTGCCGTCGATCAGCGTGTTGCCGATGCCGCTGCCGGCCACCAGCAGATATTCGGCGCCGAGCGTGGCGAGCCACGAATAGATCAGGCCCAGATAGAGGCCGGTGGAGATCGACGGCAGCGCGGCCGGCGCGATCACGTGGCGGATCAGTTGCCAGCGCGAGTAGCGCAGCGTGCGCGCCACTTCCACGTAGGCGCGCGGCACCGCGTGGATGCCGTCGCAGGTGTGCGCGGCCACCGGCAGCAGCGCGGCCAGCGACAGGAACACCACCTTGGCGGTGTCGCCGAGCCCGAACCACACGGAAATCAGCGGGATCCAGGCGAACAGCGAAATCTGCTTGAACGTGTCGAAGGTGGGCCCGATCACGCGCGCGGCGAGCCGCGAGAGCCCGAGCGCCGTGCCGAGCAGCAGGCCGGCGGCCGTGCCGATCGCGAAGCCCGCGAACTCGCGCGCCAGCGAGGCCGACAGCGCCCGCGCCAGTGCGCCGCTTTCCATCTGCTGGCGGGCGGTGTGCAGCACGTCGGCGGGGCTGACCAGCAAGCCAGCGTGGCCGCGATGCGTGGCGGCGATCAGCCACCAGGCCGCGAACGCCGCGAGCGGCAGCACGAGCCCGCGCAGGTCGGGCGCGCGCCAGCGGCCCGAGGTAGAGGTGAGGAATGCGAACGACGGCATGATGCGGAACTCCGGCCAGGACGACGAAAGCGAAACGGATCGATAGCGGGGCGGCGGCTCAGGCCCGGAACGCGGAGGCCCGGCCGCGCCGCAGCCGCGCTTCCAGCGCATCGAGCAGGCGGTTGATCGCATAGCCGATCGCGCCGACGATCACCACCGCCGCCATCACGAGATCGAGCTGGAACAACTGCCGGCCATACACGATCAGGTAGCCGAGCCCTTCCGAGGAGGCGACCAGTTCGACCACCACGAGCGCGAGCCAGGCCTTCGTGAACGCGAGCCGCACGCCGGTGGCCAGCGTGGGCACCGCGGCCGGCAGCACGACGTGCACGATCCGCTGGAACCGGCTGTAGCCGAACACGCGGGCGGCCTCGTCGAGGGCGGGCGGCGTCTCGCGAAAGCCTTGCAGCGTGCTCATCGCCACCGGCACCAGCGCCGCGTGCGCGATCAGGATGATCTTGAGCGGCTCGCCCACGCCCACCAGCAGCAACAGGAACGGCAGCCAGCCGAGCACCGGAATCTGCACGATCGCGTTGAAGCTCGGCAGCACGTAGGCTTCGGCCGTGCGCGACAGCCCGAGCCAGGCGCCGATCGCGAAGCCCGCCAGCGAGCCCGCCGCGAAGCCGAAGAACACCCGTTGCAGGCTGATCCAGGTGTTGCTGAGCAGATCGCCGCTGCGCGCGAGTTCGGCGAGCGTCTGCCACACGGCTTCGGGCGGCGGCAGGATTTGCGGCGCGATCCAGCCGCGCTCGCAACCGATCGTCCACAGCGCGAACAGCGCGGCCGGCAGCAGCCACGGCGCGACGGCCCAGCCGATCGCCGCAGCGCGGCGGCGCAGGGCGGGTTTCGCGCGCGGTGCGTCGGCGGTAGCGGCGGCCTGCTGCGCGCGCTCGCGGATCGAAATCGCGGTATCGCTCATCACGGCTCCCGAAGGCGTGCTCAGGTTTGCGGTTTGCCCGACGCGTCGTAGCTCGGCCAGTAGTGTTCGAGATGCTGGGCCTTCAGCGCGTTGTCGAGATACTTCGGTTCGATCCAGCCGTTGACGTCGGCAGGATGACGAATCAATTTGAGCTTCAGCGCGTCCGCCGCGACGGACGTGTAGCGCGCCACGAAGAACGGATCGAGCAGCGGCGATTCGCGCGACTTGAGCGTGCCGGCCGGGAATTCGGCCGCCCACGACGAAACGGGGATGCCCGTCTTCGCCCAGGTGTTCAGCAGCGCGTCGCGGTTGCCTTCGTCCGAGGCCCAGCGCGCGGCCGTCACGAACACGTTGACCACGCGCTGCACGATGTCCGGGTGCGCCTGCTCGAAATCGTCGAGCACCAGCAGATGCGATTGGCGCGTGAACTGCAGGCCCTGATCCTGCGACTGATAGATGATCTTCGCCAGCCCGGAATCGACCAGCTTCGACAGGTGGTAATCGGTGACGGATGCGTCGATGCCCTTCGAGGCGAGCGCGGCCAGCGCGCTCGACGTGTCGAGGTTGATCACGCGCAGGTCGCGTTCGTCCAGGCCGTTGGCGGCCAGCACGTTGTCGATCACGAGCTGCAGGTTGGTGCCGCGGAAGATCGCGACGCGCTTGCCTTTCAGATCCTTCACGGTGCGGATGTCGGAGCCGGTCGGCACGCCGATCTTGATGCCGCTGCGCACGCCCACGGCCGCGATCAGGTGCGTCTTCAGGCCGTTCGCGCGCGCCAGCACGGCAGGCAGATCGCCCTGCAGCGCGAAGTCGATCGACTTGTCGGCGATCGCCTCGTTGACGGCCGGCCCCGCGCCCTTGAAGAACAGCCACTGGATGCGGATGCCCTCGCGCGCGAATTCCTTTTCGAGCAGCTTCTGCTGCTGCACGACGGCGCCGGGGTTGCTGCCGAACGTGGGCGGATCGCCCGCACCCTGTTCGGCCACGCCGATGCGGATGGTGTCGGGCGCGGCGGCATGGGCGGCGGCGCTCAGCGCGAGGGCGGTGGCCAGCAGCACGGGGCGCAGCAGCAGGCGGATCAACGAATGGGGCTGAAAGCGGGGCGTGGAAAAGCGCGGCATGGATCCTCGGGGCGGCGGTGGGGCCGGTTCGATATTGGAGAGGAATACGGATCGATTCGCGGTGCCGATCGATCCGGACGAATCATTCTTGTCGAGCGTTTGCCCGATCGCAAACAAGCATTTCTGATTTGCTTTCGTGCGGAGAATCCGCGCGAACCGCAGCGAGCCGGCGCGATCGCGCCGGCTCGTCTGCTTGCTTAGAACTTCACGCGGATGCCGCCGAACGCCGCCACCTGGCGGTTGTTCGACGAGGCCGTGCCCGCGTCGGCGATCGCCGCGATCGAGCGGTAGCCGCTGCCCGCCACGGCCGTGCTCGCGTCGCCGGCCGCCAGTTGATAGACGCCCGACAGATACAGCTCGGTGCGCTTCGACAGCGCGTAATCCACGCCGAGCGTGAACTGGTGCCAGCGCGGCTTGAGCGTGCCGCCGCCCGCGCCCGGCAGGCCGCTCGCGCGGCCGTCGGTGAACGTGTAGACGCCGATCAGCGTGGTGGCGGGCGTGATGCGGTAGCGCGCGTTGACATCGTAGTTGTTGAGGCGGCGCGAGGAGCCGTCCACGTAGTTCAGTTGCGAGTGGCTCCAGGCAAAGCCGAGGATCGCCGCGCCGAACGTGTAGTTCGCGCCCGCCACCGCGATCTGCTGCTTGGCCACGCCGCCGTTCAGGCCGTAGAAGAAGCCGCCGCTGTAATCGTCGCCCGCCGTGGTGCTCGCGCCGCCCACCGCGCCGCCAGTATTGCTCGTCGAGTTCGGATGGTTCAGCACCACGTAGCCCGCGCCGAGCGAGAGCGGGCCGTTCGCGTAGTTCGCGGCGATGCCCCACGCGCGGTTGTTGCCGAAGCCGGTGCCGGCGCCCGAGCCGGGCTGGTTGCTGAACGCATACAGGCCGTCCACGGTGAAGCCGGCGATCGTGTCGCTGCGGAACTTCACGGCGTTGTTGATGCGGAACGTCTGGTTCAGGTTGTCGTTGTCGCCCACGTGCGTGGCCGGCGACCAGAAGCCCGAGCCCGAGTATTGCGCGACCAGATCGGACAGCGGCTCGTACTGGCGGCCGAACGTCAGCGTACCGATGCCTTGCTTCGCAATCCCGACGAATGCCTGGCGGCCGAAGATGCGGCCGCCCTGGCCCAGCGTGCCGTCGTTGGTGCGGAAGCCGCTTTCCACCGTGAACACGGCCGACAAGCCGCCGCCTAGATCCTCGGTGCCCTTCAGGCCCCAGCGGCTGCCCGACAGCTTGCCGCTCGACTGCTGGATGTTCGACGCGCCTTTCTGATTGTTCGTATACGCGATGCCCGCATCGACGATGCCGTACAGCGTGACCGAGCTTTGCGCATGCGCCGCCACCGAAGTGGCCGAGACGAGGCCGAGCGCCAGGGTTTTCTTCAACATACGATTCCTTTTGTATTGATCGCGAGTGGGAGAGGAACCCGATGCTAGGGATCCCCGCCCGCCGCACGAAGCAATGTTCCGGGAATAGCAAAGCAGAATTTCATGGTTGCGGGCATGCATCTCGCTGGGTGCGCGCGACGTCGGACAAAACGTATGGATGCCGAATGAAATGATTGCGCCCGCATCGATAACGGAACTTGAGCGTCCGCTTCGCAAGGTCTTGAGAATTCCTTATCGAAAACGCAATGAAGCGAAATGGGGCGCGTTGACGTTTTTATGCGACGCGGCCGGCCCGGTTCCCGCCGCGGCCGATAAGCACCGGCCGGGCGCGGCGCATAACCTTAGGCGAATTGATTGGTTCGCGGCCGCCGCGGCGCGTCATATCGTGATGGGGCGTTTCGTATGTTGCTGCTTTGGAAATGACAATTGATTGGTTCTCATCCGGCGCGGTGCGATAGCACAGTGGCGTTGACGGCTATAGACGGCAGCGATGCCGCACCCGGACCGTCGCGTGGCCGTGCATCGGCACGGCACTGGACAGCAAGGAGGAACCCATGACATTGACGACCGAAGCGCACGACATTCTCGAACAGGCCCGCACGGCGGCGCAGGCGCAGGGCCTGAGCTACGGCGGCGGCGTGGCCCCGGCGCAGGCCTGGGCGCTGGCCAGCGCCGGCGAGGCGCTGCTGATCGACGTGCGCACCGGCGAGGAGCGCAAGTTCGTCGGGCAGGTGCCGGGCACGCAGCACGTGGCCTGGGCCACCGGTACGAGCCTCACGCGCAACCCGCGCTTCGTGCGCGAGCTGGAGGCGAAGGCGGGCGGCAAGGACGCCGTGATCCTGCTGCTGTGCCGCAGCGGCAACCGCTCGGCGCAGGCGGCTGATGCGGCGGCCAAGGCCGGCTTCACGCAGGTCTACAACGTGCTCGAAGGCTTCGAGGGCGAACTGGACGACGCGCAGCAGCGCGGCGCCCGCAACGGCTGGCGCTTGCGCGGCCTGCCGTGGATACAGGATTGACGAACCCGCGCAGAGCGCGCATCTGATTGACGAGGATCCCAACGTGGCAGCATTCGACATCGACGACGTGGTCCGCTCGCTGCATGCGGCGCGGCATGGCTGGCGCGAGCGCCAGCGGCGCCTGATCGAGCCGGGCGGGCGCGATTTGCCGTCGCGCGAGGCGCTCGGCGGCATCGTCGACGCGCTCAAGGGCGTGCTGTTCCCCATGCGGCTCGGGCCGCCCGACCTGCGCCAGGAAAGCGAGGATCTCTATGTGGCGCATGCGCTCGACGCCGCGCTGAACGCGCTGTTCTCGCAGGCGCGGCTCGAACTGCGCTATGCGGCGCGCTATCGCGACAGCGGCGACGCCACCGAGGCCGCCGCGCGCGCCGCGGTGCAGGCGTTCGCCGGGCGCTTGCCCGACATCCGCACGCGTCTCGACGAGGACGTGCTGGCCGCGTTCCACGGCGATCCGGCCGCGGGCAGCGTGGACGAAGTGCTGCTCTGCTACCCGGGCGTGCTCGCGATCCTGCATTACCGGCTCGCGCACGAACTCTACCGCCTCGGCCTGCCGCTGCTCGCACGCATGCTGGCCGAGCGCGCGCACGCCGATACCGGCATCGACATCCACCCCGGCGCGCGGATCGGCGCGGGCTTCTTCATCGATCACGGCACCGGCGTGGTGATCGGCGAGACGGCGATCATCGGCGAGCGCGTGCGCATCTATCAGGCGGTCACGCTCGGCGCGAAGCGCTTTCCGCGCGACGCGGCCGGGCACCTGGAAAAAGGGCTGCCGCGCCATCCGCTGGTGGAGGACGACGTGGTGATCTACGCCGGCGCGACGATCCTCGGGCGCATCACGATCGGGCGCGGCTCGGTGATCGGCGGCAACGTCTGGCTCACGCACGACGTGCCGCCGGGCAGCCATGTGACGCAGGCCGTGCCGTCCACCGACGTGTCGCGGCCCGCGCCGAAGGCTGCGGCTCAGCCCGCTCAGGCCACCTCGGAGGCCACCTCATGACGCAACTGGTTCGGCAATTCGGCGTCGCGGTGCGGCGCCTGCGCGAGACGCGCGCGTGGTCGCAGGAGCTGCTGGCCGAGCACGCGGGCTTGAACCGCTCGTATGTCGGCGAGATCGAGCGCGGCGAGGTGATCGCCTCGCTCGTCACGGTGGAAAAGCTCGCCAATGCGTTCGAGGTGCCGATCGCGTTGCTGCTGCGCCCGGCCACGGACGAACTCCCGGCCTGATCGCAGGCATCGCGCGGCGCGCTCGCGCCGCGCTTCCGGTTTCTCCCGTTGTTGCCGCGCCGGGCCGCTTGGCCCGGTGCGCGTCTGACGCCTATAGCATGTTGAGCGTCGATGGGCCCCGTCCCCATAATCGCCGGGCGTCATAAGCATTCCTGTTTTTCTTCTAAACCCGGAGCCCCGACATGTCGACCGTAGCAAACGGCCCGACCACGCTGAGCGATCACGCCGCACGCCAGCTTGCGAATGCCACCAAGACCGTTCCCCAGCTTTCCACCATCACGCCGCGCTGGCTGACCCATTTCCTGCAATGGGTGCCCGTGGAGGCCGGCATCTATCGCCTGAACCAGGTGAAGGATCCGGAAGCCGTGCGCGCCGCGTGCACGCAACTGGAAGACGAGCGCGAACTGCCGAAGACGTTCGTGCCGTACGAGGAACAGCCGCGCGAGTATTTCCTGAACGCGGTCAGCACCGTGCTCGACGTGCATACGCGGATCTCCGATCTCTACAGCAGCCCGCACGACCAGATCAAGGAACAACTGCGCCTGACGATCGAGACGATCAAGGAGCTGCAGGAAAGCCAACTGATCAACAATCCCGACTATGGCTTGCTGGCGAACGTGGCCGAGGAACAGCGCGTGTTCCCGCTGACTGGCGCGCCCACGCCCGACGATCTCGACGAGCTGCTGACCAAGGTCTGGAAGGAACCCGCGTTCTTCCTGACGCACCCGCTCGCGATCGCCGCGTTCGGCCGCGAATGCACGCGTCGCGGCGTGCCGCCGCCGACCGTCAGCCTGTTCGGCTCGCAGTTCATCACGTGGCGCGGCATTCCGCTGATCCCGTCGGACAAGGTGCCGGTGGCCGACGGCAAATCGAAGATCCTGCTGCTGCGCGTGGGCGACAAGCGCCAGGGCGTGGTCGGCCTCTACCAGCCGGGCGTGGCCGGCGAACAGGGCCCGGGCCTGTCGGTGCGCTTCATGGGCATCAACAACCAGGCGATCGCGTCGTACCTGATTTCGCTGTACTGCTCGCTGGCCGTCCATTCGGTGGACGCGCTCGCGGTTCTCGATGACGTGGAGATCGGCAAGTACCATGACTACCCCGACACCTACCGCTGATCTGGCGGCCCCGGGCGCTCGCGCGCCCGCCGGGCTGCCCGATCCGGCGGCGCTCGCGCAGTTGGCGAACGCGTTCTTCTCGGCCTTGCCGGGGCGCGCCGATGCGCCGGGCGCGGC
>NZ_JAAGPF010000595.1 GCF_017104645.1 Burkholderia sp. Ac-20379
ACCAGCGCGAGCAGCAGCCAGATGTCGGCCGCGCCGCCGCCGGTGGCTGGCGAGCCGCCCGGGTTGCCGCTGCTGCTGTCGTCCACCGGCGTGGCCGCATCGGCCAGCGCGAGATCCACCACCACCGGATCGTGATCGGACGAGCGGTATGCATCGGCCGCGTAATAGCTCGTGCGCTGCTCGGTGCTCTTGTAGGCGTAGGTGTATTCGAGCGCGATCGGCTCGTCGGCGTTGATGTGCCACTCGTGCACGGCCTTCACGCGCGGCAGCAGCGCGGCCGATGCGAGCGCGTGATCGAGATAGCCCGTTTCGCCGCTGTACACGTAGCTGTAGGCGCTGTCGCCGATGAAGCGCGCCGCGAGGTTGGTATAGCCGCGCGCCTCGAACAGCGCGATCGGATCTTCCTTCGCGTAGCTGTTCATGTCGCCGATCAGCAGCACGCCCGCGCCTTCCACGCCGGTGGGGTTGCCGGCCAGCCAGTCGGCGACCAGCCCGGCCGCGCGCACGCGGGTGGGGTTCCAGCAGCTCTGGCCGTCGCCCTGATCCGCATCGAGGCCGGTGGCGTCCGTGCAGCCCTTCGACTTCAGGTGATTGACCACCACCGTCACCGGGCGCGCGCCGCCGATGCGGCGGAAGGTTTGCGCGAGCGGCTGGCGGTTCTTGTTGTCGATCGCGAGCGTGGCCGCGTGGCCGACCGGCTCGACCGAGCGGCTGTTGTAGAGCAGCGCGACCTTGATCGCGTCGCCGCCGAGCTTGTCGACGCCGGGGTCGACCACGCGCCAGTTGTCGCCGAGCCGCGCCGCGAGCTGGCGCACCGCGCTCAGATCGCCGTAGCCGTTGTTGGCGATTTCCATCAGGCCGATCACGTCCGGCTGCAGCGCCGTGATCGCGCTGACGATCTTTGCTTCCTGGCGCTGGAATTCCGCGTAGGTGGGCGCGCCGCGGTTGTCGGGCGCGTCGAAGCCGGCGCCCTGGCCGTCGCCGTTGAAGTAGTTGAGCACGTTGAACGAGGCCACCCGCACGTCGGCCTGCGGGTGGCGCGCGGGCGCCGGGCCGCGCGGGTTGCCCGAGGCGTCGAAGGCCGGCACGGCCGAGCCCGGCACCGGCTGCAGGCGCCACGCGCTGTAGCGCATCTCCATCACGCCCTCGACGTTCTCGACCGTATAGCCCACCCGCATCGTGTTCGCGGCCGACAGGCCCGGCGCCGGATACGGCACGCTGGCCGGGTTCTGCTTGTTCGAGCCGTCGTCGAGGATCAGGCGGTTCAGCGCGTTGGCGGCGGCGCGCGCCTTGGCCTCGGCCGGCGCGACCGCGTTGGTGGGCACCGACAGGCGGCCGTTGCTCAGCAGCACGCTGCCGTAGCGGCCCAGTTCGTAGACTTCGCTGACCGTCAGCTTCTGCGGCACGCGCACCAGCATGCCTTCCACTGCGGAGAACGCCGACGCATCGGCCACCGGCAGCGTGAGCGTGGCCGGCGTGACGTGCTGGCCGCTCGCGCATACGGCGATCGCGCCCGACAGCGTGAGCTGCGTCTGCCCGTACTTCTCCTCGACCTTGCCCGTCAGGTGGACGAGATCGCCGGCGGTGGCGCGCAGCTTGGGCGCGTAGACGAACAGGCCTTCGGACACGCCGGGCAGATTGACGCGCTGCGCGTCGGCCTGCTGGACGAAGAAGCCGCCGAAGCCGTCGGTGCCGCCGTAATCGGCGGTGACCACGGCCTCGATCGAGACGGTTTGCAGGTTCAACGGCGACGGCGCGACGTTGCCCTGGATTTCGGCAATCGGCGTGGCGCCGCCGCCGCAACCGGCGCTGACGACGGCCGCTTGCACGGGCAGCGATGCCAGCGCGGCGGCCAGCGACACGAGAACGAAACGCGGAATGGCTAGGTTCATGGCAGTTTTCGTTATTGAAAGAATGCGTAAGGCTACGGACGAATATTGACAGTGAAATGTAATGAACTGAACAAACCTGGCCATCCGGCCAGGGTGTGCCGGGTGTCGCGCGCAGGTACGCTGGCGTCATGGATCGAGGGGGCATCGATGCGGGGAAACGGGGCATGACCGCGCGCCTGGCCGGCTGGTGGGCGGCGGCGCTGATGCTGGCCGCCGTGCAGGCCCTGCCGGCCGCGTGGCGCGATGCGCTCGCGTTCGATCGCGCCGCGCTGCGCGACGGCCAGCTCTGGCGGCTCGTCGGCGCGCATTTCGTGCATCTGGGCTGGCGGCATGCGCTGTTGAACCTGGCGTGTCTGGCGGCGTGCGCGCCGCTCGTGGCGCGGCGGCATCGCGCCGCCCCGGCGCTCGCGGGGCTGGCCGCGCTCGTCGGCGCGCTGCTGTGGGCGTTCGCGCCCGGCGTCGAGCGCTACGTGGGCCTGTCGGGCGTGATTTATGCGCTCGCGGTGCTCGGGCTCGCGTCGCTGGCGCGCCGCGG
>NZ_JAAGPF010000596.1 GCF_017104645.1 Burkholderia sp. Ac-20379
TCCGCGCGTGGCCCAGAAGCCGCGCGGATGCGCCGCGTCGAGCTCGGCCGGGGCCGCCGGCGCGTTGCCGTCGAGCGCACCGCCGTCGTCGCGGTAGAACAGCCAGCCCTTGACGAACATGCGCGCCGCCCACGGCCCGGCCTGCCCCGTGAACGCGAATTCCTCGCGCGCGCTGAGCGGCAATTGATGATCGACGAGACGACGGAACTTGAGATCGAAACGGTCGGCCAAATTGGGGCCGACATAGTCGCGCAGCGCGGCCTCGCCCGCAGTGGCCGCGCACAAATAACACTTCACCGCCAGTTCCCAATGCAGGCGCTCGCCATCGGGCGCGACCAGCAGGAAGTCGCATTCGCCGAGCGTGCGGCCGCTGACGCGCACCGGCAGGTTCGCGGCGACCAGCGTCCAGGCGGGGCCGTGCGCGGCGAAGAACGCCAGCAGCGTTTCGGCGTAACGGCCAAGGCGCGTGGGCTGCGCGGCCTCGACGGCCTGCCGCAGCGGGGCCGGCTCCGCATCGAGCGCGGCGAGCCAGGCCAGCACCCGCGCGGCTTCGGCATCGCCCTGCCATGGCCGGGCCAGCGGCGCGGCGGCCGAGCCCGCCAGCAGATCGGCACTGGCCAGCAGCCAGGCGAGATCGCGTACCGCCGCATCGCGCAGCCCCACCCACGGTGCGGACCGCGCGGCCTCCGTCATGCGTCGCCCGTGCGGCCGTCTTGCGCAACCTTGCCCGCGTCGCGATAGGTATCGCGCGCGAGGCACAGGTCGGCCCAGGATTTGGCCTTGTCCGGCAGGCTGCGCAGCAGATAGGCCGGATGGTAGGACACGATCACCGGCACGCCTTCGTACTGATGCACGCGCCCGCGCATCGAGGCGATGCTGGCGTCCGATTTCAGCAGCGTTTGCGCGGCGAAGCGGCCCAGCGCGACGATCAGCTTCGGCTTGACCAGCGCCACCTGGCGTTGCAGATACGGCTCGCAGCGCGCCACTTCGTCCGGTTCCGGGTTGCGGTTGCCGGGCGGGCGGCACTTGATCACGTTGGCGATATAGACGTTCTCGCCGCGCTTGAGCGACAGCGCGTGCAGCATGCTGTCGAGCAGCTTGCCGGCCTGGCCGACGAACGGCTCGCCCTGCTTGTCCTCGTTCTCGCCGGGCGCTTCGCCGATCAGCATCCAGTCGGCTTCGCGGTCGCCCACGCCGAACACCGTTTGCGTGCGCTTCTCGCAAAGGCGGCAGCTCTCGCAGGCCGAGACGCGCGATTCGAGTTCGTCCCAGCCGAGATCGGCAACCGAGGAGCGCACGGCGGCCGGATGGGCCGGCTCCGCCGGCTCGACGCCATGCGAAGGCAGACCGGCAGCGGGCGTGGCATCGAACCAGGCGGAATCGTCGAACGCGGAATCGGCCGGCGGCGAAGCCGGCTGCTGCGCGCGGCGCGGTTCCGGTTCGGCCTGGCGGGCGATTGCCGGTTCGGCATCGCGGCGTGTGGCGGCAGGCATCGGCGCGCGATCGCGCGGCGCGTCCGTTCTGCCGGCAACCTGCGGCACGCCGCCATCCGCGTCGAGCACGGCCGGCGAAGGCGCGCGACGCGCCACGGTCGCGTCCGGTACCGGCGGCATCGCCTCGGCGCGCGCGCCCGCAGTGGCCGACGGATCCGCGGCAACCGCCGCGTCCGCCCTCTCCACGCGACGCACCCAGCGCGGCCCGAGGCCCATTTCGTCGAGCGCCGAATCAAGCCAGGTCATGCGCGCCTCCTTGCGGGCCGAGCGTCAGCCGCATCACGATCGCATCCTCGCGCGTGCGGTGCCGGGCCGGGTAATAGTTCTTGCGTCGGCCGATCGTCTCGAAGCCGAAGCGTTCGTAGAGCCGGATCGCGCGCGGGTTGGTGGGCCGCACTTCGAGCAGCATGCCGTCGAGCCGCTCGGCGCGCGAGATCCGTACCGCCTCGCGCAGCAGCGCGAGCCCGCAGCCGCCATGTTGCGCGGCGGGCGCGACACACAGGTTGAGCAGATGCATCTCGTCGACCACCGGCATCAGCACGCAATAGCCGACCAGCGTGCCGGTCACGTGCCGCATGCAGACGCCGAAGTAGCCGTTGCGCAGCGAATCCTCGAAGTTGCCGCGCGACCACGGGAATTCGTAGGCCGCCTTCTCGATCGTCACCACCTCGTCGAGATCGGCATCGGTCATCGGCGCGAGATAACGATCGGTCATCAGCACGCCGCTCATCGGCCCGCCTCCTGCGCCGCGCGCGCGGCGAGCCGTTCGGCCGTGGTCTGCGCGAC
>NZ_JAAGPF010000597.1 GCF_017104645.1 Burkholderia sp. Ac-20379
CGCGCCGTAGGCGCTGCCCGCTCCGGCGCCGGCCACCGATCCCGCACTGCCCGCGCCGAAGCGCGAAGCCGCCCCGCCCGCCGTGCCGCCCGAACCGGCCGTCGGCACCGCCAGCCCGTTCGACTGGATCATGCTGCGCAGGTTGGTCTCGGTGCCCGACGTGAAGTACGCCTGATCGGCGTCGGGCCGGCGGATGTTGCGGATCAGGTGCGGCGTGATCGCCAGCACGATCTCGGTGTTCTTGGCCTGATCGTCGGTCGCGCCGAACAGCCGCCCGAGGATCGGCAACTGGCCGATACCGGGCACCTTGTTGCCCGAAGTGCGCTCCTCGTTGTCGATCAGGCCGGCGAGCACGTCGGTCTCGCCGTTCTTCAACTGCAGCACGGTGCTCGCGGTGCGCGTGCCGATCTGGTACGCGGCGGTGCCGGTGGTGCTCTGGATCGCGTTGCCAAGGCTGCTGACCTCCAGCGCGAGCTTGATGCCGACGGTGTCGTCGAGGTAGACGGTCGGCTCGACATTCAACGTCAGGCCGATGTCGAGATAGTTGACCGACGACGACAGGAAACCGGTGGAGGTGGCCGTCGACGTGAAGTTCGGCACGCGCTCGCCGATCAGGATCTTGGCCTTCTCGTGGTTGCGCACGCGGATGCGCGGGTTGGTCAACAGCTTGACGGTGGAATCCTGCACGTTGGCGTTGGCGGTGGCCTGCAGCGACGACAGGCCGAGCGTGCGCACCGTCTGGTGCAGCAGGTCGTTCATGGTCAGCGCCGGCGTGTTGGCGCCGGAGCCGGTGCCGAGGCCGCCGTAGCTGCCGATGCCGTACGGGTAATACGGCGTGGTGCTGGTCGTGGTCTGCCCCGTGACCGGCGCGATCACGCTGCCGAGCGGCAGCGGCGTGACGTTCACCGAACCGGGCCAGGCCACGCCGAGGTTCAGCTCGTTGTTGTGCTGCACTTCGAGCACCTCCACCTCGAGCATCACTTCCGGCTCGGGCACGTCCTCCAGCGACACGAGCCGCTCGGCCATGCGGATCGCGTCGGGCGTGTCGCGCACGATCACCATGTTGAGCTTCTCGTCGGCCACTACGTCGCGGATCTTCAGGATCGTCTTCAGCGTGTTGGCGATGGTCTTCGCCTCGGTGTTCGACAGGAAGAACGTGCGGACCGCCAGCTCCTGGTAATCCTTGATCTTGGCCGCCGTGTTCGGATAGATCAGCACGGTGTTCTCGTCGAGCACCTGCTGCGCGAGGCCGTTGGTGGCCAGCACGTAGCGCACGGTCGCGTCGATCGTGCTGTTCTTCAGGAAGATCGTGGTGCGCTGGTCGGTCTTCACGTCGCGGTCGAACAGGAAGTTCATGCCCGAGCTGTGCGAGATCACGTCGAAGATCTGCTTGAGCGGCGCGTCGCGGAAATCGATCTGGATCGGCTTGCGGTACGCCGCCGCGAGCGCGGCCTCGACGCGCGCCGAGCCGGTTTCGGCGGCCAGCCGGCGCTGCAGGTCGAGCGCGCGCGCGTTGCCGGGCGCCTCCGTCAGCACCGAATCGAGCAGGCGGCGCGCGTCGTCCGGCTGGTGCCGCATGAACAGCGCCTCGGCGCGGCTCAGCGCGATGTTGATGCGCGCGTCGGCGTCGAGCCGCGCGATGCCGGCCGCCGCGCGCTCGTTGCCGGCGTTCAGCGCCAGCGCGTGCTGGTACGACTTGCGCGCGTCCTCGCGCGAGCCGGCCGCGGCGAGCCGATCGCCGGCCTCCACCAGATCGTCGACGGCCTTCTCGCGCTCGGCCAGCCAGGTCTTGCGGTATTCGGCGTCCTCCGGCTCGGCCTTCGACGCTTCCTTGTACTTGGCGATGCCGGCGTCCACCTTGCCGGCCGCGGTCAGCTTCTGGCCGTCGCGATAGGCCTGCTGGGCCGCGCACGCGCCGAGCAGCACCGACAGCGCGACCACCAGCATGCCGCGCCGCAGCGCGATCGCGACGGTGCGCGGCGCGGGCGGGCGGATTCGATTCGGAGAGGGCTTGCGCAACGGTTCGTTCCTCATGGCGCGCGGATCAGTCGGCACTGCCGATATCCAGCGTCTGGACAAGTTTCTGGGGCAGATAGACGAGCGTCAGGTTCGGTGGCGCGATCGAATCGACCTTGTAGACGCCGTCGATCACCATCTGGTCGTGCACGATCAGCGTGTCGTCGCCGCGCGCGAGATACACCTCCCAATGCCCGGCCGATTTCTGTTTGCCGAGATACGCGAACGGCATCGCCGGCGTGTTCGGCAGCGGCGGGACGTCGGCCTGCGCCGGCGCGGCCGACGGCAGCGGCGGGGCCAGCATCAGCGTGTTGAACAGCGCGTGCGCGCCGGCCTCGCCCGGCGCGGCGCGCGGGCGGATC
>NZ_JAAGPF010000598.1 GCF_017104645.1 Burkholderia sp. Ac-20379
CCGCCGCCGTCGCGCCTGCGGCGGCCGTTGCCGCAGCCGCAGCCGCAGCCGTCGAGCCCACACCAGCGACGCCCGCGGCGCTTGCCACGCCCGCCTCCCCCGCCGAACTCGATACCGCGATCACCCGCGCCATCGACACGCTGCTGGCCGACCAGCAGCCCGACGGCCATTGGGTCTACGAGCTCGAAGCGGACGCGACGATCCCGGCCGAATACGTGCTGCTCGTGCACCACCTCGGCGAGACGCCGAACGCCGCGCTCGAACGCAAGATCGGCCGTTATCTGCGCCGCATCCAGTTGCCCGGCGGCGGCTGGCCGCTGTTCACCGACGGCCGCCCCGACGTCAGCGCGAGCGTGAAGGCCTACTTCGCGCTGAAGCTGATCGGCGACGCTGCCGACGCCGAGCACATGGTTCGCGCCCGCAACGCGATTCACGCGATGGGCGGCGCGGAGATGTCGAACGTCTTCACGCGCATCCAGCTTGCGCTGTTCGGCGTGGTGCCGTGGTACGCGGTGCCGATGATGCCGGTCGAGATCATGCTGCTGCCGCAGTGGTTCCCGTTCCACCTGTCGAAGGTGTCGTACTGGGCGCGCACCGTTACCGTGCCGCTGCTCGTGCTGGCCGCGAAGCGCCCGCTGGCGAAGAACCCGCTCGGCGTGCGCGTCGACGAGCTGTTCGTCGACGCCCCCGTCAACGCCGGCCTGCTGCCGCGCCAGGGCCATCAAAGCCCCGGCTGGTTCACGTTCTTCCGCGGCGTGGACGGCCTGCTGCGCCTCGTCGACGGCCTGTTCCCGCGCTACTCGCGCGAGCGCGCGATCCGTCAGGCCGTGCAGTTCGTCGACGAGCGCCTGAACGGCGAGGACGGCCTCGGCGCGATCTATCCGGCGATGGCGAACTCCGTGATGATGTACGCCGCGCTCGGCTACCCCGAGGATCACCCGAACCGCGCCACCGCGCGCCGCTCGCTCGAGAAGCTGCTCGTGATCGACGACGACGAGGACGGCGAAGCCTATTGCCAGCCGTGCCTGTCGCCCGTCTGGGACACCTCGCTCGCGGCGCACGCGCTGCTCGAAACCGGCGAGCCGCGCGCCGAGCAGGCGGTGCTGCGCGGCCTCGAATGGCTGCGCCCGCTGCAGATTCTCGACGTGCGCGGCGATTGGATCTCGCGCCGTCCGCACGTGCGCCCGGGCGGTTGGGCGTTCCAGTACGCGAACCCGCACTACCCCGACGTCGACGACACCGCCGTGGTGGCGCTGGCGATGGATCGCGCGGCGCGCCTCACGCAATCCGACGTCGATCGCGACGCGATCGCCCGCGCCCGCGAATGGGTGGTCGGCATGCAGAGCAGCGACGGCGGCTGGGGCGCGTTCGAGCCCGAGAATACCCATCACTACCTGAACAACATCCCGTTCTCCGATCACGGTGCGCTGCTCGATCCGCCGACCGTCGACGTGTCGGGCCGCTGCCTGTCGATGCTGGCCCAGCTCGGCGAAACCACGACGAACAGCCAGCCCGCGCAGCGCGCGCTCGATTACCTGCTCGCCGAGCAGGAGCCGGACGGCAGTTGGTACGGCCGCTGGGGCATGAACTACATCTACGGCACCTGGAGCGCGCTCGGCGCGCTGAACGCGGCCGGCCTCGCGCACGACGATCCGCGCGTGAAGCGCGGCGCGCAATGGCTGCTGTCGATTCAAAATGCCGACGGCGGCTGGGGCGAGGACGGCGACAGCTACAAGCTCGACTATCGCGGCTACGAGCCCGCCACCAGCACCGCGTCGCAAACGGCCTGGGCGCTGCTCGGCCTGATGGCCGCCGGCGAGGTGGCGCATCCGGCCGTCGCGCGCGGCATCGCGTGGCTGATCGCGGAGCAGAAGGCGCACGGCCTGTGGGACGAGACGCGCTTCACGGCCACCGGCTTCCCGCGCGTGTTCTACCTGCGCTACCACGGCTATCGCAAGTTCTTCCCGCTGTGGGCGCTGGCGCGCTTCCGGGCGCTGACGCGCGCCGGCACGACGCGCGTCGCGATGGGGATGTAAGCGCGGATGGCGACGCTCACGACCCAGGCGCCGGTGATCGCGGTCACCGGCATGGCCTTCGAGGCCAAGATCGCACGCGGCGACGGCGTGGAAACCGTTTTCGCGGCGCGCGCGGACCGGCTCGAACGCGCGCTGTCCGAAGCCGTGGCGCGCGGCTGCGCCGGCATCATCAGCTTCGGCACGGCGGGCGGCCTCGCGCCCGATCTCGAACCGGGCGCGCTGGTGATCGCCGACGCGATCGATGGCCCGTTCGGCGAGATGGTGACCGACGCCGCGTGGAACCGCCGGCTCGCCAACGCGCTGCGCGGCACGCCGGTGGCGCCGATGCTGCGGCGC
>NZ_JAAGPF010000599.1 GCF_017104645.1 Burkholderia sp. Ac-20379
TAGACTAACGCGGTGACTAATATCGATCTACAGCTAAGATATACAGTGACGACAGATGTACGTGTACATGACAGTTCGATGATGTTGTGTCGGCACGTTCATCATAGTGACAAGAGATGGGTGTAGTGAGCTCACAATGTTTGGGTACTAATAAGATGTTATATGCACTAGCATTGTGTTATTCTTTAGATACATGGTACAGCACAAGCTGGCCTAACTTATTTTTTTTTTTT
>NZ_JAAGPF010000600.1 GCF_017104645.1 Burkholderia sp. Ac-20379
TTACTTCGCCGCGCATCGCGCCGAAGATCAGCTCGAACGGCTGATCGCGCACATCCATCTGCAGCACCCGGGCCTTCCGGTCGTGCTCGACGCCAAGCGCGGCGACATCGGCAGCACCGCCGAGCAATACGCGCGCGAGGCGTTCGAGCGCTATCGCGCCGACGCGGTGACGGTGAACCCGTACATGGGCTACGACTCGATCGAGCCGTACCTGGCCTACGACGACAAGGGCGTGGTGGTGTTGTGCCGTACCTCGAACCCGGGCGGTTCGGATCTGCAGTTCCTCGAAACGGGCGGCCGTCCGCTTTATCAGGTGGTGGCCGAGCTGGCCGCCACCAAGTGGAACGCGAAGACGGGCCAGCTCGCGCTGGTGGTGGGCGCGACGTTCCCGAAGGAAATCGAGATCGTGCGCGGCCTCGTCGGCGACATGCCGCTGCTGATCCCCGGCGTGGGCGCGCAGGGCGGCGACGTGCAGGCGACGGTGTCGGCCGGCCGCACGGCCGACGGCGGCGGCATGATGATCAATTCGTCGCGTGCGATCCTCTACGCGAGCAACGGCGAGGATTTCGCCGAAGCCGCCGCGCGCGCCGCGCAGGCCACGCGCGACGCGATCAACGCGCATCGCTGATCGCTGCGACTGGCGGCAAGCAGCGCCGCCAGGCACCCGGCAACGAAAAAAGCGCCCGCGGCAGCGATGCCCGGGCGCTTTTTGC
Organism: Burkholderia sp. Ac-20379; assembly: GCF_017104645.1. Lineage (GTDB taxonomy): Bacteria > Pseudomonadota > Gammaproteobacteria > Burkholderiales > Burkholderiaceae > Burkholderia. Next base: position 714 of record NZ_JAAGPF010000600.1, read on the forward strand.
ATGGGAAGGCAAACGGCTCAGCGCTCGCGTTCGTCGAGCAGCTTGAGCAGCCCGCGCAGCGCATGCGCGGCGGCCTGCACGCGGATCTGTTCGCGATCGCCGCGGAACACCAGCGTTTCGACCTCGGTGTGCAGCCGGTTGCTCCAGCCGAACGACACGGTGCCCACCGGCTTGTGCTCGGAGCCGCCGCCCGGGCCGGCGATGCCCGTCACCGACAGCGCCACCTGCGCGCGGCTGTTGCGCAGCGCGCCTTCGGCCATCGCGCGGGCCACCGGTTCGCTGACCGCGCCGTGCTTCTCGATCAGCTCGTGCGGCACGCCGATCATCTCGCTCTTGGCCTGGTTCGAATAGGTGACGAAGCCGCGCTCGAACCAGCCGCTGCTGCCGGAAATATCGGTGACGGCCGTGGCGATCATGCCGCCCGTGCAGGATTCGGCGGTCGCGAGCATCAGGTGCTCGTCGCGCAGCTTGTTGCCGGCGCGGATCGCGAGCTGGTGAACGACGGAATCGGTCGGCATGCGTGCGGTTTCAGCGAGAAGTGGAAAAAAGGGACTGCCACATCGCGATCGCGAACAGCGTCACGAACGCGGCCACCAGATCGTCGGCCATGATGCCAAAGCCACCTTTCAAACGGCGGTCGAGATGGCGCAGCGGCGGCGGTTTGACGCCGTCGACGAGACGCAACAGCACGAACGCACCCAGTTGCTGCGCGAAGCCGGCCGGTGTCACGAGCCACATCACGAGCCAGACCGCGACGATCCGATCCCAGACGATCGCGCGCGGCTTCGCGCCGCCAAGCGCGCGGGCCGTGAAGCCGGTGGCGGCCACGCCGAGCGCGAAGCCGGCCGCGATCAGCAGGGCCAGGCCGCCGTCGCCCAGATGCGGCGCCAGCGCGACGAAGCTGAGCCAGCCGAACAGCGAGCCGATCAGGCCCGGCGCGAGCGGCGCGAGGCCGGTGCCGAAACCGAGCGACAGCAGATGCAGCGGGTGCGAGCGCATGAATGGCGCGCTGGCGCGGCGCGGTTGCGGGCGGGCGTCGTCGTGGATCGCGTGAACGTCGTGGAACGCGGCGGATGCCGGGTCGATACGCTCCGTGCGCGCGGCGGCCGGCTCGGGTTCGGGCGCGGCCGGAATCAGGGGCAGGGCGTCGGGGCGGCTGTCGTCGGGCCGCCGCGCCGGGTCATTGATCGTCATGGAAGTGATCGAAGCCGTGCAGGGTCAGCGAGAGCGGCGCGCCCTGGCCGTCGCGCCAGCGGATCGCGGGCGCTTCGCCGGCTGCGAGCGCGCGGATCTCGCCGATGCGCGTGACCGGCACGCCGGCCGTTTCGCCGGCGGCCAGCACGGCCTTG
>NZ_JAAGPF010000601.1 GCF_017104645.1 Burkholderia sp. Ac-20379
CGGCGCCGAATGCATCATCGAATTGCCGGCCGGCAGCACGCTGCCGGTGGCCGAAGCCGAAGTGGTGGGCTTCGCCGGCGACCGCCTGTTCCTGATGCCGACCACCGACGTGGCCGGCGTGCTGCCCGGCGCGCGCGTCTGGCCGCTGGAGCGCGCGCCGATCGCCGATCCGCTGGCCGGCGCGAAACGCCTGCCGGTGGGCTGGCAGATGCTCGGCCGCGTGGTGGACGCCTCGGGCCGCCCGCTCGACCGGCTCGGCCCGCTCGGCGCGGACATCGACGCGCCGCTGTCCGCGCCCACCATCAATCCGCTCGAACGCGAGCCGATCCACCATGTGCTCGACGTGGGCGTGCGCGCGATCAACGCGCTGCTCACCGTCGGCCGCGGCCAGCGCATGGGCCTGTTCGCGGGCTCGGGCGTCGGCAAATCGGTGCTGCTCGGCACCATGGCGCGCTACACCAGCGCCGAGGTGATCGTGATCGGCCTGATCGGCGAGCGCGGCCGCGAAGTGAAGGAATTCATCGAGCAGATTCTCGGCGAGGACGGCCTCGCGCGCTCGGTGGTGGTGGCCGCGCCGGCCGACGTCTCGCCGCTGCTGCGGATGCAGGGCGCCGCCTACGCCACCTCGCTGGCCGAATATTTCCGCGATCAGGGCAAGCACGTGCTGCTGCTGATGGATTCGCTGACGCGCTACGCGATGGCCCAGCGCGAGATCGCGCTGGCGATCGGCGAGCCGCCGGCCACCAAGGGCTACCCGCCGTCGGTGTTCGCCAAGCTGCCGGCGCTGGTCGAGCGCACCGGCAACGGCCCCGAGGGCGGCGGCTCGATCACCGCGTTCTACACGGTGCTGACCGAAGGCGACGATCAGCAGGATCCGATCGCCGATTCGGCGCGCGCGATCCTCGACGGCCATATCGTGCTGTCCCGCCAGTTGGCCGAGGCCGGCCACTATCCGGCGATCGACATCGAGCAATCGATCAGCCGCGCGATGACCGCGCTGATCGACGAGCGCCACCTCGACCGCGTGCGCCGCTTCAAGCAGATGCTGTCGCGCTACCAGCGCAACCGCGACCTGATCGCGGTGGGCGCCTATGCGCCGGGCCGCGACGCCCATCTCGACCGCGCGATCGCGCTGTATCCGCGCATCGAATCGTTTCTTCAGCAGGGCTTTCGCGAATGCGCGCCGTTCGACGCGTGCATGGCCGCGCTCGACGCCCTGTTTCCCGCCGATGGAGGCTGACGATGACTGCAAGCTTTCCGCTGCAAATCCTGCTGGACCGCGCCCAGGAAGATCTCGACAACGCCACCAAGCTGCTGGGCCAGGCCCAGCGCGAGCGCACCTCGGCGCAGGACCAGCTCGACGCGCTGATGCGCTACCGCGACGAATACCACGCGCGCTTCGCCGAGGAAGCCAAATCCGGCATGCCGGCCGGCAAGATGCGCAATTTCCAGTCGTTCATCGACACGCTCGACGCGGCGATCGGCCAGCAGCGGCGGATCGTCGGCGCCGCCGACGCGCGCCTCGACGCGGCCCGCCCGGCGTGGCAGGACCGCAAGCGCACGCTCGGTTCGTATGAAATCCTGCAGGCTCGCGGCGTCAAGCAGGCGGAACACCGTGCCGCGAAACGCGAGCAGCGCGACGCCGACGAACACGCGGCGAAGGTGCTGCGCATGCGCGCCGACGCGGCGCACGCTTCCAAATAAATTCGACCGAGACACCGCCATGCCCGCCCTTTCCCTGACCGCCTCGCTGCTCGACGCCGCCAGCGCCGTGACCCAGAGCACGCGCAGCACCGACACCGCCAGCCAGGCCGCGACGCCGTTCTCGCAAACGCTGCAGCAAAGCGTGGCGAGCCAGCAGCAAGCGCAGCAGCCGAAGCCGGCCGCGAGCGCCAGCACCAACGCGGCGGCCAATGCCGCGGCAGCCGCGCAGGCCCAGGCATCGAACTCGGGCAGCACGAACACCGGCGTGCACGGCCATCGCGGCCATCACGGCAAATCGGATCAGACCGACGGCGCCGACGACACGCAGGACGCCTCGCAAGCCGCAACCACGCCGGCCGAAGCCGCCGCGCTCGCCGCGGCCGCCGCCATCCAGGCGCAACTGCAGGCGCGCCAGGATGGCACCACCGGCAACGGCACGGGCAGCAACAGCGCCGACGCGAGCGCCGCGGCCGATGCCGCCGCCAACGCGCTGGCCGCCAATGCCGCGAACGCCGCCAGCACGGCC
>NZ_JAAGPF010000602.1 GCF_017104645.1 Burkholderia sp. Ac-20379
CGCGGCCGCGCGCGAACCGGCCGCGGCCGCCAACGTGCCGGCCGTGCTCGCGTTCGACGCGCCCGGCTCGCTGCGCAACCTCGAATGGTTCGCGCTGGCCGAGCATCCGCTGGCCGCGCTCGACGTCGAAATCGAACCGGTGGCCACCGGCCTGAACTTCCGCGACGTGATGTACGCGATGGGCCTGCTGTCCGACGAAGCGGTCGAGAACGGCTTCGCCGGCGCGACCATCGGCATGGAGCTGGCCGGCCGCATCGTGCGCGTGGGTCGCGACGTCACCGGCTTCGCGCCGGGCGACGCGGTGCTCGGCTTTGCGCCGGCCTGCTTCGCGACGCGCGTGGTGACGCGCGCCGACGCCATCGCGCTGAAGCCGGCGCGTCTGAGCTTCGAGGAAGCCGCGACGATCCCCACCACGTTCTTCACGGCCTGGTATGCGCTGGTCGAGCTGGCGCGCCTGCGCCGCGGCGAGCGCGTGCTGGTGCACGGCGGCGCGGGCGGCGTGGGCATCGCGGCGATCCAGATCGCGCGCCACGTCGGCGCCGAGGTGTTCGCCACCGCCGGCAGCGACGAGAAACGCGAGTTCGTGCGCCTGCTCGGCGCCGATCATGTGCTCGATTCGCGCAGCCTCGCGTTCGCCGATCAGGTGCGCGCGCTGACGGGCGGGCAGGGCGTGGACATCGTGCTCAATTCGCTGGCGGGCGAGGCGATGGTGCGCAGCATCGACACGCTGCGCCCGTTCGGCCGCTTCCTCGAACTGGGCAAGCGCGATTTCTACGAAAACAGCCATATCGGGCTGCGTCCGTTCCGCAACAACATCAGCTATTTCGGCATCGACGCCGACCAGTTGATGGGCGTGCTGCCGGAGCTGACCGCGCGCCTGTTCGGCGAGGTCATGGCGCTGTTCGCCAACGGCGTGCTGCATCCGCTGCCGTATCGCGCGTTCCCGGCCGAGCGGGCCGAGGACGCGTTCCGCTACATGCAGCAGGCGCGCCAGATCGGCAAGGTGCTCGTCACCTATCCGTCGGGCACGCCCGCGCCGACGCGCGGCCTCGCGGCCGCACCGGTGCTGGCGCTCGATTCGCGCGCGGCTTATCTCGTTATCGGCGGCACGGGCGGGCTCGGGTTCGCCACGGCGCGCCGGCTGGTCGAGCGCGGCGCGCGTCATCTGACGCTGGCGAGCCGCGGCGGCCAGCTTGCCGACGCCGCCCAGGCCGAAGCCGATCGCTGGCGCGACACGCTCGGTGTGAGCGTCGAGGCCGTGGCCTGCGACGTGACCGACGCCGGCGCGGTGCAGGCGATGGTGGCGCGGATCGCCGCGCGCGGCACGCCGCTCAAGGGCGTGCTGCACTCGGCGATGCAGATCGACGACGGCCTCGTGCGCAACCTCGACGACGCCCGCTTCGAAGCCGTGCTCGCGCCGAAGGTGGCCGGGGCCTGGAACCTGCATCGCGCGACGCTCGACGCGCCGCTCGACTGGTTCGTTGTGTATTCGTCGGCCACCACGTTCCTCGGCAATCCGGGGCAGGGCAGCTACGTGGCGGCCAACAGCTTCCTGGAGGCGCTGGTCGCGCATCGCCGCGCGGCGGGCCGGCCGGCGACGTTCATGGCCTGGGGGCCGCTGGAGGACGTCGGCTTCCTGGCGCGCAACGACACCACGCGCGAGGCGCTGCAATCGCGCATCGGCGGCGCGTCGATCACGTCCGACGAAGCGCTCGACGCGCTCGAACAGGCGCTGATCGACGACATCGCCGGCGAGGCCGTGGTGCGGCTCGACTGGCAGGCGCTGTCGCGCGGCATGCCGGCCGCGAATGCGCGCCGGTATGCGCAAATGCAGACGCGCGGCGGCAGCGATGCGTCGCGCGACGGCGGCGACAAGCTGCGCGAGCAGGTCGCCGCGCTGCCGCACGACGAGGCCGTGGCGTTCGTTTCCGAAACGCTGCGTACCCAGATCGCGCGGATCCTGCACATGACGGCCGACCGTATCGCGCTCGACCGCTCGGTGCTCGAAATGGGCATGGATTCGCTGATGGGCATGGAACTCGGCCTCGCGGTCGAGGAGACGTTCGAGGTGAAGCTCTCGGTGATGGCGATCGCCGACGGCGCGAGCGTGCTGTCGCTGGCGGGCCGCATCGTCGATTCGATCGCGGCGGCCGAGGCCAATGCGGGCGGCGACGCCGGCGCGGT
>NZ_JAAGPF010000603.1 GCF_017104645.1 Burkholderia sp. Ac-20379
TTCCCGGGCTTGGGGGCGTTCCCACCCTTGGTGGGCGGGTTGGGGGCGGGGGGGGGGGCGCGGGCGGTCTGGGGGGCCGGGGGGCGGGCGGCGGCGGGGGGGGGGGGGTGTGGGGGGTTCTTTGGCGGCGGGGCGTGGGGGGCTGGGGGGGGCGGGGGCGCCGCGGCGGGGGGGGGGGGGTCTGTGGTGGGGGGGGTGGGGGGGGTGGTGTGCGCGGGGGGTGGGGTGGGGCGGGGGGAGGGGTGTGTGGCGTTCTGTTGGGCAGGGAGGAGGGGCGGGGGGCGGTAGGGGTGGGTGGCCGGCTTGACGGCGGTGCGGGCGGTCCGGGGCTTCGTGGCGGCCGGTTGCGTCGCGGCGGCCGTGGCGGCGGGCTTGACGGCTTTCTTGGCGGCCGGCTTCGTGGCTGTCGGGGTGGCCGATGCGCCGCGTGCGGGGGCGGTCGTTTCGGTGTCGGCGGTGGACGAGGCAGTATTGCGGCGCGCGGTGCGCGCCGATCCGGAGGACTTCACGATGGGTTTCCTTGGGAAAGCACGAGTGAGCAGGGGACTTCGGGCACTGACTGCGGTACTGACTGGCGGCCGGCGGGCCGCCGCGCATCATGCCGGCCGCCGGCGGGCGGCCGTGTTCGCGCGCCGCGCCGCCCGTAAAAGGGGGACGGGCGTGCGTGCTACCATTGGCCGATCCTGGTTCCCGTCCTTCGATGCCGCTGCAATGAATTCCGAGACTCTTACGGCCGACGCGCCGGCGACACTCACGATCGCTTCGCGGGAGAGCCGCCTGGCGATGTGGCAGGCTGAACATGTGCGTGATGCGCTGCGCAAATTATATCCAGCTTGCGACGTGAAAATCCTCGGCATGACGACGCGAGGCGATCAGATTCTCGATCGCACGCTGTCGAAGGTCGGCGGCAAGGGGCTGTTCGTCAAAGAACTGGAGAATGCGCTGGCCGACGGCCGCGCCGATCTGGCCGTGCATTCGCTGAAGGACGTGCCGATGTCGCTGCCGGAAGGCTTCGCGCTGACGGCCATCATGAGCCGCGAGGATCCGCGCGACGCCTTCGTCTCCAATCACTACGCCTCGCTCGACGAGCTGCCCACGGGCGCCATCGTCGGCACCTCCAGCCTGCGCCGCGAGGCCATGCTGCGCGCGCAGTATCTCGATTTCGACGTGCGTCCGCTGCGCGGCAACCTCGACACGCGGCTCGGCAAGCTCGATCGCGGCGAATACGCGGCGATCATCCTGGCTGCGGCCGGCCTCAAGCGGCTCGGCCTCGGCGAACGGATCCGCTCGCTGATCGACGTCGAAACCAGCCCGCCCGCGGCAGGCCAGGGCGCGCTCGGCATCGAGATCGCGTCGAACCGCGCCGATGTCGCGCGCTGGCTCGCGCCGCTGCACGACAAGCCCACGGCGCTGGCCGCCGAAGCCGAGCGGATGGTGTCGCGCGCGCTGGGCGGCAGCTGCTCGGTGCCGCTCGCGGCGCACGCCGTCTGGCACGGCGACCAGCTCGAATTGACGGGCCGCGTGTCGTCGGTCAGCGGCACGCGCGTGCTGAGCGCCCGCCGCCGCGCGGCGATCGACACGCCCGAGCAGGCGCTCGCGCTCGGCCGCGAAGTGTCCGACGAACTGGTGCGGCAAGGCGCGTTCGAGATCATCGAGGCGCTGACCGGAGCGCAAACCTGATGGCCGCCCGCGCGTTCACGGCGGTGCTGACGAAGCCCGAGGGGCAATCGGCGGCGCTCGCCGCGCAACTCGCGGCCGCCGGCATCGACGTTTTCGATTTCCCGCTGATCGACATCGCGCCCGTGGCGGATCCGGCGCCGCTCGACGCCGCGTTCGCGCGCCTCCACGCCTATGCGCTGGTGGTGTTCGTCTCGCCGAACGCGATCGATCGCGCGCTCGCGCGCTACAACGCGATCTGGCCGCATTCGCTGCCGATCGGCGTGGTCGGGCCGGGCAGCGTGGCCGCGCTGGCGCGGCACGGCATCGCGGCGCCCGCGCATCGCGTGATCGCGCCCGAAGCCGGGCCGGACGGCGAGGGCGCCGATGGTGGGGGCGACGCCGCCCCCCGCTACGATTCCGAAAGCCTGTTCGCGCAGATCGAGCGCGCGTTCGCCGCGCACGGCGGCGCATCGGGCGCTTCGGCCGCCGCCGCGATCGCTTCGGACTCCCTCGAATCCGCCGGTCAATCTTCCGACGAAACCGCGGCCTCGGCCGCATCCGGCCCGTTGGCCGGCAAGCGCGTGCTGATCGTGCGCGGCGACGGCGGCCGCGAATGGCTTTCCACGGCGCTGCGCGACGCCGGGGCCGAGGTCGATGGCGTGGCCGAGCGGAAGAGAGTCGTT
>NZ_JAAGPF010000604.1 GCF_017104645.1 Burkholderia sp. Ac-20379
CCCACCCCCCCTTTCCCACCCCTGTCCCTCTCCCCTCCCCCCCCTTGTACCTCGACGCTTACCCCCCCGCCACGTCTCCCCGCATGTCCTTGCTGCTGCCCGTCTTGACCGCCGAGACCCCGTGCCTGGCGAGCGGGCTGTCGCAGCCGAACGTGCGCGTGCGCGCGTTGTTGTCGGCAATCATGTCGGTGACGCTGAAGCTCGCGTCGGCGCTGAACACGCGCTGGCCGGCCGGCTGCGCGGCCCGTTGCGCGGCGCTGCGCGGCAGGTCGAACGCGGGCCGCGCCAGCCCGCCGTTGGCGAGCGCGCGATAGGCGTTGGCCAGCGTCAGCAGCGTGACGTCGGCGCTGCCGAGCGCGAGGCTGTAGCCGTAGTAATCGCCCTGTTCGGTGAGCGGCAGCCCGAGCGCCGTGAGCGTGCGCGAGAAGCGGTGCGGCGTGACCAGCACCAGCGTGCGCACGGCCGGCACGTTCAGCGACGAGCCGAGCGCGCTGCGCACGCTGACCCAGCCCTTGAAATCGTGATCGTAGTTCTGCGGCACGTAGAGGCCGCCGCCGGCCGCCAGGTCGACGGGCGAATCGTCGAGCAGGGTGGCGCCCGTCAGGCGTTTCTCGTCGATCGCCTGCGCGTACAGGAACGGCTTCAGCGTCGAGCCGGCCTGGCGCAGCGCCAGCACCGAATCGACCTCGGGCGCGGCCGACAGCGCGCCCGACGAGCCGACCCAGGCCAGGATGTCGCCGCTGCGGTTGTCGATCACGATGGCCGCGCCGTCCTGCACGTTGCGCGAGCGCGGCGCGGCGCTCAGCTCGGTCAGCGCGTGCGTCAGCGCATCGCGGGCGAAGCGTTGCAGGCCCGCGTCGAGTGTGGAGCGGATCCGCGCGCCGGGCTGCGGATGGGTTTGCGCCGCGATGCGGCGCGCGAAATGCGGCGCGAGCGCCTCGCCGCCGAGGAATGCGGACGACGGCGGTGCGGGCCGCGCGAAGGCCAGTTGTACGAAGCCGTCGAGGCCGGTGCAACCGGCGTCGGCATGCATGTCGTGGAGGATCCGGCAGGCGCGCTCGGCGACCTTCGGATAGCTGGCGTTCGGCGCGCGGATCAGCGCGGCGGCCACGGCCGATTCGCGTTCGTCGAGGCCGGACGGCGCCTTGCCGAACAGCGTGACCGACAGCGCCGACAGCCCGACCGTCTCGCCGCGAAACGGCACGAGGTTCAGGTAGGCCTCGAGGATCTGATCCTTGCGCCAACTGCGTTCGAGCCACAGCGCATCGATCGCCTGGCCAGCTTTTTGCGGCAGCGAACGCTGGCCCGAATGGCGCGAACTGTCGCCGATCAAACCGGCCAACTGCATGGTGACGGTGGAGGCGCCGCGCGTGCGCGAATTCCAGAGATTGGCCCATGCGGCGCCGGCGATGCCGCGCCAATCCACGCCACTGTGGTCGTAGAAGCGTTTGTCTTCCGAGACGACGATCGCCTCGCGCAGCGCGGGCGACACGTCGGCCAGCGTGACCCAGTCGCCGCGCCGTTCGGCGCTGTCGATGCGGGTGCGCTGCAGCGGCGTGCCGTCGCGCGCGAGCAGCAGCCAGTCGGAGCTGCGGAAATCGCGGCGCACGGCGTCGTAGCCGGGCACGGCGTGAGCCGCGCCCGCGCCGCCGATCAGCACGGCGGCGGCGATCACGCGCAGCGTGCGCTGCGCGCGGGAACGCGCCGCGCTCACGGTTGCTGCGCCGGCGCGGGCTTCACGACGATCGGCGCGTTCGGCGTCATGCCGTAGGCGGACGGCGCGTACAGCGCCTCGACGCGCGTGGGCGGCAAGCCGAAGCTGCCCACCGCGTTGAGCCGCATCGTGTACTCGATCGTGGTCTTGCCGGCCGGCAGATGGCCGTAATAGGCGCGGTAGCCGTCGAAGCCGCGCTCGACGAACGACGGCCAGGCGCCGTCGCCCGATTTCTCGCCCTGCGTGGCGATGTCGGAATCGCGGCCGAGGCCCGAGCCCATGATCGTCGCACCGGCCGGCACCGGATCGTCGACGACCACCCAGGTCATCTCGGCCTGCGCATCGACGTCGAGGTGCACGCGCACCAGGTCGCCGCGCGTGAGCACGCCCTTCACGGCCGGATCGACCGGCGTGACCGTCTTGGTGATCCGGTAGCCGGACACCACCGGCCGCTTGAGCGGCACGGCGGCGAGGCTCTGGATCGTCGCCCACGGCTTGCCGGTGCCGTCCTGCGTCAGCGACAGCGTGAGCGGCGCGCGGCTTGCCGAGGCGGCCGGCCACGGCAGCAGCGCCGTGCGGGCCGGCGCGCTGCGCGTGGCGGCG
>NZ_JAAGPF010000605.1 GCF_017104645.1 Burkholderia sp. Ac-20379
AGCGCCTGCCGCGCGAGCGGCACGGCCACCGCCGTCTGATCCGGGTCGCGCGGCGCGGCCAGCGTGTCGAGCAGCGCCAGCAATTCGACGCGCCAGCCCTGCGCCGACGCGTAGCGCGCCGCCGGCGCCTTCGCCAGGGCTTTCAGCACCATCGCATCGAGCTCGGCCGGCAAGCCCGGCGCGTGCGACGACGGCGCGGGCGGCATCGCCGTCAGCACCTGATGCATGGCCGCCGCCGACGAGCCCGAAAACGGGCAGCGCCCGGTCAGCATTTCGTACAGCACGACGCCGGCGGAAAACAGGTCGCTGCGCGCATCCACGTCGGCCCCGGCATACTGCTCGGGCGACATGTAGTTCGGCGTCCCGATCATCATGCCGGCCTGGGTGAGGCGGCCGGTGTCGAGCTGGGCGATACCGAAATCGGTGATCTTGCATTCGCCGCGCGGCGCGATCAGCAGGTTGGCAGGCTTGATGTCGCGATGGATCACGCCGGCGTCGTGGGCGTAGGCGAGCGCGTCGAGCAACTGGCTGAACCACACCAGCACGCGCGGCAGCGGCATCGCCGTGCCGCCGGCCGCGTGCTGTGCGAGCCGGGCCGCCAGCGTCTCGCCGCGCACGTATTCGAGCGACATGAACGCCACGCCGTCGGCCTCGCCGTAATCGAACACGCCGACGATATGCGGATGCACGAGCCGCCCGGCCGCGCGCGCCTCGTTGATGAAGCGCGCGGGCAGTTCGGCCTCGGCCGCCGCGCCGCTCGGGTCGTGCAGCAGCTCGGTGCGGATCGTCTTCAGCGCGACCCGCCGCTGGATATGCGGATCGGTGGCGAGATAGACGGTGCCCATCGCGCCGCGGCCGAGCACGCGCTCGACCTCATAGCGGCCGATCCGCTGCGGCAGCACCTCGGTGCGCCCGATCATGGCCGCGAGCCGGGCGGGGCGGTGTCGCCCGCGCCGGTTTCGTCGAGGATCTCGAAGGCCGTCACGAGGCTGGTGCGCATGCGGCCGAACGAGACGGCCAGCGAGGCGATCTCGTCGCTGCCGCGCGTGGGCAGCGCCACCTCGCCGAGCTGGCCGAGGCTCACCTCGTCGGCCGCGCGCGACAGCGCCTGCAGGCGCCGCGTCACGAGCCAGTGCACCATCACGTTCAGCACGATCAGCACCACCGCGAACACCACGCTGAGCGCCGCCATGAAGCTGCGCCACAGCGCGCGGCCGCGCGCGATCGATTCGGACATCGGCACCGACACGAACTCCGCGCCGATCACGTCGTTCATCTTCCAGCCGAAGCCGTTCGCGGGGCCGTATTTTTCGAGCATCGTGCGCGGCGCGGCGGCGGGCGTGCTGTGGCACTGCATGCAGGTCGAATCGGTGATGCGGCTCGGCCGCGCAAGGAACAGCAGGTGCTCGCCGCCCGGCGTGCGGCGCTGCCCCGTCACCTCCTGCAAGGCCGGCTGGTCGTGCAGATGCGCGATCACTTCGGCCTCCCAATCGCTGGGCCGGTCGCGCGGGTTGGTCGGATTGACCATCGTCGAGCGGTACGAGAAGTTGGGAAACGCGCCCTGCAGCGTGTTGAGCATCTCGATCGCCGAGAACGCGGGCACCGATTCGGGCACGAACGAATACTGGATCTGCGTCGACAGCAGCGGCGTGATGTGCTGCGCCGTGTAGTTCTGCATCGCTTCGGCCGCGCTCATCAGCACGTTGGCGTCGTGGCGCGTTTCGTCGAGCGCCTGCTGCTGCAGCACGCGGTCGGCGACGACGCCGGCCGCGGTCAGGCCGATCGCGAAGATCGCGACGAACACGAGATTGAACTTGATGGCGAGCGACAGTTTCATGAGCGGCCGGAGAGCGAGGGAGAGACGGAAATCGGCTTGTAGACCGGATCGACGATCGGCCTGAACGCCGGGCGCGGCGGCGGAAACACCAGCGCGCGCCAGTCGGGCAGCGCATCGATGTGCTGCTTCACCGCCGCGCGGAACGCCGGATCCGACAGACGCGAACGGAAGCGCGCCGCGAACCGCGTGGCAGGATCGTTGCGCACGGCGAGCGCGCTGTCGAGCCAGTCCGCCACGTCGACATAGGCCGCCGGGCGCAGCCCGCGCGCGGATGCGTCGTGCACGGCGGCCGGCATCGGCAGCGGGCGCAGCGCGTCGCGGAAGCTCACCGGCATCGCGGCCACGAAGGCCGGATCGGGGCCGCGCGACAGCGGCAACGTCGCGCCCTGATGCGGATGGCTCGCATACGCCGCGCCTTGCGCGTCGATGCGCGCAACTGGCGCGTT
>NZ_JAAGPF010000055.1 GCF_017104645.1 Burkholderia sp. Ac-20379
CAACGCAGGACGAGGGCGGGGCCGCGGCGCGCGGCCGCCCGGCTCGCCGGCAGCAGGAGAATCCGCATGAATTCATCGCGCGCAAGCGGCCGTCGCCGCTTCGTGACCGCCGCGTTCGCGGCATTGGGCGTATCCGTGTCGCTGGCCGCGTGCGCCGCGGCGCCGACGTTTCCGTTCATCCCCAATCACCACACGTTCTCGCGCGGCGATGTGCAGCGCGCGGTGGCGCGCAAGTTCCCGTATCAGCGGAACGTGTCGCAGATGTTCGACGTCTCGCTCGCCAATCCGGCGGTGGGCATGCTGCCCGACCAGAACCGCATCGCCGTGCAGCTCGACGCGCATTTCACGAGCCCGTTCCTGCGCGAACCGGTCAGCGGAACGTTTACCGTTTCCGCACAACTTGCTTACGATCCGGCGAGCCTGTCGGTCGTGCTGCGCGCGCCGGCCGTCGACAGCGTCAACCTCGCGGGCAACGCGCAGATGTACGCGCCGCAGGTCGGGCAGGCCGCCGGCCTGCTCGCCACGCAGTTGCTGACCAACTATCCGATCTACACGTTCAAGCCCGATCAACTTCAATTTGCCGGGGTGCACTACGAACCCGGTACAATTACGATCCTTACAAACGGCATACGCGTCGAAATCGTCGAGAAATGACGATTCCGCCCGCGCGGCCGGCCGGGCCGCGCGTGGTTGTGATTGGGGGGCGGCCCGTTTCCTGCAACTCTGACGAACGGGCCCACGATGGACTGGATACTGATCTGCAAGGCGCTGATACTCGGCGTCGTCGAAGGACTGACCGAATTTCTGCCGGTGTCGAGCACCGGCCATTTGATCGTCGCCGGCAGCTTTCTCAATTTCAATGCGGATCAGGCGAAGACGTTCGACGTCGTGATCCAGTTCGGCGCGATCCTCGCCGTCTGCTGGGAATACCGCCGCCGGATCGGCACGGTCGTCGCGGGGCTGCCGTCGCGGCCCGAAGCGCGGCGTTTCGCGCTGAACGTGGTGATCGCCACGCTGCCCGCCATCGTGCTGGCGCTGATGTTCGAGAAGGCCATCAAGCGCGTGCTGTTCTCGCCGGTGCCGGTGGCGTTCGCGCTGGTGGCGGGAGGGGCGGTGATTCTCTGGGCCGAGGCGCGGCAGCGCGAGCGCCGCGAGCCGGCGCGCGTGATGTCGATCGACGCGCTCACGCCGCTCGACGCGCTGAAGGTGGGCCTCGCGCAATGCTGCGCGCTGATTCCGGGCGTGTCGCGTTCGGGTTCGACCATCATCGGCGGCATGCTGGCCGGCCTCGACCGGCGCGTCGCCACCGAGTTCTCGTTCTTCCTCGCGATTCCGATCATCTTCGGCGCCACGTTCTACGAGACAGTGAAGGATTGGCACGCGTTCTCGGTCGATTCGATCGGGCTGTTCGCGATCGGCATGCTGGCCGCGTTCGTCAGCGCGTTCGCCTGCGTGCGCTGGCTGCTGCGCTATGTGGCCTCGCACGATTTCACGGCGTTCGCGTGGTACCGGATCGTGTTCGGGCTGCTGGTGTTGCTGGTGGGGTACAGCGGCTGGCTGAACTGGAGCTGAGGCGGCCCGGCACGGCTCAATGAAAAACGGCAACGCGTCGAACGATGCGTTGCCGTTTTTTCATGCGGATTCGCTTCGGAATCCTCGCGATCGTGCCGCGTCAGCCGATGCGCTTGCGGAACACCAGATCCCACACGCCGTGGCCGAGCCGCAGGCCGCGCCGCTCGAATTTCGTGATCGGGCGGTAGTCGGGGCGCGGCGCGTAGCCGTCGGCTGTGTTCTCGAGATGCGGATCGGCACCCAGCACCTCGAGCATCTGTTCGGCGTAGTTCTGCCAATCGGTCGCGCAGTGAAGGTAGGCGCCCGGCTTCAGGCGCGACACCAGTTGCGCGACGAACGGCGGCTGGATCAGGCGGCGCTTGTGATGGCGCGCCTTGTGCCACGGATCGGGGAAGAAGATGTGCACGCCGTCGAGGCTGTCCGGCGCGAGCATGTTCTCCAGCACCTCGACTGCGTCGTGCTGGATGATGCGGATGTTCGTCAGATCCTGCTCGCCGATCAGCTTGAGCAGTGCGCCCACGCCCGGTTCGTGCACTTCGACGCCGAGGAAATCGTCGTCGCGGCGATGCGCGGCGATTTCCGCCGTCGATGCGCCCATGCCGAAGCCGATTTCGAGAATGCGCGGCGCGTCGCGCTTGAACACGGCGGGCCAGTCGGGCTGTTCGGGCGCGTACGGCACCACGTAGCGCGGGCCGAGATCGTCGAGCGCGCGGCGCTGGCCCGTCGACACGCGGCCGGCGCGCGTCACGAAGCTGCGGATGCGGCGCAGGTGCAGCGGATTGACGTCGTCGGACGGCGTATCGGGAGTGGCATCGTCGGGCGCGCCGTCTTGCGGCAGGCCGGGGTCGTCGGGAGTGTGGATCATCGTGGTCTGAATGGGCGAAGCGCGCCGGTGCGCAGCACCGTGGCGCCGCGCGATCGGCCGGGCGGGGCGTGGCCCGGGTGCCGGTACGAAAAAGCCGCCTTCGTTGAGGCGGCTTCGCGCGAGGTTCGGGCCGAAGCTGGGCGCCGAGATTGCGATATCGGGAAAATTCGGAGCAGGAGAAGGAAGCAGCAAGCACCTTCCCAACGCCTTGAAATATAAAGAGGTTGCTTCGATTCTCTACCGAGAAAACCGCGTGATTATCGTCTTGTACGGACGATTTTTCAAGATTTGATTGTTCGGGCGGCCTGTCGAGTGCCGTCGGCCACGCATCGACGTGCCTCGCATGTCAGGCACGCAGCCCCATCGACGAGAACCCCGGCTCGCTATCTCGCAAGTGCAGCGCATTTCCGCTGAAGATGCTTCGATTGGTCGCGATTTGATAGGGATATTCTGAAATTTGGCCGAGCATCGACGTTTGTTTTGACCCGCATCTTTTCCCTGAACTAGTCTCGCAAAACGGCTTCACGGCCAATTCAGGCTGCGGTTTTCATGACGAACGCTGGGGGAAGGAGTGAGTACATCAACGCAAGTTCGGACGAGGGGCAACCGGCAGGCGCGTCTCGCCGCCGTGACAACTGCGGCATTGTTCCTGGTGGTGTGTCTCAGTTGGGGAACCACCTGGCTCGCCATCAAGATTGCGGTGGAAAGCGTGCCGCCGCTCACCGCAGCCGGGTTGCGTTTTCTGATCGCATTTCCGCTCTTCCTGCTCTTTGCGCGCTTGCGCCGTGAGCCGATTTTCTTTCCGCGCCGGCACCTGGCCTTCGCCGTGTTCGTGACGCTCGGCTACTTCAGTGTGCCGTACTACCTGCTGAACTACGGCGAACAATACGTCGCGTCGGGTCTGACGGCACTGCTGTTCAGCGCCATGCCGGTATTCATCCTGATCTTCTCGGCGCTGTTTCTGAAAGAGCGCATCTACGCATCGCAGGTCGTGGGTATCGCGATCGGCTTCGGCAGCCTGTTCATGATCATCCGATCCCAGGGGCTGCACCTCGACTACTCGGAGTTGTTCGGCGTGCTGGCGATTCTGCTCGCGGCGATCCTGCACGCGCTCAGCTACGTGATCACCAAGAAGCGTGGCGCGGACATCGGCGTCATCACTTTCAATGCGCTGCCTATCGGAATTGCCGGCCTTGGCCTGTTCGTCGCGGGGCTGCTGATGGAACATCCTGACCTCTCCGTCGCAACCGGCCGATCCTGGGCTGCGCTGACCTACCTTGGCCTGGTGGCGTCGGTGGGCGGATTCATCGTCTATTTCTTTCTGCTCAAGCGACTGAGCCCCGTCGTGCTGTCGTTTGTCTTCATCATTTTCCCGGTGTTCGCCGTGATGATTGGCGCTTGGTATGAAGGCGTGGCCCTCTCTCGGGAGTTGATCGGATTTTCCGCGCTTCTGCTGTTCGGCTTCGCCATTACCAAGCTTCCCGTCGAACGGCTGTTGGGCCGGAGGTGACATGCACGCGAACGTGTTGACGCGAGGTGCACTCGGGGCAATTTACAGGCATGCCCGCGACACCTATCCAAAGGAATGCTGCGGATTCGTTCTCGCCGATGCGAGCGTGAAAGAGGGCACGAATATTCAGGACGAACTGCATGCGGCAGACCCTCGCCGATATCAACGCTCGGCCGCCAACGGGTACACCTTCTCCGTGGCAGATACCGTTTTCCTGCATGGCAGCTTCAAGACGCCGAATCCGGTTTCCGTGCTTTACCACTCCCACCCGGACGTCGGCGCGTATTTCAGTCGCGAGGACATCGACAAGGCGTTGTATGCGGGCGAGCCGGTGTTGCCTGTCGACTACTTGGTTGTGGACGTGGCGGCAGGCATCGTGCGCGGCGCCAAGTTGTTCGCTTGGTGTAACGGCCGCTTCGAATGCAGGCGAGAGTTCGGGCCGTCCGGCGCGGACTCGTCAGGCATTTGGCATGGAGGTGAAGCGTGAAAACAGTGATTTTTCCTGAAGTGCTGGTTCGGGCCGCCAAACTGGGCGGCACGCGCTTGGAGGGGGGAGGTTCCACGGTTGGCGAGCTTTTGGCGGGACTTGCCGGGCAGCACCCGTCCTTGCATGTTCAGCTGTATTACGGAAACGGCCATTTCAAAGAGCACTTCTTGCTGACCCGCAGGGGCAAACTGGTCAATCTGATCGAGACGCTTGCCGATGGAGACGAGATTGAAGTCATGCTCGCGACGTCGGGCGGATCTGGTGTCGAGGCGTTGAGCAATGAAGAGGTGCAGCGCTACGTCCGCCACATTACGTTACCGGGTGTCGGACGGGCTGGTCAGGAGCGCTTGAAGCAGGCCAGGGTACTCATCATCGGTACCGGAGGTTTGGGTTCGCCTGCTTGCCTCTACTTGGCGGCAGCGGGTGTCGGCACGATCGGGTTGGTCGATTTCGACGTGGTCGAGCCGAGCAATCTTCAGCGTCAGATTGCGCATGGCTACAGTACCGTTGGCATGCCGAAAGTGGATTCGGCGCAACGCCGGATGGAGGATCTGAATCCCCACATCGAAGTTGTTGTGCACCGTTGCGCCATCGATGCGGACAATGCTTTGGAGTTGATTCGGGGCTACGACCTGATTGTGGATGGCACCGACAATTTTGCCACGCGCTATCTGGTCAACGCGGTTTGCGCCAAGCTCCGAAAGCCACTTGTCTTCGGCGCGATCTACCGCTTCGAGGGGCAGGTCAGTGTTTTCAATCTGGAGGGCGGCCCATGCTACCAATGCCTCTTCCAAAACAATCCCCCGCCGGAGCTGGCGCCGAGCTGTAACGCAGGAGGCGTCATTGGCGTGTTGCCGGGCGTGATCGGTGTGCTCCAGGCGACCGAAGCCGTGAAAGCCATTCTCGGGGTAGGCAAGTCCCTGGCCGGGCGACTCCTCCGGTTCGACGCGCTGCACATGAGTTTCAACGAGGTGACGTTCGATCGACGCATCGATTGTCCTGCCTGCGGCGAAACCGTCGGGCATGACCTTCGGTCTTGGTCCGAAGGGCTGCTATGTCAGGCGAGTGCGTCATCGTCGCAGCGGCTGGACGAGGTTCGGTATATCGACCCGATGGGCCTTCAGCAGTTGATGAGGTCGGGTCACGACACCTACACCCTTCTCGATGTGCGAGACCCGGGCGAACTCGAAGTATGCCGACTGCCAGGGATCCTCCACGTACCGTTGACCGAGCTTGCCGATCGTTTCTCCGACCTGGACTCCGGCAGGCAGTACATCCTCGTGTGCTATGCCGGAACGCGGGCCGAACGTGCGGCGCTGCAACTCATCGAGGCAGGGTTCTCCAACGTTCAAGTGCTCGATGGGGGGATGAAGCGGTGGGCGAAGGAGATCGAGCACGACATGCCGATGTACTGAACTCCAGGCAGGTGACGTCATGATCCACGATTCGCTGCTCGATTTGATCGGTAGGACACCCATTGTGCGGCTTGGCAAGCTATCTGCTCGGCTGGGCGTGAGCGTATTCGCCAAACTTGAGTCCTTCAATCCTGGTGGGAGCCACAAGGCACGCATCGCGCTCGGAATGATCCTCGATGCTGAACGCAAAGGGATCCTGGTGCGGGGAACAGGCCAGACCATTCTCGAGCCAAGCGGGGGAAACACGGGGTTGGGGCTGGCCATTGCGGGGAACATCCTGGGGTATCACGTGACCTTGGTGATCCCCGATAACTACAGCGCGGAGAAACGGCGGTTGCTGGAGTTGTACGGGGCTCGGGTCATGCTGTCGGACAGCCGCACCGGAAACAATTCGCATGGCGAATTGGCTTTCAAGTTGCTGCTGGAAAATCCGCAGTTCGTGATGCTCAACCAGCAGCGCAATCCGGCCAATCCACAAGCACATCGCGAAGCCACGGCTGTGGAAATCCTGAGCGATTTCTCGGGACAGCCTCGGCCGGATTTTTTCTTTGCCGGCATTGGGACGGGTGGGCACCTCACGGGTGTCGGGGAGGTGCTGAAAGCACACTGGCCAGACCTCGTCGTCTACGGTGTGCAGCCCGAGCAGTGCGACTTGCTCAATAACCAGCACGCGCAGCACGAGATTCAGGGGCTTTCGATCGGTATCGTGCCCGAGGTCTGCAACCTCGATATCGTTACCGGCATGGTCGGAGTGTCGAAGTTCGCCTGCTTGTCGATGATACGAGAGGTTCTGCGAAGCGACTCTGTGAGCCTGGGCTTGTCGTCCGCTGCAAATCTGGTTGCGGTGCAAACCATGGCTTCGGACATGCCGCCGGGCGCTCGCGTACTGACGATGATTTACGACGGTGTCGAGTCGTACATGGATGCATTCCAATGAAATGGGAGAGCAGAGCATGGTCAAGGTGAGATCGCATGTGATGGACAGCCTCGTGGGCAATCTGATGCGAGCGGCATTGATGGAATGCTGCCCGCCCCTGGTGGTGGAGCGGATCGCTGCCGACTTGATGTTCGAGACGGTCATGCATCAGTGCGACGAGGATTTGCAGGCGTTCGCCAGCAAGGATCCTGCCGCGCGTGGCAGGACATCGGACATTGCGTTTGGCTACAGTTCGTTCAAGGCGGTACTGCACTATCGGCTGGCCCACGCGCTTTTTTTGCGATGTACATCGGAAGGCGACCCAGGACGAACCCTCGAGGCAGTGGCGCAACTGGTCGCTTCGCGTGGAAAGCTGCTGTCAGGCGCGGAAATCCATCCTCGATGCACGATTGGCAGGCGTTTCATTCTGGATCATGGGCAGGGAACGGTTATTGGTGAAACCGCCGAAATCGGCGACGACTGCTACATCCTGGGAGGCGTGGTGTTGGGCGCGACAGGCATATCTGCGAATCCCTCGGGCAAGCGGCATCCAACCATAGGCAACCGCGTGCAGATCGGTGCTTTCACGCGTGTACTCGGCGACATTGAAATTGGCGACGACGTTTTTGTCGGCTCGCATTGCGTCATCAAGGACGATATTCCGGCCGGTTCGGCCGTCACGCTGCGCTCCGAGTTGCAGATCGTTCGGCGTCGCGCGGTTCACCGGCGCCAGCCCACGGCTGCGTCGTCCAATAATCAACCTATCGAGGCATCATGATGCGAACCGACGCGCTTTATCTCAAGGACGCCTATCAAGGCGAATGCACTGCAAAAGTGGCCCAGATTCTGGCGGACGGGCTGCTGCTCGATCGAACCGTGTTTTATCCGCAGGGCGGTGGCCAGGCAGGGGACAGTGGCTTGTTGACGCTGGCTGATGGCACGAAACTGCGGATTGCCGATACGCGCCAGGCCAAGGGCATGACCGACGACATGAGTGCCATTCTGCATATCGTGGCTGAAGGCCAGGCCGCCATCGTGCAGACAATCAAGCCTGGCGACGAAGTTCTCGCGCAGATCGATTGGGTGCGTCGATATCGACACATGCGACTGCATTCCGCCGCGCATCTGCTTTGCTCCGTTCTGCCGTATCCGGTCGACGGCTGCAGTATCACGGCAGACTACGCACGTCTCGACTTTGTAACCAGCGAACCGCTTTCGCGCGAGGGCATCGACGCTGCCTTGGCGAGGTTGGTCGAAGCAGCGCAGCCGATTTCGATAGAAACGATGAGCGATGACGTGCTGCAAGCTCGGCCGGAGTTGGTACGTACGATGAGCGTTCATCCCCCGATGGGGCTCGGGCAGGTGCGGCTCGTGAGTATCAAGGACACCGACCTGCAGCCTTGCGGGGGCACCCATGTGGCGAATACCTGCGAGGTAGGCGCGGTGCGGATTTCGAAAATGGAGAAGAAATCAGCCCGAACTCGCAGGGTGGTGTTGACACTGGAGTGAGCTACCCACGCAAAGCGCGCCGTCCGTGATGACGAGTGGTCTATCCACCGACATCAATTCGGATTCGGGGTTTGGAGTGGAGCGGGCGATGGGAATCGAACCCACGTCATCAGCTTGGGAAGCTGAGGTAATGGCCATTATACGACGCCCGCAGAACCCACGATTCTACAGGGATTTTTGGGGTTTGGGGAGTGGCTTGGTTTGGGTGCTGGCGTCGAAACTGACATGGCTCGATGTTGGAGCGGTGGCATCGCGGGCGTAGGCGTCAGGGGGCAGTTCCGGTTAATCGCTGTCCACTGCACTGCGACATTTGATTGGTCGGTCATCGGGCGACATAGGCCGATCCACCAGGTGGCTGCCTACGTCATCCAATGGCCATTCTCCAGTCATGGGCTAATCTCGGTTCCGACAGAAGGACCTTGTTATGCCGCCCCGGCATTTCGTCGGCGTCCGTTTAAAGCTCGCTTGGCATTCCAGAATCAACACGCTCTTTCTATAATTTGAGAGGCGCGTCGCACGGTTCCTTTCCCTGCCTCTTTGGAGGCGTATGACGCTTTGTCCGCAGCTTCAAACGCAGACTCAATTTTATCAGACGTGCCACACTCCGCCACTCCCACACTAACGGATACAGTGAATTCCGAGGTGTGACCGGTGCGCGATACCCATTTCACAGGATTGGCCGCCAGCGCGGCGCAAACCCGACGCATGGCTCCTGCCGCTTCTTCCTCAGTGTAGTTAGAGCACAAAATACCGAATTCATCGCCACTAATACGATAGACCCAATCCCGTTCACGAACGGTGCCGCGGATGATCGCGCTTATGTGTTGTAATGCAGCGTCCCCTGCGGAATGACCGTAGTTGTCGTTCACGGATTTTAAATTGTCCACGTCGAGCCGTATGCATGCACTCGGATAGGTAATTACGATGCCTCCGGTTTCGACGTTTTTTATGTCCTCCTTGTACGCACCTTGGTTAAGAAGCGATGTGAGGTTGTCGAAGCGATGACCGTGACCGGGGATCGGGCGCGACATGAGTTGACGCACCGGGCTTGGGCGGCAAAGACAGGGTAACACTTGGCAATGAGGGCAGCGCCCAGGATAAGCGGCCCATATTACATCCTCCACTAGCAGTGCCTTGCCTTCTGTGGGAAAGGATGTGAGCAATGCGAACCACCATGCAAGCAAGTCCGAGATTTCATTGTAGAAATTTTCAGGATATAGATGATGGAAACGCATCGCCTCGCTAACTTCAGCGAGTTCTTCTATCAAGCGAATAAAGATGCGGCGACAGATTTCTTCCGATTGTGTCTTTGGATTGAATTCTGCAATCCAAGATTGAGAATAAATTCGCTCAAACATCAATTGGAAGTCGTTCAATTTTCGCCCCGCCGATTTTGATGCTAGGTAGTAGGCATCGTCGAGGTCGCGTTCCTGCGCGGTTGGCTTTTCACCGGACCAGCAACCGCAAGGATTGTGAAGGCAATAGGGGCAAGAGTTTGGGAATTTTTTAAGAACGATTTTCTCTAAGTCGCCCGCCGGGTCGACTTTTCGAACCAGAGCCAAAGTCCACGCAAATATCTTCGGTAGAAATTTGCGTGCTTCCGAAAAATCATTTCTCTTGAAAAAATGCTTGGCAAATACACCACAAACTTCGGTTAGGTGAGCATGAATTTCGTAAGGACTTTTCGCATAATTTTGTGAGCCTCCGTATATGGCGTCTACATAATCGACCATTCATTCAGAGTTTGATTTTTTTTGAAATTCATTATTGATTCCGTGGTTGTCGAATCTATTTTTTTCTTACAGGCTTCGTGGCGTCATGGGCTGTGTGAAGTATAAAGGGAAGTGCTTTGACCGTCTGTATGCGACCGCCAAATGATCGCTAACGCAATCGCGAACTACTGAACGCTTCGGTCGAAAGTCGGCCCGAAATGCCGGCCGCTGAGTGGCCGCTCTATTCCCTGACGCGATACTAGGCGGGAATCGGCACACTGGCCGCAACGGGCCGTGAGCAGCCGACGGAAGGACCATTCGACTGCATCAGATCATGCAAAATGCATACGCAGATGCGTGGCCATCAAGCTCTACCCCGTAGCTAAGAAGCAAGTACATGCTTCCACCATTGATCGCTCGACAGTGCCCGACAGATACGTTAGAGCATAGCAACCAAGCTGTTGACTGCGCGCAGACATTCAGCCACGCGGTCCGAGTTGACTTGGATCGACTGTCCATGGACTGGATAATGACCTCCTGGCAATTGCGTTAGCGGTCGCCCGAGATGCGCCGACACGACTCCAGCCGTGTTGAAGTCGCGCAGGGCTACCGAATACAGGCTTCGGAACTGGGCAACGTTAGTCGCAATAGCAGTGCGCTGGGTGAAATAGCTAGGGTTCGATTGATAGGCGTGGAACAAAGTATCCGCAGTCGCGTCCGAGAGTGCGCTAAAGGCCCCAGCGGCCCCTCCGTACTGAGTAAGCCGATTCCCGACGATGACGTGGATCTGCGGAATCACCATTCCAAGCGAATGAGCCTTTGCGGCGTAGGTCCATGATCCATAGATTGGATGAGGTGGCACTTGCCCATGCAGCAGAATAAAAAGGGCGTTGGTGGCAACTCGAGAGGAATCGTCCGCGTTTACAGGAACTATCAGCTTATCGCCAGCAGAAATAGCCAATTCGGTGTAGATGGAGAAGCTTGGGTTTGTGTCGATAAATACGACCAAATCGCGATCACCAAGTCTCCCAGCAAATGAAGCGATGAGTTCGCGAAAAATCAGATGTACCCATTTCCATGGCTGCACGGTAGGCGTAAGCGGCGGTGCGTTGGCCGCTCCGCTCACGGCCGGAGACATCGGTTCAAGATTTCCGTCGCCGCATAACAGCGCTAGGTTCGGCGGCATTGCGGAGTTGACTGAGTCAACCTGTACCAAGAATTGATAGGGGTCGGGTAGAGCGGCTCCTGCACCACCGGCAACGACAGTGCTCATGTACCCGACGACTGTGCGCGGCACAGCTTGAGTGCAAAGTGAAAGAACATGAAGTTCGCCAGTCGTGCCGCCGCCGAGAAGCATCATGCTAGAGTTCGCTTGCGGACATAGGTCAATCACGAGCACCTGCTTGTCGGGGTGAGCCTCAGCGTATCGCGACGCAATGTGAAAAGTAATTGTGCTTTTGCCTACGCCACCCTTATTGTTCCAGATGACGTATCGATCAATCGTTGCCATAGTCTCTTCCGGTCGTTAGCACGCTCACTGATTATATCGGTCGACTCGCGCCGTTCAACCGGTTTCGTCATTGCCCTCTGTTGAAGGAATCGACGGGACCACGGATAGTCGTCGCATGGACGACATCAAACACCCCAACGATTTCCTAAGCATCAGACAATCGAACCGAATCCGTTCGATAAGGACGAGGGCATCATCCCGCTCAAGCCCATCGACGACTAAACGTAGTACTTATCAAGTCGCCGCGATATTCGATGATTTGTAGATTAGTGTTTTTCTGTGTTGATAAAGCGGTGACTTATCTGCTCGAAGGATCGGGACAACCGCGAGTTGGCCCTACGGCAGAATCTTAGAAAGCTGATGGTCTGGATCGGAAATTCTCGGTAGATCAAGGGGATAGATGAGGCGCGAGTGAGGGTGGCGTGAAAACTGTCACTGTTGCTCGACGGATTTCATGCTGGTAGCCGTCGTGCCGGTCGTGATTGCTCATCGCCGTTGCCCCTGAGGGTGATCTGCCGGACCCTGGGCGCACTTTCAACGAACGGAGCGCGATCATGGTCGATCAGAAGCAAGGTGCAACGATCAAGGACGATAAAGCTGGCAAGCAGGTTGCCGCTGAACAAAAACAGGACTCTACCTCGACCTCGACCTCGACGGGGGACGATACTGCGTCGAAGGCGGGGCAGGCGACGGTGGCCGCTCCGACGAAGATGGAGCTAGCAACCGAAATCTACAAGCGGATGCGGCCCGTCAAGGACGTGACGCGGAAAGACGTCATCGACAAGTTCATCGTTGAAGTGAAGCTGACAAAGGCCGGCGCAAGTACCTACTACCAACTGATTAAAGACAAGCACGAGCCGCAGAGCAAGAAGTGATGTTCTTCCCCGGCAGGCAAAAAGAAGCGGGCTCCCTTCACGCCTTGGGAGCCCGCTTTTTTTGGTTGTTGATCAGTCGAAATTGAAACTCAGCTGACCGGGTGCCGACCGCCAGTGCGAGCACACATGTTCCAGATTGCCGAAGCGAACCCGCGTGTAGTTACGCACGAAGACGGTCTTTGCCTGCCCGCGAACGAGGTTGGGCATAAACCCTCCGTGTAAGGAGGTTGAAAGCGATTCTTGCCCCCAGCTCCCTTGTCGCGTAGACTAGAAGGGTTATCTGCCAGATAACTGTGGGTGACAGAGGCACGCCTTAACGCGCTGTCTTTTGCTCGCCGGCGCCCCCAACGTTTCGATCTCCCGCCAGAGATCAAGGTGTTGGGGGCGTTGTTTTTTCGGCCCGGCTACTGCGAGCTATGTAACCGGGGCCGATTCATCTTCTTTTCATTCTTTCCCTTCGGGCGTGAAGCCCTTCCACCGCTTGATATACGCTGCGAGCATCGTTTGCAGCATCACCCAGTCGTCTGCGTCGAGGCCTTTGGGGACGATAATCTTTGCACCTTGCTGCTTCCCGGGAAGAGGGATTTCAAATCGTTCGACGTCTGGATCGTCGACTTCC
Organism: Burkholderia sp. Ac-20379; assembly: GCF_017104645.1. Taxonomy (GTDB): domain Bacteria; phylum Pseudomonadota; class Gammaproteobacteria; order Burkholderiales; family Burkholderiaceae; genus Burkholderia. The sequence goes on from NZ_JAAGPF010000055.1 coordinate 12,991, forward strand.
TGAGGCAACTTTCCGCCGGTGTCACTCGGTCGTTGTTCTTCTTCAATGGCTTTAGGTGATTTTCTGCTGCCGCCGTTGCTTTTGGGGGCTGGGGGAGCTTTGACGTGCGGCGACACCTGGATTCCACACTCTTTTGCGGCCGGAATGAAGAACGCGATGGTCTTCGTCAGCGTACTTCCGCTAATCCCGAGTTCACGAAACTTGTCGGTCATTTGACCGCCGCTTGCGTGGCTCAGGTCGAATTCAGCGTCGTTGAAGAGGAAGGCGTATGACTCACGCAGGATGGGGCCGAGCGTAGATTTCCTGGCATCGTCATCGGCGAGGACAAACGGCTTGAAGTGATCTTTGGGTTTGCCGATGTCATCGATAAAGCCAAGAAAACGGAGTGCAGCGATAGTTCCCGATTGCTGTGATCCGGAGGCTTTCGGCATCACCGTCTTGTCGATGCGTGCCGGGACCGTGCCTGCGTCTCGAAGCTTATTCAAGAACCCGACGAATGACCCGTAGGAGATGACGGGCGGTGTTGCGAGCTTCTCTTTGCTGCTAGCCATGTGATCTACCAGACGGGAGTGATCGATAGCAGCAAATCTACCATTGGCTTTGGGCGTTTGCAAACAAATTTCGGGGCGGCGTGCCGTCTATTGTCTAGCGCTTAAGCGATTAGATCATGGTTGATCAGAGGTTTCATAGGAAATTTTCTTGTTTTCATTGTGTGTAATTCATTGATTTATAAGGTAAAAATTATTTTTCAAGAATCTAGAGGGACTTGTCTATGATCTTTTTTGTCGTGAAGAGACGTGAGACCTCGTGAGACCTCGTGAAGTGTGGTGAAGTGCAACAGGGCATCCCAACGCACACCGACGAGCTTCGGGGGAGCCAAGGTGTGCGTGGGCTTCTGAATGAGTGGGATGCGAGACGCCTGATGGCCGTGAACTAATGCAAAAGTAGCTTTGGTCCGCTGGTTTTCTAACGAGCGTTCGGAGGCGTTCGATCGACGCCTGCTACCCCGCGTATGTCTGGCAGGTGCAATAGGTCAATTTCATGCGTTCACGTGAGCTATATCGTCAGCTTCCTGATGTCGGTGCTGGCGTGAAAACTGGCGTCGCTGTGAACCCCGCATGCACAGTGGTTCTTCGTGGAGCCGGGAGAAATCGTGACGTGAGAACGCGCGTGGATAGTGGTTTTAATTAACGCGCTGGGGCTTGGGAAGCTGAGGTAATGGCCATTATACGACGCCCGCAGAACGCGAGATTTTACAAGGAGTTGGCCCGCCAGGGCAAGCCCGCGATCCCCGCGCGGCGCGGCCACGCATTGCCATATCCGTCCCTCAGCGCCTACAGTGACGCCAACCTTCCTCTTCTCCGTCCCAAGGAGCCCCCGTGTTTCCCTCGATCGTCGCGATCTTCGTCGGCGCCGGCCTCGGCGCCTTGCTTCGCTGGGGCCTGAGCCTGGCCTTGAACCTCGTCGTGCCGAATTTTCCGCTCGGCACGCTGGCCTCGAACCTGATCGGCGGCTACCTGATCGGCGTCGCGATCGTCTTTTTCGGTGCAAAGGCCGGCCTCGCCCCCGAGTGGCGTTTGTTCGTGATCACCGGTTTCATGGGCGGCCTGACGACGTTCTCCACCTATTCGGCGGAAGTCGTCACGCATATGGTCGACGGGCGGCTCGGCTGGGCGGCCGCCGTCGCGCTCGTGCATCTGGCCGGCTCGTTCGCGCTGACGTTTCTCGGCATCTGGACAGCCCGCAGCTGGCTGGTTTGAGCCGCGGGAGGCGCGCCGCGTGCCTGCTATGCGCTGCCAATACCGGTTCGCAAAAAGAAAAAGCGCCGCTCGGGGCGGCGCTTCTCTCGATACGAAAACGGCCGATTCAGCCTACAGCGTGAACAGCGTCATCGAAATCGTCGCGCGCGTCACGATCATCAGCAGTACCTGCACGATCACGAACAGCAGGATCGGCGACAGATCCATGCCGCCGATGCTCGGCAGCACGCGGCGCAGCGGGTTCAGCAGCGGGGCGGTCAGCGGGAACAGGATCGCCATCGCGGGCGAACGCGGGTTCAGCCAGGACAGCAGCGCCATCAGGATGGTCATCCACAGCACCAGGTTCAGCGCCCATTTCGCGACGGTCAGCAGCGCGACGATCACGAGCGTCGGCAGGATCGACATCACGTCGAAGCCGCCGAGCGACAGCATCAGCACCACATAAACGAACGCGGTGACCACCGCGGCCACCACGCTGGCCCAATCGACGCCGCGCGTGCCGCTGATCACGCGGCGCAGCGGCAGCACGAGCCAGTTGGTGGCCTGCAGGACAGCCTGCGTGACGGGGTTGTACGGCGGTACGCGCACCGCCTGCATCCAGGCGCGCAGCAACAGGGCGGCGCCGAACAGCGTGAACAGGGTGTTGATCAGAAAGCGGGCGATCTCGCCGAGCATCGTTGGAATCCTTGTCAGACAGTCGGGTAGCGTGGCGTGCGGCCGCCATCGGGTAGCGACCTGCATCGGGCGTCACATTATCACGGCTCGCGGCCATCGGGGGCGGCCTCGGCGAGCCGCGCGGCCAGCAGCGCCTCGACGCTGCGTGCCACGGCGTCGAGTCCGGCCGGCGGCGCGGCGCGCTGGCCGGCGAGTTCGACGGCGCGTCGCGTCATCAGCGCATACAGCGTGGCGTGGTCGCCGCCGAGCGCGTCGAGCAGCGTCAACTGCTTCGCGACGATGCCCGCGTCGCCGCGCGATACCGGCCCGGCCAGCGCATTCGCGAGGCCCTTGTCGCGGCCAGTCTCGATGGTGCCGGCCAGCATCGGCAGCAGCGCGCGCAGCGCATCGGCCTCGTCGATGCCGAGCGTGCGCCACAGCGATACGGCCTCGGCCAGCCCGCACAGCGCGAAGCTGGCCGCGTAGTTGGCGGCGGCGTGATACAGCATGCGGGTGCCGGCCGGAATCGCAAGCGGGTGGCAGCCGAGCGCGGCGACGAGTGCGTCGAGCACGGGGCGCAGCGTGCCGCCGGCCTCGAGCGTCACGGAGCAGCCGGCGATGCGTTCGAGATCGGCGTCGCCGCCGCCAAATAGATAGAGCGGGTGGAAGCCGCCCGTCTGCACGTGCTGGTCGCGTGCGGGCGACAGCAGTTCGACGCTCGACGCGCCGCTGCAATGAACGAGCGCCTGAGACGGCGCGCGCGCCGGATCGAAGCGCAACGACGCGGCGACGGGGCCGATGCCGTCGTCGGATACGGTCACGAAGATCAGGTCGGCCGCGTCGACCACGTCCTGCGGCGTGGCGACGGCCGCGCAGCCGCCGATCGCGGCGGCCAGCGCCTCGGCCGACGCCGGCGTGCGGCTCGCGATGGCGGCGACCGGAAAGCCGGCCTGCGCGAAACGGCGCGCGAGGCAACGGGCCAGCCGGCCGGCGCCGATGAAACCGAGACGGGGTGTGGATGAGAGCGGCATGGCGGGGCGCAGGAAAGTCGGCAGGGCGTCAGTATCCCGTATTTGAGCGCGCGGCTGGCCGGGCGGGGCCGCTGCCGCGCGAAAGCCGCCGGGCCGAGGTCAGAATTTGTAATCAATCATTACCGTGCAGGCCCGATCTTCGGCTTTATCTATCGGAAATCCTGACCGATTTGCCGGTTTCATCGCCGAACCCGCTCCGGCGCGCGTGCCCGCCGGGCCGGGATGAGGCGCGAAATGCCGCGCCGGGCATGGCGTGCACCGGCACGACAATTGCAATTTGCAACAAATGCGGTTGGCCGGTGGCAGGGGTTTTCGCTACATTGGATCCCGTACCGCAGCGCATTCGTCGCTGTTCATGTGGCGGCCAAATCGAACGTGCCGCCAGGAGAACCGAAGTGAAAAAACTCGTTCCGTTTATCGCTGCCGCCGCGCTCGGCCTGGGTGTCGCAAGCGCCGCTGAGGCTCACGTTTCGATCGGCGTCGGTATCGGCCTGCCGATCGCCCCGGCCTACCCGGTCTACGCCGCGCCGCCGCCCGTCGTCTACGCGCCGCCGCCCCCGCCGGTCGTCTACGCCCCGGCCCCGGCGTACTACGGCCCGCCGCCGGTCGTCTACGGTGGCGGCTACTACGGCCGCCCGTATTGGCATCACTATCATCACGGCTACTACGGCCGTCACTGGTAAGCACCGCTCGCGCGCCTGACCGGCGCGCGCCAACGCGCGGCGCGACACGGGAAACCGTGCCGCGCCGCGTTGCTTTTGGGCGTACGAACGATGGGCGGGCGCGTCAGGCGGCCGCGTGCACGATCAGGTCGCGATAGCCGCCGACGATTACGCTATAAGAGAAGTATGCGAACAGCAGCGCCGACAGGACGTGGCAGGCGCGCATCAGGCCCGCGCCCGCGCGCTTGCGGCCCTGGCTGGCGAGGCCGCACAGGAACAGCGTCCAGGCGAGGCCACCCAGAAAGAACCCGCTCAGGAATATCGACGCCGTGACCGGCGTGGTGGCGCCCGCCTTGGCGATCAGCGCGCCGCCGACGGCCGCGAACCACAGAATGGCCGAGGGCGACGACATCGCCAGCAACATGCCGCGCAGGAAGCTGCGCGGCGCGCTCGCCCTTGCCGCGCCGGGTGCGGCGGCATCGCCGGCCTCGGCCGGCTTCGGCGGAAACAGCGCCTCGCGCGCCATCTTCCAGGTGAGGAACAGCAGCACCGCGCCGCCGCCGAGCCAGACCACCCAACGCACCGCCTCGAATTGCAGCAGCACGGCCATCCCGGCCAGCGCGAGCGCGGCGTACGCGAGATCGCCGAAGCACGAGCCGAGGCCGAGCCAGAAGCCCGGCTTGAAGCCATGCGAAAGCGTCAGCGAGAGGATCGCGACGTTGACGAGGCCGATGTCGAGACACAGCGACAACGACAGGAAAAAGCCGTCGGACAGCATCGAGGCAGAGGGAAGCGCCATCGTTCGAATTCAGTGCGTGGGCGGATTGGTGTGCAAACGTAACGCGTGCGGCGGCGCGGCGCTCGCTGCGCGCGCCGCCGCATCGGCGATCAGCCCAGGCCGATCTCGTTCCAGAGCGTATCGACGCGCGCCTTGACGGCGGCGTCCATCTCGATCGTGCGGCCCCATTCGCGCTGGGTTTCGCCGGGCCACTTGTTGGTTGCGTCGATACCCATCTTCGAGCCGAGGCCGGCCACGGGCGAGGCGAAGTCGAGATAATCGATCGGCGTGTTGTCGACGAGCACGGTGTCGCGCACCGGATCGACGCGCGTCGTGATCGCCCAGATCACCTCCTTCCAGTCGCGGATATCGACGTCTTCATCCACCACCACGATGAACTTCGTATACATGAACTGCCGCAGGAAGCTCCAGACGCCGAACATCACGCGCTTGGCGTGGCCCGCGTAGCTCTTCTTCATCTGCACGATCGCCATCCGGTAGCTGCACCCCTCGGGCGGCAGATAGAAATCGGTGATCTCGGAGAACTGCTTCTGCAACAGCGGCACGAACACTTCGTTGAGCGCGACGCCGAGCACGGCCGGCTCGTCGGGCGGCTTGCCGGTATAGGTCGAATGGAAGATGGCGTCGCGGCGCATCGTGATGCGCTCGACCGTGAACACCGGGAACCACTCCTGCTCGTTGTAATAGCCGGTGTGATCGCCGTACGGGCCTTCGAGCGCGTGCTCGTAGGCTGCCGCGCCGCGTGTGCCGGCCGGGCGGGGCGGCGCGCCGGTGGGCGCTTCGCCGGGCTCGCCCTGCTGCGGGTAGATGAAGCCTTCCAGCACGATCTCGGCGCGCGCGGGCACCTGCAGCGTGTCGACGCCGGGCGTCAGGCACTTCGCCAGCTCGGTGCGCGCGCCGCGCAGCAGGCCGGCGAACTGATATTCGGACAGCGAATCGGGCACCGGCGTGACCGCGCCGAGCGTGGTGGCCGGATCCGCGCCGAGCACGACGGCGACCGGGTAGGGCTTGCCGGGATTGGCCAGCGCGAACTCGCGGAAATCGAGCGCGCCGCCACGATGGGCGAGCCAGCGCATGATCAGTTTGTTGCGCCCGATCAACTGCTGGCGATAAATGCCGAGGTTCTGGCGTGTCTTGTTCGGGCCGCGCGTGACGGTCAGCCCCCAGGTCAGCAGCGGGCCGGCGTCGCCGGGCCAGCAGGTCTGGATCGGCAGTTTGGCCAGGTCGACGTCGTTGCCTTCCCAGACGATCTCCTGGCACGGCGGCGAGGATACCGTCTTCGGCGCCATGTCCCACACCGCCTTGGCCAGCGACAGCAGCTTGCCGGCGTCGGCGAGCCGCTTGGGCGGCTCGGGCTCCTTCAGCGCCGACAGCAGATGGCCGATGTCGCGCAGCGAGGTGAGGGCGGAGCCGTCGTCGGCGTGATCCGCATCCACGCCCATGCCGAGCGCGACGCGACGCGGCGTGCCGAACAGGTTGCCGATCACCGGAAACCGATAGCCGGCCGGCGAGTCGAATCGCAACGCGGGGCCGCCGGCGCGCAATACCCGGTCGCACAGCTCGGTCATTTCGAGGACGGGCGAGACGGGCTGGCTGACGCGCCGCAGTTCGCCCAGGCCTTCGAGGCGCTCGGTAAAATCTCGTAAGTCTTTGTATTTCATGGGAATATTGTCAGCGGCCGCACGCGGCGGCGGAGAGCGTTGGCGGCGCGGCGCGCCGAAAAGCGAGCCCCGATTCTACCCGTGCGACCATTTTTCCGAGCGCGAACCGCAAATTTGTTAAGCGCCCGTGAAACCCAGACAGCGCGCGGCTTTTCGATCCGCGGCGTAACAAATCATTACTTTTTGTTATGATTTGCGGACTTTATAGTGTTGACGATCTATAAAACCGTCCCTAGAATCCGCTCACATTGTTCGCCGGACCCCCTGGCAGACAGCCAGTCCGCTCCGGTCTTCCCGACGCTCCGCGTCGCCGTCCGCCGCGATGAAACGGCATGTGACGGTAGTTTTTCGTCCTAGCCAGCGCCTTTGCGACGCTGGTTTTTTGCGTGGAAGCCACCGCGCGTCACCTTGCCCGCCGGGCATTGTTCTCGTGACCGCCCTGGCCCCCGAACGGTACTCATACCGTTTCTCCGACGTCGCAGCCCCTCCCGGGCCCGCGGTGTCCTGATTCCGCGGTTTCGCGTCCTTCTCGCTTCGAGTCGAGCGAGCCGCACGAGTCATGTTCATGGGAGATCTGAATGAACGCTTGGTTATCGTGGCGTCCCAACGAACGGCACGCGCAGTTGCTGCGCGATCTGCTGCGTCGCGGGACGCGTGTCAGTCACCACCTTTTCAGCATAGTCGGCGGTTGCGCCGTGCTCGTCGCGCTGGCGCTCTGGATGATGCCCAACGCACGCGGCACGCTGGCCGCCAAGCTGATGCCCGTGCTGTCGGCCGCCGTCAAGGCCGGCCCGGCACGGCTGCTGTCCGGGCACCCGCTGCCCGCGTTCGGCCCCGGCAATGCCGACGCCGATGACGATCTCGAGGCCGGCGGCCAGGTGTCGCCGGTGTCGTACCAGCCCGCCACGGCCGATCTCGGCGCCAGCGCCGCTGCCGCCACGGAGACCGCCGAAGCCGTGCGCAACGGCCAGTCGCCCGTCACGCTGGCCAAGCTGATCCCGATCCAGCGCGTCGCCGCCGATGCGCGCAGCGACCGTATCTACAGCAGCCGCGAGCAGGCGCTCGTCGCCAGCTACCTCGCGCGCCGTTATCACGTCGCCCAGGAGCCCGTCGGCCGGCTCGTGACGGCCGCGTTCCAGACGGGGCGCGACGTCGGCCTCGATCCCTTGCTGCTGCTGTCGGTGATGGCGATCGAATCGGGCTTCAACCCGTATGCCGAAAGCGGCGCCGGCGCACAGGGCCTGATGCAGGTGATGTCGAAGATCCACTCCGACAAGTTCGAATACGCGGGCGGCACCGACGCGGCGCTGCGCCCGGTGGTGAACCTGCAGGTCGGCGCGCTCGTGCTGAAGGATTGCATCGCGCGCGGCGGCTCGCTGACGGGCGGCCTGCGCCTCTATAACGGCGTGACCGGCCCGGACGACGGCGGCTACAGCGCCAAGGTGCTCGGTGAACGAACCCGCCTGCGCGACGTGTCGCGCGGCCGCAATGTGTCGATCTACGCGCCGCTGCTGTCGACGCCGGTCACCACGGCCTCCGCTGCGCCGTCGGCCAGCCCGAAGCGCGTGCAAGCCACGCTCGACGGCGCGCACCCGATCACGATCAAGGCCGGCGCACCGGCCGAGGCGAAGCCGGCCGCGCCGCCGCAAGCCGATGCCAGCGCCGAGACGGGCGCGAAGCACGACGGCTCGTCGGAAGTCGGAACCTGATCGCGGGTTGCCGCAGTCATGAAAAAAGGGGCGCTATCCAGCGCCCCTTTTTTTGTCCCTTCAATTTGCAACTTTCTGTTTCGTCGGGCCGGCGCTCCTCAGCCGCCGAACAGCGTGCGCAACCGCGCGATCGCCTCCTCGATCCGCCCATAGGCGGTGGCGTACGACAGCCGGATGTAGTCGCGCGGCGCGTGCGAACCGAAATCCATTCCCGGCACCAGCACCACGCCCGCGTCCTGCAGCATTGCGTCGACGAGCTTCGCGCTGTCGCCGGCGGCCGGGTGCGCCACCTTGCCGCAGCGTGCGTAGACATAGAACGCGCCGTCCGGCTTCACGGGCACCTCGAAGCCGAGCGATTCGAGCGCCGGCACGACGTAGTCGCGGCGGCGCATGAATTCGAGGCGGCGCGTTTCGTAGATGGCCAGCGTATCGGCCTCGAAGCAGGCGAGCGCCGCGTGCTGGGCCAGTGCCGAGGCGCAGATGAACAGGTTCTGCGCGAGCTTCTCGAACACGCCGACCAGCGCCGGCGGCACCACCAGCCAGCCGAGCCGCCAGCCCGTCATGTTGAAGTACTTCGAGAAGCTGTTGACGGTGATCGCGTCGTCGCTGAACGACAGCGCCGAGACGGGCGGGCCGTCGTAGCTGAGGCCCTGGTAGATCTCGTCGATGATCGCGAAGCCGCCGCGCTCGCGCACCGCGCCGAGAATCCGGCCGAGCTCGTCGGGCGCGAGCGAGGTGCCGGTCGGGTTCGACGGCGACGCGAGCAGCACGCCGCGCGTGCGCTCGCCCCAGCGTTCGCGCACGTCGTCGGCCGTCAACTGAAAGCGCGCCTCGGGGCCGCTCGGCACCAGCACCGGCCGGCCTTCGGCGGCGGCCACGAAGTGCCGGTTGCACGGGTACGACGGGTCCGGCATCAGCACTTCGTCGTCGCGGCCGACCAGCGCCAGGCAGGCCAGCAGCAGCGCGGCGGATGCGCCGGCCGTCACGACGATGCGCTCGGGCGCGATCGTCAGGCCGTAGGTGCGCGCATAGTGCGCGGCGATCGCCTCGCGCAGCGGCGCAATGCCGAGCGCGCTCGTGTATTGCGTGACGCCGCGCCGCATCGCCGCCGCCGCGGCCTCGATCACCGGTTCCGGCGCCGTGAAATCCGGCTCGCCGATGCTCATGTGGATCACGTCGCGGCCCGCCTGCTCGAGCAGCGCGGCCTGCTTGACGACTTCCATCACGTGGAACGGCTGGATCGCGTCGACGCGCGACGCCAGCCGGATCAGCGATTCGGCGGCAGTATTCATGGTGCGGAGAAAACCCGGGCTGGAAAAAGGGGCGGGCGCCGAAGCGCCCGCGGGGATGCCTCTCGGCGGTATCAGCGGCGCGCGGCGGCTTCGTCCGGACGCAGCTTGACGGCCAGCTTGTCGAGCACGCCGTTGACGTACTTGTAGCCGTCCGAGCCGCCGAACGTCTTGGTCAGCTCGACGGCCTCGTTGATGATGACGCGGTACGGCGTTTCGATCTGATGCTTCAGTTCGAACGTCGCGGCCAGCAGCACCGCGCGTTCGACGGGCGACAGTTGCTCGATCGGGCGATCGAGGCTCGGCGTGAGCGCGGCGGCGAGATCCACGTGTTCGCGGATCACGCCGTACAGGATGGTTTCAAGCAGTTCGCGATCGGCCTTGTCGTAACCCTGCGCGCCGCGCAACTGCGCGTCGATCTCGCCGGTGGACGCGTTCGACAGCAGCCATTGATACAGGCCCTGCGTCGCCAGTTCGCGCGATTGTCGGCGTGCACTCTTCTTCATTCGTTTTCCTCTTCTTCGTCTTCGTCCTCTTCTTCCTCGTCGTCGCTCAGCTGGTCGAGCGTCATCGTGAGGTTGGCCATCTCGACGGCCGTGCGGGCTGCGTCGCGGCCCTTCTCGGTCATGCGGGCGATGGCCTGCTCGTCGTTCTCGGTGGTCAGCACGGCGTTGGCGATCGGCGTGTTGAAGTCGAGCGCGATGCGCGAGATGCCCGCGCCGCTTTCGTTCGAGACGAGTTCGAAGTGGTAGGTTTCGCCGCGGATCACGGCGCCGAGCGCGATCAGCGCATCGAATTGGTTGCTTTCGGCCAGCTTTTGCAGCGCCAGCGGGATTTCGAGCGCACCGGGCACGGTGACGAGCAGCACGTCTTCGCCGGCGACGCCGAGGCGTTCGAGTTCCTCGACGCAGGCATCGGCCAGGCCGTTGCAGACGGGTTCGTTGAAGCGCGACTGCACGATGCCGATGCGCAGGCCTTCACCCTCGTGATTCGGTTGGTATTGTCCGATTTCCATGTTCATTCCGTGGTTGGATTCAGCGTGGTTGGGAGCGGCGGATCAGCCGGTTGCGTTGAACTCAGATCTCGGACGCCGCGCCGCCAGGCATCGGCACGAAGCCCGTCACCTCGAGACCCCAGCCCGACATGCTGCCGAGCTTGCGCGGGTTCGCGAGCACCTGCATCTTGCCGACGCCGACGTCGCGCAGGATTTGCGCGCCGATGCCGAACGTCTTGAAATCGACCGGGCGGCGCTTGAGCACCGCGGCCTTTTCTTCCTCGTCGAACGCGCGGAACACGTCGACGAGATGTTCCTTGTTGTCGCCGCAATTGAGCAGCACGATCGCGCCGAGGTCGCGCGCGGCGATTTCCTTCATGGCGGCGTCGAGCGTCCACGAGTGCGTGGAGGTGCTGGTTTCGAGCAGGTCGAGCACCGACAGCGGCTCGTGCACGCGCACCGGCGTGTCGACATCGGGCGAGGGCGTGCCGCGCACCAGCGCGATGTGCGGCGAGCCGGTGGGCTTGTCGCGGTACAGCACGGCCTGGAACGCGCCGTGCGCGGTTTGCATGGTGCGCTCGGCCACGCGTTCGACGATCGATTCGGTGCGGCTGCGGTAGTGGATCAGGTCGGCGATCGTGCCGATCAGGATGCCGTGCTGCTCGCCGAATTCGATCAGATCGGGCAGGCGCGCCATCGAGCCGTCGTCCTTGATCACTTCGCAGATCACGGCAGCCGGCGTGAGGCCCGCGAGCGCCGTCAGGTCGCAGCCGGCTTCGGTATGGCCGGCGCGCACCAGCACGCCGCCCGGTTGCGCCATGATCGGGAACACGTGGCCCGGCTGGACGATCTGGTCGGCGCGCGTGTCGCGCGCGACGGCCGTGGCGATCGTGTGCGAGCGGTCGGCCGCCGAGATGCCGGTGGTGACGCCTTCGGCCGCCTCGATGCTGACCGTGAACGCCGTGCCGTACTGCGTGCCGTTGCGGTAGGTCATCAGCGGCAGGTTCAGGTGCTTGCAGCGTTCCTGGGTCAGCGTCAGGCAGATCAGGCCGCGGCCGTAGCGCGCCATGAAGTTGATCGCTTCCGGCGTGACGAAATCGGCGGCGAGGATCAGGTCGCCTTCGTTTTCGCGGTCTTCCTCGTCGACGAGGATCACCATGCGGCCGGCTTTCAGCTCGGCGATGATGTCGGGCGTGGAGGCGAGCTTCATATCGGGAAAAGGGAGTCCGCTGGGGAAAAGCGCTATTTTACGTCACGGCGAGCCGGCTGCCTTGGAAATCGGGCAGTGTGTATGGCCGTCGCGTTGCCTGCCCCGCGCACCGGCCGGTGCGGCCCCGCCGGCCCGGTGCCGGGCGGCGCCGCGCGTCTTGCGCCGGCGTGGCATGATCGGCGCTGGCGGCCGCTTTGGGGGCCTTCGCGTCCACCGCCAGTGGCCGCTCGCCGTACTGTTCTGGCCCCACCGTTGCGCCCCATTCGCCTTCCGGAGATGCCGATGTCCGCCCATACCTGGCTGCTGTTCGCCTTCGCCTATCTGCTGACCACGCTGACGCCCGGCCCGAACGTGCTGCTCGTGATCCGCAACACGGTGCGCCACGGCGCGCGCGGCACGGTCGTGTCGATCGCCGGCAACCTGTTCGTGCAACTGGTGGTGGTGATGCTGGTGGCGGTGGGCGTGGGCGCGATCCTGGCCGCGATGCCGCCGCTGTTCGTCGCGCTGAAGCTGGTCGGGGCGGCCTATCTGATCTTCATCGGCATCCGGCAATGGCGCGAGGCCGGGCGGCCCGCCGCCGGTGGCGCCGAGGCGAATGCCGCGCCGGGCACGGCCGCGCCGGTCAGCCGCTGGCGGCTGTTGCGCGAAGCGATGATCGTGGCCGGCAGCAATCCGAAGACCATGATCTTCCTGTCCGCGTTCATGCCGCAGTTCGTCGATCATCAACGCTCGTTGCCGCTGCAGTTCGCCGAGATGTACCTGACCATCGCGCTGACGGTGCTCGTGGTGCACGCGATCTACTCGACCGGCGTGCGCCATCTGCACGGTCGCCTGCGCGCGAGCCGCGCGGTGGCGGCGATCCGGCGCACGACCGGCCTCGTGTTTGTCGGCTTCGGCGTGGAGTTGTTGACAGCGAAGCAGCCGTGATGCGTGTGGCTCGCTATTTGCGGCGGGCGGGGCAGGGCCGATGATGACCCGCCCCTTGCCGATGCGCTGCGTTCAGGATTGCGCGGCCGGGCGCTTGGTCTGAACGTCCACCGCGGCGTCGTGCGAGACGGCCGCCTGCGCGAGCGCCTCGGGCGCTGCCGCCCCCGCTTCGTCTTCCTTGATTCCTTCCTTGAAGCCCTTGATCGCGCCGCCCAGATCGGTGCCGAGGCTGCGCAGTTTCTTCGTTCCGAACACCAGCGACACGATCGCCAGGACGATCAGCCAATGCGTCATGCTGAGGCTACCCATGTTCACGCTCCTTGCGTTTGCTTCCGTTTGAATTGAACCGCGCGTCGCACCGATGCGGACACCGGCGCATGCGCAGATCCTATGCGCCTTCGTTGCGGCGATGTATCAAACCTGCTTATGCACTCGCCAAGAATTCCTGATTGTTCATCCTGAGCGTGCGTCCCTAGTATTGGCGTCACGGAGCGGACAGCAAGGTTCCGATCGATCGGCAGCGCCGTGCGCCACGCGCCGCGGCGGCCGATCTTCATCAGGAAAAGATATTCAGGAGAACAGAGCATGACCGATATGAAACGCCGCAGCGTGCTGGTCGGCGCGGCAGCAGGCGCCGTCGCGATGGGTGCCGCGGTGGCAGCCAAGGCCGCCGAATTCGGCAACCCCGATACGCCGCCGCAAGGCGCGATCAATTCCACGCCGGCCGCGCTGTCCGAACCCGGTCCGCAGAACCCGGTGCTGCGCGACGTGCTGCCGTCGTTCAACAATCCGCCCGCCACCGACGTGGGCGGCATGCCGATTCCGTGGGCCTCGTTCAACCTTGCTCACAAGCGCATCCAGGCTGGCGGCTGGGCGCGCGAAGTGACCACCAAGGCGTTCCCGATCTCGAAGGACATCGCCGGCGTGAACATGCGCCTCGGGCCGGGCGGCGTGCGCGAGCTGCATTGGCACCAGCAGGCCGAGTGGGCGATCATGGTCAGCGGCCAGGTGCGCGTGACGACCATCGACACGCAGGGCCGCGCCGAAGTGGCCGACGTGGCCGCCGGCGACATCTGGTATTTCCCGCCGGGCCTGCCGCACTCGCTGCAGGGCCTCGGCGACAACGGCGGCGAATTCGTGCTGGCGTTCGATAACGGTTCCTCGGGCGAATTCAACACGCTGATGGTGTCCGACTGGTTCGCCCACACGCCGCCCGACATCCTCGCGCAGAACTTCGGCGTGCCGGCCGAAAAGTTCAAGGAGATTCCGCTCGAACAGCTGTGGATCTATCAAGGCGCGAAGGCTGGCCCACTGGCTGCCGATCAGGCCTACTGCGCGTCGCCGGCCGGCCGCCCCGATCACCCGTTCATCTTCCGCATGAGCGCGATGGCGCCGACGGTGTCGAGCTCGGGCGGCGAAGTGCGCATCGTCGACAGCCACAACTTCCCGGTGTCGAAGACGGTGGCCGCGGCGCTCGTGACGGTCAAGCCGGGCGGCCTGCGCGAAATGCACTGGCATCCGGACAACGACGAATGGCAGTACTTCATCAAGGGCACGGCACGCATGACGGTGTTCAACACCGGGCCGGCCGCGCAGACGGTGGACTTCAACCCCGGGGACGTGGGCTACGTCGAGAAGAACCTCGGCCACTACATCAAGAACACCGGCAAGGAGGATCTGGTGTTCCTCGAGATCTTCAAGTCCGATCACTTCTCCGAGATCACGCTGTCGCAATGGCTGGCGAACGTGCCGAGGCAGTTGCTGCGCGAGCACCTGCGCGTCGACGACGAGACGCTCGATGCGATCCACCGCCTGAAGGGCCGGCGCGACGTGATCGCCTGAGTCGCAGGCCGCCGCGGCCCCGGCGTGCGCGTGCGCGCAGGCTCGACGCCTGCCGCACGGCGCGCGGCCGCCTCGTTCCCGTTGTTGTCCGCTATCGAAATCCAGCACGCATTTGCAAGAGGCTCACATCATGCCGATGGCACTCAAACGCACCGCCAGCCAGGCCTTGGCCGGCACGACGACCGCCGACACCGTCACCGCGATGCGCGACACGCTCGACAACGAACGCCGCGGCCTGCGCGCGCTGTTGCCATTCGCCGGGCCGGCGGTGATCGCCTCGGTCGGCTACATGGATCCGGGCAATTTCGCCACCAATATCCAGGCCGGCTCGACCTACGGCTACGAACTGCTGTGGGTGGTGATGCTGGCGTCGCTGGTGGCGATGCTGTTTCAGGCGATGTCCGCCAAGCTCGGCATCGTGACGGGCCGCAGCCTCGCGGAAGTGTGCCGCGACGAATTTCCGAAGCCGCTCGTGATCGCGATGTGGATCGGCTCCGAGATCGCCGCGATCGCCACCGACCTGGCCGAGTTCATGGGCGCGGCGATGGGCATCTCGCTGCTGTTCCATCTCGCGCTGGCCTGGGGGCTGCTGATCACCGGCATCGTGACGGTGGGCATCCTGTCGCTCGACAAGAAGGGCTTTCGCCCGCTCGAACTGGTGATCGCCGCGTTCATCGCCGTGATCGGCCTCAGCTACCTGGGCGAGCTGTTCATCGCGCCGCCCGACTGGCACGCCGCGATCTTCCATACGTTCGTGCCGCAACTGCATGGCAGCGAGGCGCTGATGCTGGCCGTGGGGATCGTCGGTGCGACCATCATGCCGCACACCATTTATCTGCACTCCGGATTGACGCAGAACCGCGCGCCGGCGCGCAACGACTATCAGCGCAGCCGTCTGGTGCGCTTCTCGAATCGCGAGGTGATGGTCGCGCTGGGCCTGGCCGGATTCGTGAACATGGCGATGGTGGCGATGTCCGCCTCGGTGTTCAGCAAGCACGCGCCCGGCATCGCCGACATCGCGGCGGCGTACCACACGCTGACGCCCGTGCTCGGTGCCGGTGCGGGCGTGCTGTTCCTCGTCTCGCTGCTGGCCTCGGGCATCTCCAGCTCGGTGGTGGGCACGATGGCCGGGCAGAACATCATGCAGGGCTTCGTGGGGTTTCGCATTCCGGTCCTGGTGCGCCGCCTGATCACCATCGTGCCGGCCGTGATCGTGTGCCTGACCTGCGATCCGATGCACGCGATGATCGACAGCCAGATCGTGCTCAGCATCGTGTTGCCGGTGCCGCTGATCGCGCTCGTGGTGCTGTCGTCGCGCCGCTCAGTGATGGGCCGGTTTGCCGCGAGCCGCAAGATCGTCGTCGTGGCGGGTTTCGCCACCGCCGTGATTCTCGCCTTGAATATCGCCCTGGTCTGGCAGGCTGCCGTCGCGTAACAGGGCGCGGGTGCGCAGCGCGACGTCGAGGCTCGCCGTGCTCGCGACCGGCCGCGCCGGCCCCGGAACATATGCGGAGCGTTGAAGCGCCATGTCGGCCTGCACCTTGTCGATTCCCGTGATGTGTTCGAGCCGCGCGCCGCCTTCGGTCAGAAGGAACTCGCGGAAATGGACGGCCGCCGGCGGCAGATGGCGGTCGGCGCGATGGACCACGCACCAGTTGCGCTTGCGCGGAAAGCCCTGCACGTCGAGCACCGCGAGCAGGCCGGCGCGCAGTTCGGATTGAACCGTCTGCGCGGGCAACAGGCTGATGCCCATGCCGGCCATCACCGATTGCTTGATCGCCTCGGCGCAGCCGATCTCCATGAAGCGCGGCGCGTGCGGCTGGCCGCGGAAGCTGTCCTCGGCGGCGTTGCGCGTGTCGGTGCCGCTCTCGCGCACCAGCAGGCATTCGCCGGCCATGCGCGAACGGTCGAGGTTGCGCACGCCGGCCAGCGGATGATCGGGCGCCGCCACCAGCACGAACGGATTCGGCGCGAACGGCTCGGCGACGATGGCCGGATCGTCCGGCGCCTGCACCATCACCGCGAGATCGAGGCTGTCGCTGCGCAACTGGGCGATCAATTGATCGCGGCTGCGCACCGACATGTCGAGATCGACGCCGGGCTTGCGCTGCATGAACGCGCCGATCAGCCGCGGGAAGAAGTAGCTGCCCGAAGTGATCAGGCCGACGCGCAGGCGCTGCGTGTTGCCGGTCTTCAGGGTTGCGAACGATTGCTCGGCGGCTTTCAGATCGGCGAGGATCGCGAGGCTGTGGCGCAGCATCAGCTCGCCGGCGTCGGTCAGCGCGATGCGCTTGCCGACATGGCTGAACAGCGGCACGCCGGCCTGATCCTCCATCTGCTTGATCTGCATCGAGACGGCAGGCTGAGTCAGATGCAGATCTTCGGCCGCACGCGAAAAGCTCAAATTGCGCGCAACGCTTTCGAACGTCTTGAGTTGGCGAATTGTTATGTTTTTCATATGAAGCCGTGTCTCCTATTGGGGAACGTGTTTCATGCCGCTTCGAATGATGCCGGGGCGGCTTCATCGAAGTGTAGTCCTGCTACGGAATTTCGGCTTGCAGGGGAACACCCGCGCTTGCGATAAGCGTGACGGCGTGCAGGTGCGGAAAAACAGGCAAAAACGCGAGAAAAACTGAGGTTTTAGCGATCGCGAGGCGACGGCTGGGGCGAAGCGGAGAGGCAGGACACAATCGTTGGCAATGCTGACGATTGCGTGCGCTTATATGAAATGAAAGTGCAGAAATTAAAACGTCGGGCGATTGAAAGTGCGACGCAAGACCGAGAAGGGACGCGGCCTTGCGTCGTGCGGCTTACTTGGTCATGTAGAACAGCGCGTCGGCGGCGGCCTTGCGCGAGGCGGCGGTGTCGGCCGGGGTAGGCGCCGTCGCCGCGGCGGGTGCGGCTTTCGACGCATCGGTGGCGGCCGTGTTCGCCGCTTCGATGGCGGGCGCGGCCGGCGCGATCGCCGGTCGGCCGGCTCGCGGCATTGCGCCCCGTTTGCGCCCCGCCGCGCACGTCAGCCTTGCCGGGCCAGCACCTCGCGATTGACGATGTTCTCGCGCAGCGTGCCGTCGAGCGCGCCGATCAGGTTCTCGGCCGCATTGCGGGCCATCGCGTGGCGCGTTTCGCTCGTCGCCGAGCCGATATGCGGCAGCGCCACCACGTTCTTCATGTCCAGCAGCGGCGAATCGGCCGCGAGCGGCTCGCGCTCGAACACGTCGAGCCCCGCGCCGCGGATCGTGCCGGCGCGCAGCGCCGCGATCAGCGCCGCCTCGTCCACCACCGGGCCGCGCGCGGCGTTGATCAGGATCGCGCCGGGCTTCATCTTCGCCAGCTCGGACGCGCCGATCAGGTGGCGCGTGGCGTCGGTCAGCGGCACTTGCAAACAGACGAAATCGGAGGTGGCCAGCAATTCGTCGAGCGGCACGCGGCGCGCGCCGAACTGCGCCTCGGCCTCGGCATGCGGGCTGCGGTTGGTGTACTGCACACGCATCCGGAAGCCGAGCGCGGCGCGCCGCGCCACCGCCGCGCCGATCCGGCCGAGCCCGACGATGCCGAGCGTCTTGCCCTGCACGTCGGTGCCGAACAGCGGCTCGCCGATGCTCTTCGTCCACTGGCCCGCCTTGACGAATTCCGCCAGCTCGACCACCCGCCGCGCACTCGCGAGGATCAGCGCGAACACCGTGTCGGCGGTGGATTCGGTCAGCACGTCGGGCGTGTGGGCCAGCACGATGCCGCGCCGCGTCAGGTCCGCCACGTCGAACTGGTCGTAGCCGACCGAGATCGTCGACCAGGCGCGCAGCTTCGGCGCGCCGTCGAGCATCTTCGCGGTGACGGGCAGGCTCGCGCCGATCGCGCCGTCGGCATCGGCCAGCGCGGCGGCGAGCGCCTCGGCGCCGTCGGCGTGGATCACCTCGGCGTGCGCCTTCAGGTAGGCGAGCACGTCGTCGGGCAGGGTTTTGTAGGCAACGATACGATGCGTCATGCGAATCATTTTCCGGTGGAAGGGTGAGCGAGCGGCAGCGCGTTTTCGGGCTGCGGCTTGACGATCAGCGTCAGTACCACGGCCGCCACCAGCGCGGCGCTCATGAATGCGTACGACGCCGCGGGCGAGCCGGTCGCGCCGTTCAGGTAGCCGACGAAATACGAGCCGACGAACGAGCCGAGCGCGCCCATGCTGTTGATCAGCGCCATCGCGCCGCCCGCCACGTTCTTCGGCAGCAGCTCCGGCACGATCGCGAAGAACGGGCCGTACGGCGCGTACATGGCCGCCCCCGCCACCACGAGCAGCGAATACGACAGCCAGAAATGCGTCGAGCCGAGCGCGTACGAACCGGCGAACGCGAGCGCGCCGATCAGCAGGAACGGCCAGACGAACGCCTTGCGCGAATCGAGCTTGTCGGACGCCCACGACACCAGCAGCATCGCGATGGTGGCCGCCAGATACGGCAGCGCCGACAGCCAGCCGGTCTCGACCATGCCGAGCGACGAGCCGTTCTTGACGATCGACGGCAGCCACAGCACGAAGCCGTATACTCCAATGCTCCAGCAGAAGTACTGCGCGCACAGCATGATCACGGCCGGCTGGCGGAACGCCTCGCGGTAGTTGCGCATCGGCTTGAGCCCGGCCTGTTCGGCGGCCAGCACGCGTTCGATGTCGCGCTTCTCGTCGCCGTTGAGCCACTTCGCCTGGGCCGGCTTGTCCTGCACCAGCACCCACCAGCACACCGCCCAGACGATCGCCGGCACGCCCTCGGCGATGAACATGTGGCGCCAGCCGAATTCGTGCACCAGATAGCCCGACACCACCGACATCCACAGCACCGTGACCGGATTGCCGAGAATCAGAAACGTGTTGGCGCGCGAGCGTTCGTGCTTCGTGAACCAGTTGCTGATGTAGATCAGCATGGCCGGCATCACGGCCGCCTCGACCACGCCGAGCGCGAAGCGGATCGCCATCAGCGACGGGATGTTGTCGATCACGCCGGTGAGCGCCGCGCAGCCGCCCCACAGGATCAGGCTCCAGAACACCAGCCGCTTGACGCTGCGGCGCTCGGCGTAGATCGCGCCGGGAATCTGGAAGAAGAAGTAGCCGAGGAAGAACAGCGCGCCGATCAGCGAGGCGAGATCCTTGCCGATGCCGAGATCCTGATTGATGCCGGCCGCCGACGCGAAGCCGAAATTCGCGCGATCGAGATACGCGAGGCTGTACGTGATGAACACGATCGGCATGATCTTCCACCAGCGGCGGACCGGAAGCGTGGCATGCATGGGGCTGTCTCCTTCGGCGTCGTGCGCCGTTGCGGGTTCGTCGCGGCGCGCGCGGCGCCGCGCGGGGCGATTATCGCGCGAGCGCGTCGGCCGGGGCCGGGGCCGGCTCGGCAGCCGGGGCCGCTTCGAGGCGATCGAGTTCGGCGCGCGTGGGCAGGCCTTCCGAATCG
>NZ_JAAGPF010000606.1 GCF_017104645.1 Burkholderia sp. Ac-20379
GCGGCGGCCGGCAGCACCGCGCGCATGCGCGCGCCGAGCAGCGGGTCGTAGCCGAGCGCGGGGTTGCCGCGCCGCGCCTGCTGCGCGATCGCGATGGTGCGTTCGGCCAGGCATTCGAAGATCAGGTAATCGAGCGCACCGTGCTCGGCCAGTTCGACGGCCGGCTCGATGCGGTCGCCCGAGTAGCCGGCGCCGGCGCCGAGCCGCACGCGCCGGGCGGGGGAAAGATCGGTCATGACGAGGGTTCCGGTCGCTTGCGCGACGAAATGAGCGGCGGCAGCGCGCGCCGCTTCACAGGGCGAAGATCCCGAGCGCGACGCAGGCGATCGTCATGACGACCGACGCGCCGAACAGCAGCGGGAACGTGAATTTCTGGTGCTCGGCCAGATCGATGCCGCACAGCCCGACCACCAGGAACGTGGCCGGCGTGAGCGGGCTGACCGGGAAGCCGGTGGTCATCTGCCCGAGCAGCGCGGCCTGGCCCACGTGCAGCGCGGGCACGCCGAGCTGGCCCGCCACTTCGGCGATCACCGGCAGGACGCCGAAATAAAAGGAATCCGGATCGAACAGCAGGCTCAGCGGCATCGACAGCAGCCCGAGCGCCACCGGAATATGGCCCGCCATCGACGGCGGCACGAAGCCCACCGCGGCGCTCGCCATCGCCTTGAGCATGCCGCTGCCCTGCATGATCCCGGTGAACACGCCGGCCGCGAGCAGGATGCCGGCCATCATCAGCGCGGCGCGCGCGTGGGCGTCGATGCGCTTGCGCTGCATGTCCACGTCGGGGTAGTTCACGAGCAGCGCGATGCAGAAGCCCACCATGAACATCAGCGCGGGCGGGATCTTCTCGCCCATCACCACCATCGTGCCGAGCACCAGCACCGTCAGCACCAGGTTGAACCAGAACAGGCGCGGGCGGCGCAACGCCTGCGCGTCGGCGCTCAGCACGCGCTCGGGCATCGGAATCGCGCCGCCGCCCAGGTTCGCGCCGAGCCGCCGTTCCTCGCGGCGGCCGAGCCACCAGGCCGCGCCGAACACAAATACGAGGCCGACGATCTGCACCGGAATCAGCGGATTGAACAGCGCCGAGACGGGCAGGTGCAGCGAGGCGGATGCGCGGATCATCGGGCCGGTCCACGGCAGGAAGTTGATGCCGGCCGCCATCGACACGGCCGCGGCGAGCACGCGCCGGTCCATGCCGAGGCGGTCGTAGAGCGGCAGCATGGCCGGAATCGTCACCAGGAAACACACCGCGCCGGAGCCGTCGAGGTGGATCAGCAGCGCCAGCAGCGTGGTGCCCATCACGATGCGCGTGGGCCGCGTGCCCACCGCGCGCAGGATCCGGTCGATGATCGGATCGAGCGTGCCGGCGTCGGTGATCACGCCGAAATACAGGATCGCGAACACGAACATGCCGACCACCGGGGCCAGGCTTTTCAGGCCGCCGATCACGAACGCGCTGGTCTGCAGCCCGAACCCGCCGAGCAGCGACGCGGCGATCGGCACGAGGATCAGCGCGACGAGCGGCGACATCCGTTTCGAGAGGATCGCGCCGAGCAGCACGACGATGGTGGCCAGCCCCAGTAACGGCAGCATGATGGTGTCTCCGGTCTTGTCTTTTGATTCGGCCGAGCGTAAGTTCGCAAGCGCGATAACGCAATTGAAATGATTTGATTGCAGCAATCACGAACCTTTATGGATCTGAATCTCCGCGAATTACGCGCCTTCGTGACCGTCGCGCAGGCCGGCAACTTCACGCGCGCCGCGGCGCGCCTCAATCTCTCGCAGCCCGCGCTCACGGTGCAGATCCGCCGGCTGGAGGAAACCGTCGGCGCGCGGCTGTTCGACCGCAACAGCCGCAGCGTCGCGCTGACGCAAACGGGGCGCGAATTGCTGCCGTTGCTGCAGCGCTCGCTCGACGACATGGAGCGCGTGCTGCGCGACGCCCGCGCGCTCGGCGACGGCACGGCCGGCACGGTGCGGCTCGCCTGCCTGCCGACGTTCGCCGCAAGCGCGCTGCCGGAGCTGATCCGTGCGTTTCGCGAGCAGGTGCCGCGCGCACGCTTCGAGATTCGCGACGGCGTGGCGAGCGCCGTGGAGGCGCTGGTGCGCAACGAGGAGGCCGATCTCGGCCTGACCGGCGGCGAGGCGCTCGATCCGGCGCTCGAAGTGCTGCATACCGGCGCGGATCGGCTGGTGGCGGTGTGCCCGCGCAGCCACCCGCTGGCCCGGTGCGACAGCGTGACGGCCGCCGAGGTGGCCGCC
>NZ_JAAGPF010000607.1 GCF_017104645.1 Burkholderia sp. Ac-20379
CGGGGGCCGGCCTCGGCGGCGGGCGGATGCGCGTCGGCCGGTTCGGCCACCGGCGTGCCCGGCGGCAGCGGCGCGCGATAGAGGATCAGTGTGCGCGGCCGGCTCGCTCGCCAGATCGCGAGCCGCTCGGCCTCGCTCGCGCGCAGGCTTGCCACGCCTTGCGCGCGGATCTGCAGGCCGTTCGCGAGATCGCAGCCGACCAGCGCGATGCGGCCGTCGCGGGCGATCTCGGCGGCCTTGGCCGAGCGTGCATCGGTGTGGAACATCAAGCACCGGGCCGCGCGATCGACGCCGCGCAGCACCACGGTGCGCACCTGCGGCGCGCCGTCGAGGCCGAGCGTGGCGGCTTGCAGCATCGTGAACGGCGAGCGCTCGCGGCCGGCGTTCGCGCCTTCGTCGAGCAGGGTCCAGATGCGGTCGAGCAGATCGTTCATGGCGAGGCGGCGCGGGCAGGGGAGACCGACACACGATAGCGGGCCGCTGCGGCGCTGTAAACGGCGCTCGCCCCGGCATCGCAACCGGCCCGCAAGGGGCCGGCGCAAAGCCGGGGCGAGACCTGGGCGCGTCAGATCGCCGTGTTGCGGCGTTGCAGCACGCCGCTGCCTTGCGCCGGATTCGCCGAGGCGCCGGTGGCGACCGGCAGGATCGGGCCGCCCTCGGGGTCGCTGTCGTCGCTGTGCTCGACCTCGTGCACCGACGCGCCGCCTTCCGGCTTCTTGGTCTTGCCCATCTGCGCGAACGGCGCGTACATCACCATGCCGAGCAGCAGCGCGACGGCCAGGTTGTTGAGGTTGGTCTGAGCGCCTTCGCTGAGGCCGGTGGTCTTGTCGGCGACGATCTGCGAGAGCAGCGTGCTGGCCGTAAACAGCGTCGCGCGGGCCGGGAACGCGCCGGTGGCGGTGTTCTTCAGATCTTCCAGCGTCGGCATCTGGAACGAGGCCTTCAGCGCCGGCGCGCCGCCCGCGGTGATCGAGCCCGACACCAGGTCGTCGCCCACCTCGCCGAACATGTTCCAGCCGGCGCGCTCGGCCGAGTGGTCCGTTTGCAGCACCTGGCCGGCCGCGCCCGCGCCCGACGGGCTGGACGTGTACGACATGCCCGAGCCCACCACCATCTGGTCGGCCACGTAGGCCGCGCCGGCCGCCTGCGATTGCCCGTAGGTCGGCTCCTTGTCGTCCTTCGAGCCGAGCTTGACGAACTGCTGCATGCCGTCGCGCATCGCGCAATACAGCACGAACGCGCCCAGGCTGGCCGACGCGCCGGCCATGCTGCCGGTGCCCACCGCGGCCAGGCCCATCACGCTGCCCACGGCCATCAGGGCGAGGCGCGAATTGCGGCTGGTGTTGGTGGCGATGCCCTTTTCCTTGTCGCGCATCATGCCGACCACGAGCAGCGCGATCGGCGCGGCCGTCAGCATCAGGCCGACCATCGATTTCACGTCCTTCGACGCGTGTTCGTCGCTGAGCACCTCGCCGAGCTTCTGGCCGGTCAACTGGCGCAGGAACGTCGGGCCGTAGACGGTCGGAATCCGCGCCACCATCGAGTGCGCGGCCGAGGTCACGAACTTGCCGACCGGGTTCTCGAAGTTGTTGTTGACGATGTCGTTGGCGAACTGCAGCACGCTCTGCACCATCTTGCGTTGCTC
Organism: Burkholderia sp. Ac-20379; assembly: GCF_017104645.1. Taxonomy (GTDB): domain Bacteria; phylum Pseudomonadota; class Gammaproteobacteria; order Burkholderiales; family Burkholderiaceae; genus Burkholderia. The sequence continues at coordinate 1,646 of NZ_JAAGPF010000607.1, forward strand.
GGGCGTGCTCGGTTCCGGGCTTTCGTCGGTGCCGATCGCGCGGTGCAGCATTTCCATGTTCGCGTCGAGGCGCACCGGATCGTGCGACACGTCGAACGATTCGATCATGTCGTGCATCTGCGCTTCGAGCTGATTCAGGCCTTCCGAGCTGAACGCGGCCAGTTCCGGCGCGTCGGTGATGTCCGTCTCGTGGATGCTGTGCAGGCTGTGGAGGCTGACCGAATCGGTTTCGCCGAGCATCGCGCGCTCTTGCTGCGTGGGGTGCGTCGGGCGGCGCTGCATGCGTTGCGGCGGCGGATGCTGGGCGTTGCGGCGCGCGGTGGCGGCGGCCGGACGCGCGGCGGCCGAGGCGCCCAACGCCCGGCCGGACCCTCCCGGCCACGCCCGGCGGCCCCCCTCCGCGAGCGCGGAGCCGCAGCCGGCGTGCCCCCGCCCCCCCCGCCCCCCCCCCCGCCCCCCCCCCCCGCCCCCCCCCCCCGCCCCCCCGCCCCCCCCCCCCCCCCCGCCCCCCCCCCCCCCCCCCCCCCCCCCCCCCCCCCCCCCCCCCCCCCCCCCCCCCCCCCCCCCCCCCCCCCCCCCCCCCCCCCCCCCCCCCC
>NZ_JAAGPF010000608.1 GCF_017104645.1 Burkholderia sp. Ac-20379
CACTGCCACCAACCCTCTTTCCCTCCACGACGCGCTTCCGATCTCGGCGCGCCGGCCATGCTGTCGCCCAGCGGCGCGGAGCTGGCGCTGCGCCAGACGGTGGCCGGCGTGCTGCTCGAACCGCTCGCCGCCGCGCTCGCGCAACTGGGCTTCGACACGCCGCGCGTGGTGTCCGTGATGCGCCGCCCGCTGGCCGATTGCCTCGCCGACGCCAAGCCCGACCTGCCGCCGATGGCGCTGTCGGTGGCGTTCGGCGAAACCCGCATCGATTGCACCGTGGCGGCCACCAGCGCCGTGCTCGGCCCGCTCGACGCGCTGATCGCCCGCACCGCGGGCGACGCCTGGCGCGGCGCGTTTCCAACCTTGAACCTGCCCGGCAGCGTCATCGTCGGCGCCCGCCACTTCGCGGTCGAGACGCTGTCCGCGCTCGAACCCGGCGACGTGCTGCTGCGCTGCCTGTTTCCGACCTTCGATGCGGCTGCGCTGCACGGCGGCGGCGCGCCGCGCGTCGTGGCCGCGTGGGGCGCGCGCGGCCACGTGCGCGCGCACGCCGGCGCCTCGCTCGACGGCCGGACGCTTACCCTTACCCAGGAGTGGACCATGTCCGACGAACTCGATTCGACCCGTGCCGATACCGGCCTCGCGACGGATCGCCCCGACGAACCGATCGTGGTCGGCAACATCGAGCTGCCCGTGCAGTTCGAGATCGACACGGTCGCGCTGCCGCTCGACCAGCTTTCGGCGCTCGGCCCGGGCTACGTCGTCGAGCTGCCGGTGCCGGCCGCCGATGCGCAGTTGCGGCTGGTGGTGCATGGGCAAACGGTAGGTTTTGGCGAGCTCGTGACGGTTGGCGAGCATCTCGGCGTACGAATCATCAGGATGGCGCATCGGCATGGTTCAGTTCAGTGACATTACCGGGCTGCTGCTGGTCGTCATCGCGATCAGCCTGCTGCCCTTCGTGGCGATGGTGGTCACCTCCTACGCCAAGATCGTCGTGGTGCTCGGCCTGCTGCGCAACGCGCTCGGCGTGCAGCAGGTGCCGCCCAACATGGTGCTGAACGGCATCGCGATCCTGGTGTCGATCTACGTGATGGCGCCGATCGGCATGCAGGCGTCGAAGGCGCTGGAAGGCCAGCAGTTGTCGTCGCAGCCGTCGCAGGCGCTGATCCAGGCGTTCGGCGCGGCGCGCGAGCCGTTCCGCGCGTTCCTCGAAAAGCACACCGCTGAACGCGAGAAGCGCTTCTTCCTGCGCTCGGCCGCCGTGGTGTGGCCCAAGGAGCAGGCGCAGCAGTTGACCGAGCACGACCTGATCGTGCTGGCGCCGTCGTTCACGCTGTCCGAGCTGACCGACGCGTTCAAGATCGGCTTCCTGCTCTACATCGCGTTCATCGTGGTGGACCTGATCATCGCCAACGTGCTGCTCGCGCTCGGCCTGAACCAGGTCACGCCGACCAACGTCGCGATTCCGTTCAAGCTGTTGCTGTTCGTGGTGATGGACGGCTGGTCGACGCTGATCCACGGCCTCGTGATGACCTACAAGTAAGGAGCGACGATGGATGTCGATTCGCTGATCCGTTTCACCACGCAGGGCATGCTGCTGTGCCTGACCGTGTCGCTGCCGCCCGTGATCGTCGCCGCCGTGGTGGGGCTGGGCGTGTCGTTCGTGCAGGCGATCACGTCGCTGCAGGACCAGACGCTGCCGCAGGTCATCAAGCTGATCGCCGTGACCATCACGATCATCATCGCCGCGCCGGTGTGCTGCGCCGCCGTGCTGCATTTCGCGAACCAGATGATGCGCACCGCCGTGCCGCTCTGACCGGGAGACTGCCTCGATGGCCATCAACCGCACGCCCACCGTCCGCCCGCAAACCACCGCCGCCGCCGATCAGGCCCGACGCGCCGGCGACGCGCAGCAGAACGCCGCCGCCAAGGAAGGCACGCGGCAGGCGCAGAAAGCCACCACCTACAACGGCACGCTGTTCACCAACACGAATCAGGCGCAGAACAGCAACCAGGCCGCGCAGCGCAAGTTCGCGAGCCTCGCGCGCAACCGCAAGCGCGCCAACGTGGCGCGCGCCAAGCGCAACAACGTGGGCGGCGCGGGCGGCGACGACGACGGCGATGCGTCGTTCAAGCAGGACGACATAGACGCGCTGAACGGCGGCCGCGGCGGTGGCGGCGGACGCGGGCGCGAGCAGGAACAGGACGACACGCCGGTGGAAGCCAGCAAGGCCGGCGGCGCCGGTGCCGACGCGCAGGCGG
>NZ_JAAGPF010000609.1 GCF_017104645.1 Burkholderia sp. Ac-20379
CGCGCCGTCGGCCGGCAGCCTGCTGCTGCGCGCCGCGGCGCTCACCGTGCTGCTCGAAGCGGTGGTCGCCTACCTCGACAACGGCCGCGGCGTGCCGCTGATGTTCGCGCTGTTCGTCGGCCTGGCCGCCTTCATGCACTACGCGCTGACGCGCACCCGCTGGGGCCGCTCGATGCACGCCGTGGGCGGCAATCACGAGGCCGCGCGCCGCGCCGGCATCCACGTGGGCGCGATCTACGCCAGCGCGTTCGTGCTGTGCACGAGCCTCGCCTCGCTCGGCGGCATCCTCAGCGCCGCGCGGCTCGCCTCGGCCAGCCAGCAGGCCGGCTCCGGCGACGTCAACCTCAACGCGATCGCGGCGGCCGTGATCGGCGGCACGAGCCTGTTCGGCGGGCGCGGCAGCGCGTGGTCGGCGGTGCTCGGGATCGTCGTGATCCAGTCGATCGCGAGCGGCCTGACGCTGCTGAACCTGTCGTCGTCGCTGCGTTTCATGATCACCGGCGCGGTGCTCGCGATCGCGGTGATCGTCGATTCGCTGGCGCGCCGCTCGCGCGTCTCGCACGGCCGCGCCTGACCTTTTTCTCCTGGAGAACTCCGCATGTCTGAACCCTTGAACGGAAAGGTCGCCGCCATCACCGGCGCGGCCTCGGGAATCGGCCTCGCCTGCGCGCGCGCCCTGCTCGACGCGGGCGCCACGGTGGTGCTGATCGACCGCGCGCAGGATCGCCTCGCCGATTGCTGCGCGCAGCTCGGCGAGCGCGCGCTGCCGCTGGCCGTCGACCTGCTGAAGCCGGCGGACGTGTCGGCGATGCTGCCGCGCATCGTCGCGCTCGCGGGCGGCCTCGACATCTTCCACGCCAACGCGGGCGCCTACGTGGGCGGCGAGGTGCTGCACGGCAACCCGGACGAATGGGACCGGATGCTGAACCTGAACCTCAACGCGGCGTTCCGCTCGGTGCACGCGGTGCTGCCGCATCTGGTCGCGCAGCGCAGCGGCGACATCCTGTTCACCAGCTCGATCGCGGGCATCGTGCCGGTGGCGTGGGAGCCGATCTACACGGCGTCGAAGTTCGCCGTGCAGGCGTTCGTGCACACCACGCGGCGGCAGCTCATGCAGCACGGCGTGCGGGTGGGCGCGGTCGCGCCGGGGCCGGTGGTGACGGCGCTGCTCGACGACTGGCCGCAGGCGAAGATGGACGAGGCGCTGGCGGCCGGCAGCCTGATGCAGGCCAACGAGGTGGCCGACGCCGTGCTGTTCATGCTGACCCGCCCGCGCAACGTGACGATCCGCGATCTCGTGATCCTGCCCACCAGCGTCGATCTGTGAGATCGTCGCGCCACGCTCCCACTCCAGGAACCGAGACATGACGGATCATCCGAACCCCGACGCGCGCTACCTGATCGGCATCGACGTGGGCACCGGCAGCGCGCGCGCCGGCCTGTTCGACGCGCAGGGGCGCATGGTGGCGTCGGCCAGGCACGACATCGCCGTATTCCACGAGAGCGGCGCGATCGTCGAGCAATCGAGCGCCGACATCTGGCAGGCCGTCTGCACGGCCGTGAAGGCGGCGCTGGCGCAGGCCGCGATCGCGCCGGCGCAGGTGGCCGGGCTGGGCTTCGACGCGACCTGCTCGCTGGTGGTGCTCGGCAAGGGCGGCGCGCCGCTGCCGGTGGGGCCGTCGGAGCGGCCCGAGCGCGACATCATCGTGTGGATGGATCACCGCGCCGTGGCGCAGGCCGAACGCATCAACGCGCAGGGGCACGCGGTGCTGAACTACGTGGGCGGACGCATTTCGCCCGAGATGGAAACGCCGAAGCTGCTGTGGCTGCGCGAGCATCGCCGCGCCGTGTTCGACGCGGCCTGGCAATTCTTCGACCTGACCGATTTCCTGACCTGGCGCGCGACCGGCGATCTGGCGCGCTCGACCTGCACCGTCACCTGCAAGTGGACCTATCTC
>NZ_JAAGPF010000610.1 GCF_017104645.1 Burkholderia sp. Ac-20379
CAAAAAAAAAACATTCTCTTAAGCATCTTTATGTTCTTTCCCACCTACGACTCCTTTCGTCTAACCTACCCATCACCTTTTCACTCCTACCAGCCCTTTCTTTCTAGTCCCTAGTCTCCACATCCTCCCTCTCCCCACACTCACCGCCAGTTTCTCCTCTCTTTCACCTATCTCGCCTATACCCTCCATCTCTCTCACTCCCATTTCACACTCATCCTCACTCCATGCTTCACCCAC
>NZ_JAAGPF010000611.1 GCF_017104645.1 Burkholderia sp. Ac-20379
CCGCCGCGCCCGATCTGGTGTTCGTGATCGGCGATGGCCTGTCGGCGTTCGCGGCCGCGAAGCAGGCGCTGCCGCTGATCGAGGCGGTGCGCGGGCGGCTCGACGCCGACGGCTGGTCGATCGGCCCGGTGGTGGTGGCGCGCCAGGCGCGCGTCGCGCTCGGCGACGAGATCGGCGCGCTGCTGCGCGCCAAGCTGGTGGCGATGCTGATCGGCGAGCGTCCCGGCCTCAGTTCGCCGGACAGCCTCGGCGTGTATCTCACCTTTGCGCCGCAGGTCGGCTGCCACGACGCGCAGCGCAACTGCATCTCGAACGTGCGCCCGGAAGGGCTGCCGCACGCGGCTGCCGCGCACAAGCTGCATTACCTGCTGACGCACGCGCGCCGGCTGCAACTGACCGGCGTGGGCCTCAAGGACGACAGCGACGCGCTGCTGCCCGGCAATGCTTCGGATCCCGAACGTCTCGGCGATGCCTGAGCGAACGCGCCATGAAAAAACCGCCGGCGATCGCGCGCCGGCGGTTGTCGCAGTGAAGCTGCACCGCGCGTTCAGAAGAAGCCGAGCGGCTTCTCGCTGTAGCTGACCAGCAGGTTCTTGGTCTGCTGATAGTGGTCGAGCATCATCTTGTGCGTTTCGCGGCCGATGCCCGATTGCTTGTAGCCGCCGAACGCCGCGTGCGCCGGGTAGGCGTGATAGCAGTTGGTCCACACGCGGCCGGCCTGGATCGCGCGGCCGAAGCGGTAGGCGCGCGTGCCGTCGCGCGTCCACACGCCGGCGCCGAGGCCGTACAGCGTGTCGTTGGCGATCTCCAGCGCTTCCTCCTCGTTCTTGAAGGTGGTGACCGACAGCACCGGCCCGAAGATTTCCTCCTGGAAGATCCGCATCTTGTTGTGGCCGCGGAACACCGTCGGCTTGACGTAGTAGCCGCTCGCCAGCTCGCCCGTCAGCGTGTTGCGTTCGCCGCCCGTCAGGCACTCGGCGCCTTCCTGGCGGCCGATGTCGATGTACGACAGGATCTTCTCCATCTGCTCGGCCGAGGCCTGCGCGCCGATCATCGTCTGCGCGTCGAGCGGGTGGCCCTGGCGGATCTTCTCGACGCGCTTCACGGCGCGCTCGATGAAGCGCTCGTACACGCTTTCCTCGACCAGCGCGCGCGACGGGCAGGTGCACACCTCGCCCTGGTTCAGCGCGAACATCGCGAAGCCTTCGAGCGCCTTGTCGAAGTAGCCGTCGTCGCGGTCCATCACGTCGGCGAAGAAGATGTTCGGGCTCTTGCCGCCCAGCTCCAGCGTGACCGGAATCAGGTTCGCGCTGGCGTACTGCATGATCAGCCGGCCCGTGGTGGTTTCGCCGGTGAACGCGATCTTGGCGATGCGCTTGCTCGACGCGAGCGGCTTGCCCGCCTCCAGCCCGAAGCCGTTGACGATGTTGAGCACGCCGGGCGGCAGCAGGTCCTGCACGAGTTCGGCCCACACGAGGATCGAGGCGGGCGTCTGCTCGGCCGGCTTGAGCACCACGCAGTTGCCCGCCGCCAGCGCGGGGGCCAGCTTCCACGCGGCCATCAGGATCGGGAAGTTCCACGGGATGATCTGGCCCACCACGCCGAGCGGCTCGTGGAAGTGATAGGCCACCAGGTCGCCGCCGATGTCGGCGATCGAGCCTTCCTGCGCGCGCAGGCAGCCCGCGAAATAGCGGAAGTGATCGATCGCGAGCGGGATGTCGGCCGCCGTGGTTTCGCGCAGCGGCTTGCCGTTGTCGATCGTCTCGGCCACCGCGAGCCGCGCCAGGTTCTGCTCCATCCGGTCGGCGATGCGCAGCAGCACGGCGGCGCGGTCCGCCGCCGGGGTCGCGCCCCAGCCGGCCTTGGCCGCATGCGCGGCGTCGAGCGCCAGTTCGATGTCGGCTTCCTGCGAGCGCGGGATGGCCGTGAACGGCTGGCCGGTGACGGGCGAGATGTTGTCGAAATACTGGCCGGCGACGGGCGGCACCCATTCGCCGCCGATGAAGTTCCCATACTGCTTGCGATACGGAAATTCGATGTTCAGATGCTGCATCTCGGCGTGGTTCATCTGTCGCTCCTCGCATGTTGGAATCAGGGAAACGCCGCCGCGTGCGGCCGGCGGGGCCTGTGGAATACGCCAAAAACGTGCCAGTGCGCCGCGCCACGGTGCGTGGCGGACGCGTCACGGTGCGAGCCGCGGCCAGCCGGGCGCGCGGCGGCGGCCCGTGCCGTTCGGGCGCT
>NZ_JAAGPF010000612.1 GCF_017104645.1 Burkholderia sp. Ac-20379
GGCCCGCGCGCCGCTGGCCGCGATGCTCGCGCATCGGCTGCACCATCTTGCATGGCGGCCGGCGCTGGCCGCCACCGCTGCCGCGCTGCTCGCGATGCTGGCCGGCGGCGCGCTTTCGGAAGACCGCGCGATGTGGGCCGTGATCAGCACGTTCGTGGTGTTTCTCGGCACCACCTCGCATCAGGGCACGCGCGCGCGCATCGTGCAGCGCGTCCTCGGCACGCTCGCGGGCGCGGCGGCCAGCGTGCTGCTCGTCACCGTGTTCGCGCATCAGACGGGCGTGCTGGTGGCCGCGATGATCGCGTCGGTGTTCGGCTGGGCCTATTACATTCTTCATGCGTATGCGCGCGGCGTGTTCTTCATCACGCTGCTGGTGGGCCTGCTGTACGGCACGCTCGGCTTCGCGATCGTGCCGCTCGCGGCGGTGCGCATCGAGGAAGTGCTGGCCGGCTGCCTGATCTCGCTCGCGCTGGCCTTGCTGCTGATGCCGTCCGACGCCGCGCATGCCGCGCGCGCGGTGCGCAACGCGGCCGGCCGCTAGGCGCCACTAGGCGATTACCCGCACCCGTTCGACGCTGGCGATTCGTCAGCACACCTGCACGCTTCGCGTGACGCGGCCATTACATCAGGTCATGCCGGCTCCAACAATTTCGACGTTGTCCGCAGCAAATTGGCTCACTATATTCGAATCGACCCGATGATCGATTCCCCCCCGGAACGCCGCTCGCATCGCGGCAAGCCCTTCCGGATAGAGTGTCCACTGCAACCGTGTCGAGGAAGAGTCGTGACGAAAACGAAACGCCTGTGTCAGGCCGCCATAACACTCGCGATCGGTAGCGCGAGCGCCACGTCGGCGCTCGCCGCCGGCCAGATCACCTTCGTGTCGCAAGGCGGCGCGTATCAGGAAGCCCAGACCAAGGCCATTCTCGACCCGGCCGCCAAGCAGCTCGGCATCACCATCGCGCAGGACAGCATCCCCGACGCGTGGCCGCAGATCAAGGCGCAGGGCGCCACCGGCAAGCCGATCTGGGACGTGGTCGACACGCCCACCTCGAACTGCCTGCGCGGCGGCGCCGAAGGGCTGATCGAGAAGCTCGATTTTTCGAAGATGCCGAGCGCCGCGTCGATCCCCGAGAAATACCGCACGCCGTATTCGGTGCCGTACGAGTTCTATTCGAGCGTGATCGGCTACAACAAGAAGACGGTCAAGAAGGTGCCGCACAGCTGGGCCGATTTCTGGAACGTGAAGGGCTTCCCCGGCACGCGCGCGCTGCGCAACGATCCGCAAACCACGCTCGAAGCCGCGCTGCTCGCCGACGGCGTGGCGCGCGACAAGCTCTATCCGCTCGACGTGGATCGCGCGTTCCGCAAGCTCGCGCAGATCAAGCCCGACATTTCCGTCTGGTGGACCTCGGGCGGCCAGTCCGCGCAGTTGCTGCACGACGGCGAAGTGGACATGGAAATGATCTGGAACGGCCGCGCCAGCGCCGTCGCGAAGGACAACCCCGACGTGGCGTTCACCTACGAGGACGGCATCCTGCAGAACACCCAGCTGTGCATCCTGAAGAACGCGCCGAACCTCGCGAACGCCGTGCGCTTCGTCGATGCGGCCGTCTCGCCCGATCTGCAGGCCAACCTGCCGAAGTACATCGACTACGGCCCCGGCAACCCGGCCGCCTACCAAACCGGCAAGATCACGCCGCAGCGCGCGAGCGAGCTGCCGAGCTCGCCGGCCAACGCCGCCAAGCAGGCGCTGCTCTCCGAGGAATGGTGGGCGTCGGCCCCGGGCATTCAGGCCAAGGCGCGCTGGCTCAAGTTCATGCAGCAATGAGCGCAACGGCACGCGCGCAGCGTGCCGTTTGCTTGCGTCCGCAACGTCGGGCGCCGCATCGCGGCATGATGCGGCGCGCCGGCGGCCTCGATTTCCGTCATCCGCCCTGCCGCGCGCGCCTTGCGTTGCGTCGCGCCGCTCGGGGCGATGCGCTTTTCTGCCGGCTTCGATCGTGTACGACTACCTGATACTCGGCGGCGGCTCGGCCGGCTGCGTGCTGGCCGCGCGGCTCTCCGAGGACGCCGCCCGCTCGGTCTGCCTCGTCGAGGCCGGCCGCAACGTGTCGGCCGCCACGCTGCCGCCCGAGATGCGCAGCCGCTACCCCGGCCGCGCCTACCTCGACACCCGCAACCTGTGGGCGCGCCTGCAGGCCCGCATGAGCGCGCCGGCCGCCATGCGCCGCTAC
>NZ_JAAGPF010000613.1 GCF_017104645.1 Burkholderia sp. Ac-20379
TGATCTTGCGCTCGATCTATATGCGTTTATTTACTTGGCGCTTACTAAGTGCTTATGGCACGCTACGATCGATAGTTTCACTCTTGCTCTCTATAGTGCTCACATACTACTCTTTGTATTTCTTTCATGTTTGCCTCGTTACTTGCTGTTGATTTTTACTATTCTGATCTGCTCGTTATCCATTGTCTTATACACTCTTCATATTCAATAGTCATTTACTTTTTTTTTTTTTTT
>NZ_JAAGPF010000614.1 GCF_017104645.1 Burkholderia sp. Ac-20379
TTCGACGCCGCCACGCTCGCGGCGCGCTGGGTGGCGGGCGCCGCGCTCGACTGGGCGCGGCTGTATGGCGAGCCGCGGTTGCGCGCGCCGCGCCGCGTCGCGTTGCCGACCTATCCGTTTGCCTCGAAACGCTTCTGGCTGCCGCAGGCTGAGGCCGGCGCTGCTGCTGCGTCTGGTGCAGCCGCTGTCTCTGCCGCTGCCGTTGCTGCTGTCTCTGGCGCTGTTTCAGGCGCTGCCGTTGCCTCTGCTGCTGCTTCTGCCGCCGCTGCCGCCGCCACCTCTGTTGCCGCAACGCCCGCGTCCCAGGCCGCACCCGGCCTGAGCCTGCGCGAGATCGGCCCGAATCGTTATGCGCGCGCGCTCGATGCGAGCGCGTTCTACCTCGATCACCATCGCGTCGGCGGCCAGCCGATCCTGCCCGGCGTCGCCTACCTGGAGCTGATCCGGGCGGCCGTTCAGCGCGCCGGCATGGGCGCGCTGCCGATCCGGCACGTGGTCTGGCTCAAGCCGATGGTGGTGACGGGGCAGGCCACCGTCGAAGTCGAGATCATCGACGACGGCGGCGGCTGGCCGCGCGCCGAGGTTCACTGCGTGGACGCGTCCGGCGTGCGTCAGTTGCACGCCCAGGCGCGCCTCGCCACCGATGGGGCGGCACCGGCCGCCAATGCGCATGAGCATGCGCGTTTCGATGCCGCCCGTGCGCGCCGCTACGATGCGCAGCACGTCTACACGCTGTTTTCGGCGATGGGGATCGAATACGGCCCGGGCCACCGGGCGATCGAAAACCTGGCGCTGGACATCGACGAGCAGGGCGCCAAGCGCGTGCTGGCGCAGTTGCGCCTGCCCGCCGACATCGCGGCCAGCGAGGCCGCGTTCGTGCTGCATCCGAGCCTGATGGACGGCGCGTTCCAGGCCGCGCTCGGCATGGCGCTCGACGCGAGCGGCGCAGCGCCCGCCGAGGCGGCGTTGCCGTTCGCGCTCGATTCGGTCGAGATTCTCGCGCCGTGCAGCGCCGAGATGCGGGTGTCGATCGTCGAATCGCGCGATGCGCCGGCGAACCCGCGCGTGCGCACGCTCGACCTCGAGCTGCGCGACGCCGCGGATACCGTGTGCGTGCGCATGCATGGCTTCGCCACGCGCGTCAGGCCGTCGGACGACGCGCCGACGCAATTGCTGTTGCCCGCCTGGCGTCCGGTCCCGGCCGACGATCTCGCGCCCGCGCAGGCCGACGACGCGATGCGCGTCGATCCGGCACGCTTCGACGAACGCCGCGTGCTGCTGTGCGATGTCGCGGGCGTGTCGGCGGCGGCGCTGGAGGCCCGCTTGCCGGGTTGGGGATGCGGCGCGCTGGCGGCCTCGTCCGCGGCACCCGAGCAGCGCTACGGCGATGCGGTCGAGCGTCTGCTTGCCGAAGTGCAGCGGCTTGCCCGCCAGGCGCCGCGCACGGCCTTGCTGCAGGTGGTGGTGCCGGCCGGCGGCGAGGCCCTGTTGGCAGGCCTGAGCGGCCTGCTCGACAGCGCGGCGCGCGAAGTGCCGGCGCTGTGCTGCCAGTACCTCGGCTGCGAGCCGGGCTGCACGGCGGACGAACTGGCCGCGCTGCTGCGGCGCGCGGCGAGCCAGCCGCGCCTGTCG
>NZ_JAAGPF010000615.1 GCF_017104645.1 Burkholderia sp. Ac-20379
TAAAAAAAAAAAGAATACAAATCCTGATATCCGTCATATACTGTTAATAATAAACAATATCTACCACTTCCATTCTTTATAGACTGTCTACACAGTCACTTTTTCTGATACATGCTGCGTTCCCAAGTTGTTCCTCTAGCGTAGTGTCTTATACGTCATTCACCTCTTCATCTCTTTGTTTCATGGTGTTTCTGTGTAATTACTGTCCTCTTCTCTTGTGCTTGTATTTGTTCT
>NZ_JAAGPF010000616.1 GCF_017104645.1 Burkholderia sp. Ac-20379
CGCCACGTCAAAGGCCCCGTCGCCGGCGGGCGCCAGCGCGTAGTCGAGCCGCGCCACGCCGGCCCAGGCCGGCGGCGGCGCGAGCCGCAGCCCGCGCACCCGCAGCGCGCCGGACAGGCCGGCCTGTCGGGCCGCGGCGGCGGCCAGCTCGCCGGCCACGGTCGGCACGATCTGCTGCGCGCCCTGGCGCGCATGGACGAAGTCGAGCAGCTCGCCCAGATGAATATCGGTGGCGTAACGCAGGCCGGCGAGGTTCGACATGTTGACGCCGATAAAGGGATGCAGTTTGAGTTTGGCGCCGAGCGGCTGCACCACCGAGGGCGCGTCCGCGAATTCCGAATACCAGCAGCGCACCCGTTCGAACGGGTAAGCGGGCAGCGACACGCGGTGCGGCCGGCGTGCGCCGTGCAGCGCATCCCAATCGACGGCCACGCCATCGCACCACAGCGGCGCGAGCAGATCGAAACGGCGCTCGCGCGTCGCGCGCGCCAGCGTCTCGGCCTCGACCTGCGGATCCTGCTCCAGGATGTTCGCGGTGTAATGCCAGCCCGCGCGCGCGGCGGGCGCGGCCAGGCAGGCTTGCAGCGCGGCGCGCAGGCTCGCGCGGGAATCCGCCGCCAGCGCCAGGCGGCACGGCAGTTCGTTCTTGCCGACCTGCAACGTATAGGCGAGATCGCACAGCGGCACGCCGTCCAGCGTGTCGAGCGCGGCGTCGAAGCGCGCCAGGCTCGCACGCAGCGTCGCCTCGTTCATCGCCGAGAACACGAACAGCTCGGCCACGTCCGGCCCGCTCTCGCGCGGGGCGGCGAGGTATTCCTCGAGGATCATGTGCGAATTCATGCCGCCCGCGCCGATCGAGGTCACGCCGGCGCGGCGCGGCAATTCGCGCTGCCGCGCATCGCGCGGGCGCGGCCAGGGCGCCAGTTCGCGCTGGACGTAGAACGGCGAATCCTCGAACGGGATATTCGGGTTCAGGGTTTGCGCGTGCAGCGACGGCGCGAGCTGGCCGTGCTTGAACTGCATCAGCACCTTGGCGATGCCGGCCACCCCGGCTGCCGCCAGCAAGTGCGCGATATTCGATTTGACCGTGCCGATCGGGCAAAACTGCCGCGCCTGCGTGGTCTTGCGGAACACCTGGGTCAACGCGCGGATCTCGATCGGATCGCCCAGCGCGGTGCCCGAACCATGCCCCTCGATATAGCCGAGCGTGGCGGGTTCGATGCCGGCATCGTCGAGCGCCGCCTCGATCGCGGCGGCCTGCTGGTTCGGATTCGGCACCGTGAAGCCGTTGCGCACGCCGGCGTTGCTGATGCCGGTGCCCTTGATCACGGCATAGATGTGATCGCCGTCGCGCTCCGCATCGGCCAGCGTCTTGAGCAGCAGCGCGCCGACGCCTTCGCCGAGAATCGTCCCGTCCGCGCCGAGGCCATAGCCGCGGATCACCTCGGCCGTCTTGGTCGTGAAGTGCTCCTGCGAGGTGGCGATCAGCTTCTGCGGATGCAGCAGCAGGCTCACGCCGCCGGCCAGCGCCATCTTGCAGCGCCCGGCGCGCAGCATGTGCACCGCTTCGTGCACGCAGGTGGACGACGCGGAGCACATGGTGTCGAGAAAGTACGACGGCCCGGTAAAGCCGTAGAAATACGACACCATGTTCGGCACGGTGCCCGTATAGCTGCCGCTCGCCAGCGCGCCGCGCACCAGCATGTTCTGGAATCCGTACAGATCGTATTCGTTGGTCATCGACCCGACGATCACGGCGACGTCGCCGCCGTAGCGCCGCTGCAGGGTTTCGCGCGAATAGCCGGCGTCCTCGCAGGCCTCGACGCACGATTGCAGGAACAGCCGCACCTCCGGCGACATCAGCTCCGCCTCGTACTGCGAGATGCGGAAATAGCGCGGATCGAATTCGTCGATGCCGTCGAGAAACGCGCCGGTGCGCACCACCGTCTTGCCGAGCACGTCGCGCGACGGGTGCAGCAGCGCGTCGTGGTTCCAGCGCGAGGCCGGATAGGCTTCGAAGCCGTCCAGGCCGCGCGACAGCATGTCCCAGAACTGCGCCTGGTCGCGCGCCTTCGCCACCCGCAGCGACATCCCGACGATCGCGATGTCGTGCTGCCCGGCCGCGGCGGAACCGGCCCGCGGCGCGGGCTCGGCCTGCGCGGCCGGTGCGTGCGCCTGCGCTTCTTCGTGCGCTTCCTCGTGCGCCGGCTCGCCGCCGGCT
>NZ_JAAGPF010000617.1 GCF_017104645.1 Burkholderia sp. Ac-20379
CTCAACTGCAATCCTAAAGTCTGCAGCAGTGTATATCTACTACTACTTTGTAAATTTACTAGACTAGATGGATCATGTATATGAACCTTACACTAATGTGATTATAAACATCACATATGGATCTCACGACCATGTAGTGTATGTTCAGTAAGTGATCGACGCGGTGTTAAATTTGTGTCTGTGATGTTGAATATGCTTCGGACATATTTTAAGCTCCAAGCATGTTTTTTTTTTTTT
>NZ_JAAGPF010000618.1 GCF_017104645.1 Burkholderia sp. Ac-20379
CGACACGCGCAGCAGCCGCGCCAAGCTCGCGCGCTACCGCGCCAAACCCGCCGCCAGCGACAGCGCCGCCGATCCGTATCGCTACGACGGCTGGCGCGCGTCGTCCGCCTACGGCGACGGCGCGGCCGCGCACTGATCCGTCGACGCCTCACGATGCGCGGCCGCCTCGCCGGTCGACCGGACGCCGCGCCCTGCCCGCTCGTTTCCTGTTCGTTTCCCGCTCAATACGCGCCTTCGCGCCGCATCACCACGCCGACCGTGCGCAGCAGAATCCCGCAGTCGAGCAGCGGCGACCACTGCTTCACGTACGACACGTCGAGCGACACGCGCTTCGCGTAATCCACGTCGCTGCGCCCGCTGACCTGCCACAAACCCGTGATGCCGGGCTTGGCCATCAGGTAGTAGCGGACTTCGTGGCCGTAGCGTTCGAGCTCCTTCTCGACCACCGGACGCGGGCCAACCAAGCTCATCTCGCCGCGCAGCACGTTCCAGAGCTGCGGCAGCTCGTCGAGGCTGGTGCGGCGCAGGAAATGCCCGACGCGCGTGATCCGCACATCGTTCTTGAGCTTGAAATCGCGTTCCCATTCGGCGCGCGCGGCCGGATCGCGCGCGAGCAGCTCGCGCAGCACGGCGTCGCTGTCGGTCACCATCGTGCGGAACTTCAGGCAGCGGAAGCGCCGGCCGTCGCGGCCCACGCGCGGGTGGCCATAGAACGCCGGGCCGCCGTCGCGGCGCACCAGCAGCATCAGGATCAGAAACACGGGCGCCAGCGCCACCAGCATCGGGATCACGAGCGCCGTGTCGAAGGCGCGCTTGAAGGTGCGGCGCGCGAGATGCGTGGCGAGCCGCGAATCGGCCTGCGCGGCCAGCTCGTGCGCACGGCCGGCGAAGCGCCACAGCGAGCGCAGCACGGTCAGCGCGAAGGTGCGCGCGATCAACATGCCGAGGCCGCTCGTGATGGTCCAGTAGAGGAACCACAGGCGCGAGACGAGATGCAGGCGATGCAGCACGAACAGCAGCAGGAAGCCGCAGGCCTGCACGAACAGCCAGGCGATGACGGTGCGGCTGATCAGGTTGAACACCGAGCGCACGCTCGTGAGGCTGTCGGTATCGCACGCCGGAAACACCGACAGGGCGAGCGCGACGGCGAACGCCACCAGCAGGCCGTCGAACCCGGGGCTGGCCGCCGCCGACGGCGGCATCAACTCGAAATGCAACGCGCATAGCGCGCCCACGATGATCAACGTGCCGTCGACCAGGCGCCAGATCAGGCCTCTCATCACTCACCCCGTTCAAAAATAATTCGTTTTCGGTTGTTCAGGATTTCTATTCTTTTCGAACCATCGCGCGGCCGGCGGCGCTGTCTCGCGCGCCGCTCCGGCAAGCCGCGGCCGCGTTTGACGATCCGCAACAGTCTTTCGCAGTCCTGCTGAATTGGTCTGCCCGCATGGCCTTGCCACCAAACCTTGCATGCAACGACCATTGTGCGATGCAACGATTGGCTGGCGATGTATCAAGCATGAAACATGCCACTGAAGAGAATCTTGCTGACGGGCGCCGAAAAAGTCGCCAACCCTTTTCTGATCAATGCTTTAACGAAAAATCGTGCGAAGTGGGATGAAGCACTGTGGACGTTTCGAATCTGAAACGTGTCGTAACGTTACGAATGCGTCGCGAATCGTTACGTAACGATCGAAGTGATATGAAGAAAGATCGAGCCAACATGAAAGATGTTGTCGATATTCACGCAAACGATTGCGCGAAATGACAACTTTAAGCGGCCGGCGCCGTGCATGCGCCGGCCGCGATGCCGCGCGGCCTTCGGCCCGGCCCGAGGCTCAGGGCGTGCCGCTGGTGCTGCCGCCCGTGCCGCCCGTCGGGCGGTTGGCTGCCGTGCCGG
>NZ_JAAGPF010000619.1 GCF_017104645.1 Burkholderia sp. Ac-20379
TGGCCGTGCCGGGCGCCGCGGTGGCCGCAGTGGCTGCCGCGGCCGGCTTGCCCGCGCCGCCCGCGATCTGCTGGGCCAGCGCCTGCGAGCCCGCCGCGTCGTTCGACAGCGTGGTGGTGCTCGAGTCGTCGCGCATCAGGGCCATTTCCGACTTGTGGTTCAGCACCAGGATGCTGATCCGGCGGTTCTCCGGATCGAGCGGATCGGCCTTGTTGAGGTTCTGCGTGGAGGCCAGGCCGGTCACGCGCAGCACCTTCGCCTCGTCCATCCCGCCCGACACCAGCTCGCGGCGCGACGCGTTCGCGCGGTCGGCCGACAGTTCCCAGTTGCTGTAGCCCTTCTCGCCGCCCGAATACGGCACGGCGTCGGTGTGGCCCTGCATCACGATGCGGTTCGGCACGTCGTTCAGCGTCTTGCCGATCTCGCGCAGGATGTCGCGCATGTACGGTTCGACGGCGTCGCTCGACAGCGCGAACATCGGCCGCTTCTGCGTGTCGACGATCTCGATGCGCAGGCCGGTCATGGTCGAATCGATGCGGATCTGCTGCTTGAACTGGCGCAGCACGGGGTTGGCCTCGATCGCGGCCATCAGCTTGATCTGCAGGTCGTGCAGGCGCACCTGCTCGAGCTTGTCCTGCGCGCCGGCGCTCTGTTCGGGGTTGTGTTCGTCCTCGCGGCCGCTCTGCGCGAGCCGGTTGGCCAGCGCCGAGGTGCCGTCGGTGCGGCGCGTGGTGCCCGAATCGCTGCGCGTGATGTCCGCGCCGCCGCCGTTGACGATGCTCGAATCCTGCGAGCTGCGGTCGCCCGAGCCGAAGATCGCGGCCTTCAGCGGCGTATTGAAGTAGTCGGCGATGCCCTTGAGCTGCACCGGCGTGGCCGCCGACAGCAGCCACATCAACAGGAAGAACGCCATCATGGCGGTCATGAAGTCCGCGTAGGCGAGCTTCCAGGCGCCACCGTGGTGGCCCTTCTTCGCCGGCGCGACCCGCTTGACGACGATCGCTCGATCCTTGCCCTTGCTCATCGCCCGGCCGCTCCGCTTATTTCGCCTTCACGCGGCGCACGTGCTCTTCCAGCTCGGCGAACGACGGGCGTTCGGTCGAGAAGAGCACCTTGCGGCCGAATTCCACGGCGATCGCCGGCGCATAGCCGTTCAGGCTCGCGAGGATCGTCACCTTGATGCACTGGAACAGCTTGGTCGATTCGGCCGCGCGCTGTTCGGCCAGCGCCGCCAGCGGGCCGATCAGGCCGTAGGAAAGCAGAATCCCGAGGAAGGTGCCGACCAGCGCCTGCGCGATCATCGCGCCGAGCACCGCGGGCGGCTTGTCGGCCGAGGCCATGGTGTGCACCACGCCCATCACGGCCGCCACGATCCCGAACGCCGGCATCGCGTCGCCGACGCGGTTCAGCGCGTGCGCGGGGCCTTCCACTTCCACGTGGTGCGTCTCGATCTCCTCGTCCATCAGGCTTTCGATCTCGAACGCGTTCATGTTGCCGCCGACCATCAGGCGCAGGTAGTCGGTCAGGAACTCGACCATGTGCTTGTCGGCGAGGATTTTCGGGTATTGGGTGAAGATCGGGCTCTTCTCGGGGTCGTCGATGTCGGCCTCGAGCGTCAGCGTGCCTTCCTTGCGCGCCTTGGCGAGCAGCACGTAGAGCAGCCCCATCAATTCCATGTACAGCTCTTTGGTGTACTTCGAGCCCTTGAACAGGCCCGGCAACGCGCGCAGCGTCGACTTGATCATCTTCACGCCGTTGCCGAGGATGAACGCGCCCACGCCGGCGCCCACGATCATCAGGATTTCGAGCGGCTGAACCAGGGCGCCCAGGTGGCCGCCCGCGAGCGCGTAGCCGCCGAACACGGACAACAACGTCACGAGAGTTCCCACGATAATCAGCACAGCCTGTCCCTCACGAGTGACCGGCGGGAAGGCCGCCGTTAAGTGGTTTACGGCA
>NZ_JAAGPF010000056.1 GCF_017104645.1 Burkholderia sp. Ac-20379
CACTGCTGCGCGACGGGCTGCGCCTGCCCTACCCGCTCGCCTGGAACGTCGACGGCTATCGCGGCTACAACGTGTTTCAGGGCACGCGCTTCACGAGCGGGCTCGGGCTGGCCCACTCGCCGCATCCGCAATCGCACCCCGAATTCCACGAGAACGGCTACCTGTACGCACAGGGCGACGCGTACATCCGCTACTTCGTCACGCGCGACACGGCGTTCGACGCGTTCGAATTCGATGTCATGCGCCCGGGGCGCTACCAGGCGCGGCTCGTGTCGCTGTCGAAGACGATCGGCGCGATGAACCCGGACCTCTCGCGCTTCATCGCGCGCGGCGGCAAGCTGATCACCATGCAGGGGCTGGCCGACGAGGTGATCAGCCCGAACCAGACGATCGCGTACTACGACCGGCTGGTGGCGCGCTACGGGCAGGCGCGCGTGGACGGCTTCATGCGCTTCTACATGGCGCCGGGCTTCCAGCACGGCAACGGCGTGTTCATTCCGTCGGTGGACATGCTCGGCGCGCTCGACCGCTGGGTGTCGCACGACATCGCGCCGGAAACGCTGCTCGCCACCGACATCCTGCCCGCCACCAACGGCCGCACGCGCCCGCTGTGCCGCTATCCGGGCTTTCCGCGCTACCTCGGCAAGGGCAACGTGAATCAGGCCAGCAGCTTCGTGTGCGCGATGTCGTGAGCAAGGCGGCCGGCCGGCCCGAGTAACGAAAAAAACCGAAACACGAAAAAACCGATCCGGGGCCAAACGGGATGACGCGTCAAGACGTGCAGGAGATGTTGATCTTCGGCCGCAGTTGCCTGTACGGCATGGCCGGCAGCCTGCCGTCGGCGCTGCTGCTGATTCCCGTGTGGATTTTCGCGGGATATGGGCTGGTCGAAGGATTGCGCAGCGGCGACGATGGCGTCGGGGAATGCATGCTCGCGGTCGTCGCGATCGTGACGGCGACCTCGGGCTGCGTCGGGCTGTGCCGCGCGCTGATTCCGCCCTGGACCACCACCCGGCGCAGCATCGTCAAGACCCTGTTCTGCCTGATCGGCGGGCTGATCACGATCAGCCCGTACGTGCTTGTCGCGATCCGCGACATCGCGCAGCACCGCGACGCGCACACGTTCAATCCGCTCGACCTGATCGCCGTCGCGTTCGGCGGGCTCGCGCTGCTGTATTTCGTCGAGGCGGGGGTGACGCTGGCGTGGCGATGGCGGCGGCGGATGCGCATGCGGGCTGCCGGCGCGTAGGGTGCGCGCCGTCCTGCGTGGCGGCGCCGGTCGGCATCAACGCCCGGCCATCGTCCCCAGGAACGTCGCGACGTTCGCCTTGCTCGTCTTCTGCAGGCGCGACATCAGCGCGTGGTCGACGCGGCGCAGCCCGTAGGTCTGCGCCATGTCGCGCTGCAAGCGGCACCACAGATGCCCCGCCATCTCCGCATCGACCATCGCCCGGTGGGCGCGGCCCGATTTCGGCAGGCGCAGCATGTCGGCCAGATTCGACAGCCGGTGGCTTTGCGCCTGCGGATAGATGCGCCGCGACACCAGCAGCGTGCAGGCGAAATCGTGCGCCGACGGCACGCCGAGCAGTTCGAGCTCCGATTGCCAGAAGCGCCGGTCGAACGCCGCGTTGTGGGCCACCACGGGATGGCCGCCGACGAACGCCGCCGCTTCGCGCATCACGGTGGCCACCGGCGGCGCCGACGCGATCATGTCGTTCGTGATGCCGGTCAGCGCAACCACGTCGGACGGAATGCGCCGCCCGGCGTTCATCAGGCTCTGGTAACGGTCGACGATTTCGCCGTCGCGCAACAGGATGACGGCGATTTCGGTGGCGCGGTCGCCCTGGGCGGGCGACAGGCCGGTGGTTTCGAAGTCGAGGACGGCTACGGTTTGCATGTTTCGTGAATCAGGCGGGGGAATTGAGTCGGGTCAGCAGGGTATCGCGTTCGAGCCGCCGAAAGGCCTTTTCGGTCAGTTCGGCGATCATGGGCGTCATGTCTGCGCTCGAACAGGGGGCGATTTTGACTGAAATAGGCCGCCCAATGGTTCAATTTTTGGCGGCGATCACAGGCCATCCGTGAAGCGGGATGTTATTGCCACCAACATCGAAAAATCCCTTGCTAATCCCGATATGGCACCCACGCCCAATTAGAGAAAGCAATGGCTCAAAGAGATCCACTTGAAAATCAGGCGATAATTCTTTTACAGAAATCATCGCAGCCCATTCCATCGCATTTTTTACTATCACTTTCGCATACGCATTTTGAATTGTTTCAAGCCGCTCATTAATAGCGCTCTCCACTTCCAAAGTAGGAGTGAACCCCATCAGCCGAGCAGAACTCGATAAAACGTGCGCCCCCTCTGTCGCATCGTACCGCCGCGCAATGCTCGAAATTGCTTTTAAGCATTGCATTACGCCGTCCATTTCGAGTTTCGTGGGCGTGTATCCTTGGCTGAAAGGGCGCCAATCATCACCACTCAGTCGTTCCAGTATTTTTTCGAATGAATTCATTTGTTACCAGTCCACAACGAATGGTGAAATTTTATAGCTGGAGAACGTGGTGCTCGGTGGCACCGTGGCAAAATTATGCGCCACTGGCGGAGTCGTGCCGAAGTAACCATCGTTCCATGCCTCTTGTCGCAAATAAGCTGCGCCTCGCGCCATAAAACGCCGTCCGTAAATTCATGCCCGAGCAATTCGGCAAAGACGGCCAACAGCCAAACCTCGCCCGTACGCAGCAGCGAAAGGACGTTGAACTCCGGCACGAAACATTTCGCATACGCGGCGCGAGCCGATCGCAAACCCGTCAGGCGAGTGGGCTGCCCGGCAGCGGGGGCCACGCGATCAACCCAAACCCCGCGAAGCGCGACGGGCGGTATTCTACCGTTCATGAAAAACGCATCCGCTTGCTCCGGTTGCATCCGTCCCCCCTTAACCGTCGCCGCAACGCAAAGCGCGCTCGCCGCTGGAACTCGCCCCATGCCCGCTCACGATCACCTGCCGGTGCGCCGCCGCGCGATCCGAATCGCATCCGTGGCGCTGTTCTTCGCCGTCGTCGTACTCGCGGTGGCATTCAACGCGCTCGCGCTGCAAGAAGCCTACGGCGACGGCCCGCCCTATTACGGCCGAACCGCGAACATGGACAAATGGGAAAGCCCGCTGCCGATCCTGCTGCCGGCCGACGCCGGCGTGCTCGCGCTGATCGGCATCTGCGCGGCTTGGCTGCGCCGCACGCGGTAGGAGAGCACCGGCGCGCGCCGATGCCCGGCCCGTGACCTTCAGCCCTCGGCCCCCTCGCCCGCCTGCCCCAACAACCACTCGCGAAAGATCGTCAGCGCTTTCATGCCCGCCGACGTCTCCGGATAGACGAGGTAATACGCCTTAGCCGGATGCCGCCACGGCTTCGAAGAAAGCGCCACGAGCCGGCCGGCCGCCACCTGATCGGCCACCATGAACGGCGGCAGCAGCGTCGCGCCGAGGCCGCCCACGGCCGCGTTCAGCGCCATCGACATGATTTCGTAGCGCGGCCCCTCGTTGCCCGCCTCGGCGGCGATGCCGTCGTGCGCGAACCACGCGTCCCACGCGCCGTCGAGCGTCAGGTGCTGGATCAGCGCCCCGCGCGGCGTGCAGGCGCCCACCGCCGCGCCATGCTCGCGGACCCACTGCGGCGCGGCATACGGCAGCAGCGCCAGCGGCGCGACGAACTCGCAGTGCATGCCGGGCCGCCTGCCGTCGCCGAATTCGAGCGACGCATCCACGCTGGCCTGACTGAAATCCACCGCGCCGACGCGCGTCCGGATGTTCAGCGTGATCTCGCCGTGCTCGCGCGTGAACGCCGGCAGCCGCGGAATCAGCCAGTAATTTCCGATCGACGATCCGACCGACAGCGACAGCGCGCCGCCCCGCCCCTTCAGCGCCATCACGTTGACGGTCGCGCGCTCGAGGCGCTTGAGCAGCGGCTCGATCTCGGCGAAGTATTCGCGCCCGGCGTCGGTCAGCGTCATGGCATCGCGGCGGCGAACGAACATCGCCACGCCGAGCCGCTCCTCGAGCGTCTGGATCTGGCGGCTCACTGCCCCCTGCGTGAGGTGCAGTTCGTGCGCGGCGGCCGTGAACGAGCGCAGCCGCGCGCTCGCCTCGAAGCACAGCAGCGACTGCATGGACGGAGCATGGAACATGGGCGCAATGCGCGGCGGGCGGCCCGCGCAGCATTAGTAAAAATCATAGCCTCGCACGCCAAAAAGCCGCGAGAAGCCGGTATTTCCACGCATGCATGCATTTTCCTCACGCTCACCGCAGGATTAATGGTTTGCCCGGCGGTTTTGACGAACGCATGATCCGGCCATCGACATTCACGTACGGCGGCAAACATGTTGGATCTGGTGATCGAGAACGGCACGCTGATCGACGGCACGGGCGCGCCGCGCCGGCAGTGCGACGTGGGCGTGAGCGAGGGCCGCATCGCCGTGCTCGGCGCGCTGCCGGTGGCGGCATTGGTGGGCGACGCCTGAGCCGGCACGATGCGTTCGCCGCGCGGCCGGCTTGGACGCTCGCGAGCAACGGCGCAGCGGGCGGTGCCTGAGCCGATGCGCCGCGCGTCGCATCAATCCTCCGCGCGGAAAAGCAGCACAGTCGGTGCGCCGTTGACACCGATTTCTGGCCGGCCGCTAATGAGGCCTGGCGACGCGCCGGTCCGCATGTCTTCGCGGCCGGCGCCGCCCTCCCCACGATGATTCGCCGCGGCGCGCCCATGCAGCGCGCCGCCGTCCCGCACGCCCATCCCGTTTCGCCGCCGCGCGCCCGCTCGCGCGGCGTCGTTCCCTGTCCAGCCGTTTCAATGGAGTCGCAGCGATGATTTCGAGCCGTGAAGAAGTGACGAAGATGATTCTGTCCGCCAAGGTGCGCAAAGGCATCAAGTGGACGCAGGCCGCCGAGGCCACCGGCCTGTCGAAGGAGTTCACCACCGCCGGCTGCCTCGGCCAGATGACGTTCGACAAGCCGCAGGCCGAGGCGCTCGGCAAGCTGTTCGAACTGCCCGACGAAGCCGTGGCCTGGCTGCAGATCGTGCCGTACAAGGGCTCGCTGCCGTCCGCCGTGCCCACCGATCCGCTGATCTACCGCTGGTACGAGATCGTCAACGTGTATGGCACCACCATCAAGGAGCTGATCCACGAGGAATTCGGCGACGGCATCATGAGCGCGATCGATTTCTCGATGGACATCCAGCGCGAGAAGGATCCGAAGGGCGACCGCGTCAACGTCGTGCTGTCGGGCAAATTCCTGCCGTACAAGCAGTACTGATCGCCCCCTCGCGCCGGGCGCCGCGACGCCCGGCCGCTGTCCCGCCCCACGTTCTTACCCCATTTCCCATCGGCCGCTGCCTTACCAAATCATTTCACATTCGTCTGATTGTCTTTCAATCAGCATTCATCTCGCTGCGAACGCAGGCGAAATACCCCTATCGACGCACGACGCGTATTGACACCGCCGGAGCGCGCGGCGATCATGGCCGCGTTCGATTATCGATCCAATGTTCGACTAAAGAACAACATAACAAGAACAGGCTGGCCGTCCGACGCGTCTGCGCGATGTATCGCGCGACGCGAACCGACACACATGAACCCGCTGCGCCGGAGCATTCGCCCCGAGCACCTGGAGGAGCACCGCCCCCTGTCCCGATCGCGCCGCCGGCCTTCGTGCCCGCACGCGTGGCCGGGCGCATCCGCATGCCGATCCTCGCGCCCCGGCCAGCCAGCAGGCCCCCCTGCTGCGCAACCGAAAGACAGCATGCAAAGAGACCGCACCCTCGCCCACCCGCCCGCCCGCGAATCGCGCGGCGTGGTATCCGCCCTCGTCTATGTGTTCGAACGCGTCATGCCCGACCCGTTCGTGCTCTCGATCTGCCTGACCGCGTTCGTCGCCGTGCTCGCGTTCGCCGTCGCGCCCAAGGGCGACGTGCCGACCGTGCTCGGCGCCTGGTACGAAGGCACGTTCGGCATCCTCGGCTTCGCGCTGCAGATGATCCTGATCCTCGCCACCGGCTATGCGATCGCCGAGGCGCCCGTCGTGCAGCGCGGCCTGCGCGCGATGGCCGCGCGGGCGCAGACGCCGGCCCGCGCCGCCCTGCTGGTGTTCCCGGTGGTGGCCGTGGCGGCCTGGCTGAACTGGGGGCTCGGGCTGATCGTCGGCGCGATGCTGTCGCGCGAGATCGCGCGGCGCGTGCGCGTGGATTTCGCCTGGCTCGTGGCCGGCAGCTATTCGGCCTGGTCGATCTGCAACAGCGGGCTGTCCAGTTCGATCGCGCTGTCGCAGGCGTCGCACGGCAACGCGCTGAACCTCGTCGAGAAGGCCACCGGGCAGGTCGTGCCGCTCGCCAGCACCGTGTTCGCGCCGTTCGTGTTCGTACCGACCGTGCTGGTGGTGGTGGTGATGACGGCGATCTTCATCCGCATGCATCCGCGCGACGCGGACGTGGTGCCGTTCGCCGCGGCCACCCAGGACGAGGCCGACGCGCCCAGCGACGATCCGCATGCGCGCGCGGCCGGCGGCGCGCCGTCGTTCGCCACTCGGCTCGAGCAATCGATGCTCGGCACCGCGCTGCTGTTGCTGTTCGGCGTGGGGTTCCTGGTCATGGAATGGCGCGAGCACCGCTTCGATCTCGACATCAACACCACGATCCTGATCTTCCTGCTAATCGGCCTCGCGCTGCAGCGCACGCCGATCGCCTACGCCAACGCGATC
The DNA here is from genome assembly GCF_017104645.1 of Burkholderia sp. Ac-20379. Taxonomy (GTDB): domain Bacteria; phylum Pseudomonadota; class Gammaproteobacteria; order Burkholderiales; family Burkholderiaceae; genus Burkholderia. The sequence continues at coordinate 6,744 of NZ_JAAGPF010000056.1, forward strand.
CGCCGCGCCGCGCGCCAGACCGGCTCGATGCTGCTGCAGTACCCCGTGTACGGCGGGATCATGGGCATGATGAAGGGCACCGGGCTCGCGTCGATGATCGCCAAGGCGTTCGTGACGATCGCCACGCCGATGACGCTGCCGCTCTGGAGCTACCTCAGCTCGCTGATCATCACGCTGCTGGTGCCGAGTGCCGGCGGCCACTGGGCGGTGCAAGGGCCGTTCGTGCTGCCGGCCGCACTGAGCCTGCACGCCTCGGTGCCGCGCACCGCGATGGGCGTGGCGATGGCCGAGAACGTCTCGAACATGCTGCAACCGTTCTGGGCCGTGCCGATCGTCGCGATCGCGGGAATCCGGATTCAGCGCGTGATGGGGTATACGGCGGTGACGTTCGCGGTGTCGCTGGTGGTGTATGCGGTGGCGCTGTGGTTGGTGCCTTGATCGGCGCGGCACGCGCTTGATGGATCGATCGATGCCAAGGATGACGAAACATCCTTGGCATCGATCGGATTCAATCATGAAGGCATGTTCGACGCATTCAGCCGATAGCCGGCATTTCCGCAATCCTTGACTTCCATCCTGGCCAGCTTTTTCTCGGCCGCCTGAATATCGTCGGGATAATAAGGATCGTTGCCGCGCGCCGGGGTATAGCCGGCCGCTTCAAGCGCATCGAGATTACCAACGACGTCGGCACGCGTCAGCGGCCGGTTGGCCCGTGAGGCCTTATAGCTGTGGCATTCCTGCGCCGTCATGACAGGCGCGGCGCTGCACACTGAACTGATCGCGATCAGCAAAACCAGGCAGGCGGCTTTATGGGTTGCATTCATGACATCCTCTCGATTGAATTGAGACCACGCGGTCGGAGAGGATGTTAATGAGCGTCGCAGAACGAATTCGAGTGAATTGCATGAACTTAAATTTACATGGCAAGCGCCATTTAAACCGGCACAATTCCTCAAATTAATCTAACACCTGCGCGCATGTACAACGCACGCCGAAATTCAATTCCGCCTCAACCGCGATTCACGAATCCGCGGCCGTGCCAAAAGATTTACCAGCCCTGATCCACCCGCTGCGGCCCGTCCGCGTGCTGCCCCAGGTACGCGCGCAGATAATCGACGAAGCACGCCACCTTCGCCGACAGATTCAACCGCTCCGGAAACACCGCATAAATATCGGCCGGCAATGTCTCGTGCTCGGGCAACACCTGCACGAGGCGGCCACTGCGCAGATACTTGGCCACGTCCCACTCGGCGCGCATCAGGATGCCGCGATGCTCGAGTGCCCAGTTCAGCGCGACGCTACCGTCGTTGGTGCTGAGTTTGCCGCGCACTTTCACCGTTTCGGTCCGGCCTCCACGCGTCAGCCTCCAGTTGGCGTAGGCGGCATCGTTCTGGCGCAGCACGATACATTCGTGCGAGACCAGATCGTGCGGCATTTGCGGTGCGCCGGCGCGGCGCAGATAGCCTGGCGTGGCGACCAGCAAACGCCGGTTGCCGGCAATCCGCTTGGCCACCAGCCGAGAATCGGGCAGTTCTCCGAAACGAATCGACAGATCGATCGCCTCGTCGGGCAAAGCCACCGGCCGGTCCGTCAAATGCAGCTGCACGTCCACGTCGGGATAGGCATCGCTGAACGCGGAAATCGCCGGCCCGATATACGAGCGCCCGAATCCGAGCGGCGCATTCACGCGCAGCAGTCCCTTCGGCGCCGCGCGGCTGCTCGATACCAGCCGCTCCATCTCGTCGATGTCGCTGAGGATCCGTCGCGCGTTGGCGAAATACACCTCCCCTTCGCTGGTCAGGCTGATGCGCCGCGTCGTGCGATTGAGCAGCCGCACGCCGAGCCGCGCCTCCAGCTGCGAGAGCCGGCGCGAGATGGCCGGCGGAGTCAGATTAAGCTCGCGCGCGGTCGCGGCGAGACTGCCGTGCTTGATGAGCAGGCAGAAGAAGCCCAGTTCGCTGTCCGTTCCCATTCGTAAATTTTTTGCAACTATGTATTAAGTTTCGAGCGATTCATTCCTTCGGTAGAGATCTTAATCTCCGCTCCACGTGTGGTCTACAACAGGATTCGGCCACGCGGGTCCGATCGGCGGAGTGCGAGGCCGCCCCCCGATCGCGCATCCAACGAGAACGGAGACACCCCATGGATACCTCGCTCGAACAACGCACGCTGCGCCGGATCGGCTGGCGCATCGTGCCCTTCATCATGCTGCTCTACTTCGTCGCCTACATCGACCGCGTCAACATCGGTTTCGCGGCGCTGACGATGAAGACGGATCTCGGCTTCACGGCCTCGACCCTCGGCTTCGGCGCCGGCATCTTCTTCTGGGGCTACTTCATGTTCGAGGTACCCTCGAACATCGTGCTGCACAAGGTCGGCGCGCGAATCTGGATCGCGCGCGTGATGGTGACCTGGGGCCTGATCTCGGCGGCGATGGCCTTCGTCACGGGCCCAGTCAGCTTCTATGTGATCCGCTTCCTGCTCGGCGCGGCAGAGGCGGGCTTCTTCCCCGGCATCATCCTTTACCTCAACTACTGGTTCCCAGCGCGACGGCGCGCCGGCGTCACAGCGCTGTTCATGGCGGCGGCGCCGATCTCGACGGCGATCGGGTCGCCAATCTCGGCCGCGCTGCTGCAAATGCAAGGCGTGATGGGCCTGGCCGGCTGGCAATGGCTGTTCGTCGTCGAGGCGGTACCGGCGCTGGTGCTCGGTGTGATGGTGTTCTTCTTCATGACCGACCGGCCCGAACAGGCTACCTGGCTGCGCGACGACGAACGCGCCTGGCTCGTCGCCACGTTGCGGGAAGAAGCCGCGAGCCGCACCGGCGGCGGTGCACACAGCATCTGGAGCGGCCTCGCCAACCCGCGCGTGCTGGCGCTCGCACTGATCTATTTCGGCACCTCGGCCGGCCTCTACACACTTGGCATCTGGTCGCCCCAGATCATCAAGCAACTCGGCGTGTCGTCGCTGACCGTCGGCTTCCTGAACGCTGTGCCGCCGGTGATCTCGGTCATCGCGATGGTGCTCTGGTCGCGTCATTCGGACCGCACCGGCGAGCGCACCTGGCACGTCGTGCTGGCCTGCGTCGCCGCAGCCATCGGACTGATCGTGGCAGCCGCCGCGAACAGCGCGGTCGGCTTGATCGCCGCGCTGACGCTCGTCAACGTCGGCATCAGCTGCGCGAAGCCGCCGCTCTGGAGCATGCCCACGATGTTCCTGTCCGGCGCGGCTGCCGCCACCGGCATCGCCACCATCAATTCGATCGGCAACCTCGGCGGCTTCGCCGGGCCGGCCGTGATCGGCTGGCTCAAGGAAGAAACCGGCAGCTTCAGCGGCGGGCTGTACTTCGTCGCGGGCCTGCTGGTCATGTCCGCTGTCCTGACCATTTTGCTGTCGCGCACGAAAAAGCCCGTGGCGACCACGGCCGACGCGGCCGCGCACTGACCCCCTCCCCCCCACGGAATCATCCACAAGGAGAACAACATGGACAAGGTCGCTGCTACCCAGTCCCTGACGGACACCATGGCCCGCTTCACGGCCTATATCGGCAAACGCCTGCCCAAAGACGTCAAGACCAAGCTCGCGGAGCTGCGCACGCTGGAAACCAACCCGCTCGCGAAGTCCGTCTACGACTCGATGGCCGACAATCAGGAAGCCGCCGACAAGCTGAACCGCCCGAGCTGCCAGGACACCGGCGTGATCCAGTACTTCGTCGAAGCCGGCGCGCAGTTCCCACTGCTCGGCGAGATCGAGGAAATCCTGCGCGGCGCCACCGAAGGCGCCACCGAAATGGGCCCGCTGCGCCACAACGCGGTGGAAACCTTCGACGAGAAGAACACCGGCACCAACACCGGCACGCAGATTCCCTGGCTCGACTGGCGCATCGTGCCGGATTCGGACAGTTGCACGATCGACGTTTACATGGCCGGCGGCGGCTGCACGCTGCCGGGCGCGGCCAAGGTGTTGATGCCGGGCCAGGGCTACGAGGGCGTGGCCGAATTCGTGATGGACGTGATCACCGAGCGCGGCGTCAATGCCTGCCCGCCCCTGCTGGTCGGCGTCGGCGTCTCGACCTCGGTCGAAACGGCGGCACGCCTGTCAAAGCTCGCGATCCTGCGCCCCGTCGATTCGAAAAGCAGCAATGCGCGCGCGGCGCTGATGGAAGACCTGCTCGAGCAGGGGCTGAACCAGGTCGGCATCGGCCCGCAAGGCCTGACCGGCAACAACAGCGTGATGGGGGTGAATATCGAATCGTCGGCACGTCATCCGTCGACCATCGGCGTGGCCGTGAACACCGGTTGCTGGGCGCACCGACGCGGCAAGATTCGCATCAACGCGGATCTGACGTACGACATTCTGTCTCATGAAGGAGTGGTGCTGTGAAGAAGATTCTGACTACGCCAATCAAGTCGGAAGACCTCGAAGACCTGAAGGTGGGCGATGTGGTCTACCTGACTGGGCGTCTCGTGACCTGCCGTGACGTCGCGCACCGCCGCCTGATCGAACAGGGCCGCGAGCTGCCGGTGAACCTCGAGGGCGGCGCGATCTTCCACGCCGGACCGATCGTGCGCAAGAAGCCCGACGGCGGCTTCGAGATGGTCTCGATCGGCCCGACCACAAGCATGCGCATGGAGAAATTCGAGCGCGAGTTCATCGAGCAGACGGGTGTGAAGTTGATCGTCGGCAAGGGCGGCATGGGGCCGGAGACGGCCGCGGGATGTCAGGAGCACAAGGCCGTGCACGCGATCTTCCCGGGTGGCTGCGCGGTGCTGGCGGCCACGCTGGTCGAGGAAATCGAAGGCGCCGAATGGCAGGATCTCGGCATGCCGGAAACGCTGTGGATCAACCGCGTGCGCGAGTTTGGGCCGCTGATCATCTCGATCGACACCAAGGGCAACAACTTGATCCAGCAGAACAAGACGACGTTCAACGAGAAAAAGAAGCCGATTCTCGACGAGATCAGCAAGCAGCTCAGCTTCATCAAGTAAGGCAGGTTTCGCGGGCGGCACGACCGCCTATTCGGAACCGGTGCGGCGCGCCAGGCGGAACCTTCTGCCTGGCGCGCCGTTTTGTTATGCGACGGCGTGACCAGCGAGCATTTCGAGCGCACACACCATTGCCGAGTGATCCCAGCTGGCACCGTCGTTTGCCACGCAGGCGTTGAACAGCTGCTGGCAGGTGGATGTGTTCGGCAACGCGACGCCGATCGCCTTCGCGCTCTGCAGCGCCAGGTTCAAATCCTTCTGGTGCAACGCGATACGGAAGCCCGGCTCGAACTTGCGCTCGATCATCCGCTCGCCGTGCACTTCAAGAATGCGCGATGCGGCGAAGCCACCCATCAGCGCCTCGCGCACCTTGGCCGGATCGGCACCGGCCTTCGACGCGAACAGCAGCGCTTCGCCTACCGCCTCGATCGTCAATGCTACGACGATCTGGTTGGCCACCTTGCAGGTTTGCCCGGCACCCACTTCGCCCACGTGCGTGATGTTCTTACCCATCAGCGCGAGTAGCGGCCTGAGCGTCTCGAATGCACCTGCGCTGCCGCCGACCATGATCGATAACGTCGCGGCCTTCGCGCCAAGTTCGCCGCCCGACACCGGTGCGTCGAGATACTCGCAGCCGAGCGCACGGATCCGCTCGCCGAAGCCCTGCGTCTCGATCGGGGAGATCGAGCTCATGTCCACTACCGTCTTGCCCTTGGTCAGCCCAGTAGCGACACCCTGCTCGCCGAACAGCACGCCGGTCACATCCGGCGTGTCGGGCAACATCATGAACACCGTGTCAGCGCGGCGCGCGACTTCGGCGGGCGATTCGACGCTGACGGCCTTGCGTTCCGCGATCGCCTTGGGCAGCGCGCCGCGCGTGTAGATGAACAGTTCGTGGCCGGCGTCGAGCAGATGCTGCGCCATCGGGGCGCCCATGATGCCGAGGCCGATGAATCCGAGTCGTGCCATGTGTTTCTCCTGGTGGGTTTTGGGGAACAGCCGGGGGCGCACGGCCCGTATTCGAGCCGTGCGATGCGAAGAAAAAGCGGCGCGCCGCCTCGCGGGGCGCGCCGGAAAGGCGGTGCACGGTGGCACCACCGGTGGGTTCGGGAGGCGGCGTGAGGCCGCCTCGGGGGTCAGGCGTTCAACAAGGCAAGCAGGTTGGCCGGCGTGAACGGAATCGCGCGTGGGCGCACGCCGGTGGCGTCTTGGATCGCGCTCGCCACCGCCGACGGTATCACCGCGCAAGTCGGCTCTCCCGCGCCGACCGGCGGCTGGTCGGGCCGGTCGAGCAACACGACGTCCACCGTCTCGGGCAGCTCGGGGAACTTCAGAAGCCGATACGTGAGCCAGTCGACGCTGGTCACGGCCGAGCGCGTGAAATGCACCTGCTCGAACATGGTGCGGCTCAGCGTCTGCACGATTTCGCCTTCGACTTGGTTACGCACGCCGTCGGGATTCACGACGAGGCCGCAATCGTGCGCGATGGTCACTTTCTTGATGACTACCACGCCCGTGCGCCGATCGAGTTCGATCTCGACGACCGAGGCCACATACGCGTGATTCGGCTCGTAGCGCACGCAGGCCATTCCGCGACCCGTTACCACGTCGCCCGACGGCTTCAACGCGTGCAGGGGACGGCGCTGCCAGCCTGTTCGCCTCTCGACGGCGTGCAACACGGCCTGCGCGCGCCAATCCGAAAAATGCCGCAACCTGAATTCGATCGGATCAGCCTTGGCCGCCACCGACAGCTCGTCCATGAACGATTCGTTCGCATAGGTGTGCTGGACGCGGCCAGGCCCGCGCAACCAGGACGGCCGCAGGGGCGTGCGCGTGGTGCGATTGACCGTCACGCGCATGTTGGGCACATCGTAGGGCGCGACCATATTGAATTCCATGCCGCCGGCGTTGTCGGGCTCGCCTTCCATCGGTGACGACCGCATCAGCTCGGCCGCGAGTAGCGGCACGTCAGCGTTGCCGGACACGCGATATGGCACCCAGGTCGTGTATTGCCAAGCAGTAATGCGTCCGTTTTCGTCGAGCGCGCCGGCCAGTTCGGACACCACGGCCGCGCCCTTCGGGTCCCAACCATGCTCGTCCTCGCGCATCCATTGAAGCCGCACAGGCCTGTCGATCGCCCGAGACAGCAACGCGGCCTCCGCCGTGGCGTCCTCGTGGCCATTGCGCCCGTAGCAGCCCGCCCCCTCGACGTAGATCAGCCGGACATCCTGCTTCGGGAGGCCCATCATCGCTGCGATCTGGTCTCGCGTCATGTGCGGCGCCTGGGTGGACGACCACACAGTCAGCTTGCCGTTACGCCAGTCGCCGATCGCGCACGACGGGCCGATCGAGCCATGGGTCTGCATCGGCCAGCCATAGGTGGCGTGCACGGTGCGCTTCGCATCGGACTCTGCGATGGCCGCGGCCGGGTCGCCTCGGGAGGCGAGTGTGCCCTGTTCGTGGACCGGCAGCGCGCGCACCGCGTCGAACAGCTTCGCCTCGTCGGGCAGCCCAGTCCACCGAGACCAGCGCGCCACGATAGCGCGCGAGGCGCGAATCGCGGCCCATTCGCTCGTGGCGATCGCGGCTAGCAGGTTGCCGATCCGCACCGTCTGAAGGAAGCCGGGCACGGCGCGCGCGGGGCCGTCGTCGAACGAGAGCAGTTGCGCGCCGTAGGCATTCGGATGGATTACACGCGCGTGCACCATGCCGTCCACCCGCACGTCCTGCATGAATTCGAATTCGGCGAACACCTTGGCGCGTACGTCGTCGCGCGGAACCGGCTGGCCGACCACTCGGTATTGCGACACCGGCTTGAGCGGCGCATGCGGATCGAGCGCGAGTTCGAGCGGCCGATTAGCCAGCAGCGCGTGGTACGCGGTGCCGTTCTTGTCGCGGGTGTCGCGGTACGCACGTCCGTTGGCCAGCCGCACCGAGGCGGGCGGCACGCGCCACGCCTTCGATGCCACGTCACGGATCGCGGCGGCAGCCGTGGCCGCCGCTTGCCGGAGCTGAATGCCGGCCGCCTGCACCGACATCGAGCCGTTGGTCGGTCCCTGATCGACGGTCAGCGCGGTGTCGCCCTGCACCACGCGCACCTGGCCGATTGGGAACTCGAGCTCCTCGACCACCATCTGCGCGAGCGCCGTGGTGTTTCCAGTGCCGAGGTTCACCTTGCCGGTGTAAAGCGATAGCATGCCGTCGTCGCCGAGCGCGAGAAATGCGTCGACGCGTGCGGCGTCTACTGTTTTCGGTACGGCCGCAGGCAGCGCGCCTTCGGCAGCGATTTCGGCCGAACCCGAAGGCAACGTGGCGGAATTGGCGAACGACGGCCGCGCGAGCGAGAAGCCCACGATTAGCGCCGCGCCTTGCTTCAGGAAATCGCGTCGGGACGACGTAAGCGGTTCAGGCGCGTGCATTCAGGCTCCGCTGGCTTTGAGGATGGCGCGGACGATCCGAAGATGCGTGCCGCAGCGACAGAGGTTCGACGCTAGGGCGTCCTTCACCTGCTGCTCAGTCGGCTTCGGGACGCGCGTGAGCAGCCCGCGCGCGGCGATCAGCATGCCGTTGATGCAATAGCCGCACTGCACGGCCTGCTCGGCGACGAACGCGGCCTGAAGTGGATCGGGGGCGGCCGGCGTGCCCATGCCCTCGAGCGTCACAACTTGATGGCCGACCGCCGACGATACCGGCATCACGCACGAGCGCCGCGCCACGCCATCGACCAGCACCGAGCACGCGCCGCATTGCCCGAGCCCACAGCCGAAGCGTGGCCCCTTGAGCTCGAGCTCGTCGCGTAACACGTACAACAACGGCGTGTCAGGGCTGGCGTCGACCGCCACGGGTCGGCCGTTGACGTGCAGCGTAATTGGGTGTGCAACGGACGTCGTCATGGTTGAGTCCCGGTTCGACGGCGCACGGCGGCGACGTCATGAGTCGACACGGCTGGCGCACGATTGCCCCAGCTGTTGCGCAGATAGGTCAGCACGTCGGCTACCTCGGTGTCATCAAGCGCCGAGCGATGCGCCGGCATCGGATACGGTGCGGGCTGACCGTCGATCACGAGCGGATCGGCGCCGTTCAGCGTCACGTTGATCAGCGACAGCGGATCGGTTTCCAGTAGGTTCGGATTGCCAGCCAACGGCGCGAGATACGGCGGCGTACCTGCGCCGTTCGCCAGATGGCAGGCCACGCAGAAGTTGCCGTAGATGCGTGCGCCGCGCAGCACCGAGGCGGCATCTGCTGGGGCTAGTGGAGCGTGGCCGTCCTTGCCCTCGTCATGCACCGGCAGCGATTTCAGATACACGGCCATCGCATGCCGGTCGGCCTCGGTCAGCCATTGCGTGCTGTGGTTGATCACGTCGGTCATCGGGCCAAACGCGGTGGCGTGGGCGTTCGCGCCGGTTCCCAGAAACGCGGCAAGATCGTCGGTGCTCCAACGGCCGAGCCCGGTATCGGCGTCACCGCGAAGGTTCGAGGCGAACCATCCGTCGAGCGCCGCGCCTGCCAGAAAAGCGTCGCCGTGCTCGTCGATGGCCTTTTCCTGGAATGCCACGCCGCGTGCGGTGTGGCACGCGCTGCAATGGCCAAGCCCCTCGACCAGATACGCGCCGCGATTCCATTCGACGCTGCGGTCGGGGCGCGGCGAGAAACGCGTGTCGTCGAGGAACAGTGCGTTCCAGACCTTCATCGGCCAGCGCATCGACAGCGGCCAGCGAATGTCCACCGGTCGATCGGACTGCTTGACGGGCGCGACGCCGTGCAGGAAGTATGCGTAGAGCGCGCGCACGTCGTCGTCGCTGACCTTCGCGTATGACGTGTACGGCATCGCCGGATACAGGTTGTGGCCGTCACGCGCCACGCCACCCTGTACAGCCCTCGCGAAATCAGCCTCGGTGTAGCGCCCGATACCGGTTGCCGCGTCGGGTGTGATGTTGGTCGAATAGATCGCGCCGAGTGGCGTAGCCATCTTCAGGCCGCCTGCGAACGGCTCTCCGCCCTTCGCCGTGTGGCAGGCCGCGCAATCGGCGGCGGCCGCCAAATAGCGGCCGCGCGCGATCTGCGCCTGATCGGTTTCGGGTTGGGCGGCGCGCGCCGTTCCGAGCGCGCCGAACAGCGCGAGCACGACAAGCATGCGTTTGGTCAACGGATTCTCCTCGTTCCTCAGGTTTCACAGAGGGTCTTGCCGGCCGCGACCGATAGGGTGGCGGCCCTCGGCACGCCTCGCCGGTGCGCGGTGAGATCTGCCAGAATCGACAGACCGATTTCGAGCGGCGTGGACGCGCCGATATAGAGCCCCGCCGGCCCGCGCAGCCGCGCGAGCATGGACGCATCGACGCCAAACAGCGTGAGTCGCTCGCGCCGCGCCGCATCGCTGCGTCGCGAACCGATCGCGCCCGCGTAGAACACCGGGCGCCTAAGCGCCTCCATCAGCGCGAGGTCGTCGAGCTTCGGATCGTGGGTCAACGCGATCACGGCCGAACGCTCGTCGAGCGCCATCTCGATCACGACGTCGTCGGGCATCTCGCCTCGCAACGCCGCACCGGGCACGGTCCAGGTCGCGATCCGCTCGGCACGCGGTTCGCAGACGGTCACGTCGTAGCCGAGCGCCAGCGCGTTGCTGGCGATGAACGCAGATGGCTGGCCCGCGCCGATGAGCAGCAGCCGGTGTGTGCGTCCATAGCAGGCGATCAGGCTACGATCGATTAGGGCAATGGTGCGGTCACCTGCGACGGTGTGATGCTGCACCGCACCGCTGTCGAGATCGAGCCGTCGCTCGACGAGCGGATGCGCCTCCAGCATCGCTAGTAGCTCGGCCAGTGCACTGGCCGGGCCGACCGGCTCGATCGCCAGCACAATGGTGCCGCCGCATGGCAGCCCAAAGCGGTAAGCCTCGTCTGCATCCACGCCGTATTCGCGCAATGAGGGACGGCGGCGGTCGATCTCGCCCGCCAACCAGTCGGCATGCAGGTCGTCCTCTATGCAGCCTCCTGACACAGAGCCTACGATGGCGCCGTCAGATGCGATCGCCAGCATCGAACCGGGCGGCCGCGGCGCGGAGCCCCAGGTGCGCACCACGGTGGCGAGCATCACGGTTCTGCCGCAGCGCTGCCATTCGAGCGCGGCGTGCAGGATTTCGCGCTCGCTCTCGACCGCAGACATTGATAGCGCGCACAGGTCGGACAAGGGAGGCTTGAGCGGTCTCATTGGCGGCGGACGGTGGTTGGAGGCAATAAGGGGATCAGATCACGCACGCCTGGTTGTCATAATTCACGCCGGGGCGCTTCTTCAGCGTGACAATCACCCGCACGTTCGGTGTGTCGCCGACCTGCCGCGCGGTGTGGCCGACCGGGTCACCGAGGTGTTCGGCATGCGCGCCTTGATCCGAATTGAACTGAATCTGCCCCGGCCCCTGGCGCAGCACCGAGCCGTCGGCCGTGCGGATCTCCCATTGCCCCGACAGGTCGATGACCCATTGCGGACCCGGTGCGTGATGCCAATCGCCGTACCATCCCTTCGGCAGCACCGAATAGACGATGCTCTGGATGTCCTCCGGCGCATACCCCATGTAGTAAGGCGCGGCGGGCGGCGCGAAGCCGTGCAGCTTGAGGCCCTTTAACACGCAGCGGCTGACATGGGTGCGTCCGTGGTCGTCGGCCCAGACGTTCGAATACGGGATCTCGTCGAGCGCTAGCAGTTGTGCGTCGCTCGCACCGGCGGGAGCCAGCTCGGTGCTGAGCGGGATCTTCGGCTTGGCTTTGGCGCTTTGCTGCACGGGCGTCAACATCTGCATCGACATCGAGTTCGCAACGGGTGCGTCGGGCGTCACCGCCGGGGTTTGTCCGAACGCGAGCGAACTCGCCGCGAGGCCAAGGGCACCAACGAGCTTCCGGCAACGTGCTTCCATCGAATTTCTCCTGTCCTGAGGTGGGTTGGCCGTCAGCCGCCACTGACGCCGGCGCTAGGGCCGGACGCGCGGTTCACCGGCGCGGCGTGATGAAGCTGAGGTTGCGCGACCACCGGCGCCTTGCCTTCGGCCGCTTCGGAATCTGCGCGGATCTTCGCGACCTGCTTGACGGTGGCCGGCCCGCCCTGATTACCCCACGCGGTCTGCACGAAGCTGACCACCGCGGCCACCTGGCGATCGTCGAGCACGGTGTTTAACGGCCCCATCGTGAACGCGGACGGCGCCGTGGCCGTGGCCGGCTGGCGGCCGCCCGCCAGCACAATATGGATAGCCGAGGTGGGGTCAGCCGTCTGCAGCACCGGATTGCCGGCCAGCGCCGGGAACGCGACGCCCGCACCCTGACCGTTCGAGCGATGGCAGCCCGCGCAGCGGTCGAGATAGATTTGCGCGCCTTCGCTAGCCACCTGTTGGTGGGCGAGCGCGGCAGAGATTGTCTCGTCGCGCGCATACGGCACGTCGCGACGATGCGGCGCGAGCGTCTTCAGATAGCGCGCGATGCTGTGCAGATCCACGTCGCTCAGATGCTGGGTCGAATTGACGATCACGTCGTTCATCGCACCGAACGAAGCCGTGTTGGCGTTGCGGCCTGTCTTCAGGAACGCAACGATGTCGTTTTCGCTCCACGCGCCGATGCCGTCGGGCCGGTCACCACGCAGAGACGGTGCGATCCAGCCGTCGATCGCGCCACCGCCATCGAGAAATCGGTGGCTCGCGTCGTCAGTCAGCGCGGTTTCCTGCAAGGCTACGCCGCGCGCAGTATGGCAACTGCCACAATGGCCGAGTCCCTCGACCAGGTAGCGGCCCAGCGTGATCGACGGCTGGCTTCCGAGCGGCGGTGAGAACGGCTCGGGCTTCGGCGCGAACAGCCAGGCCCAGATCGTCAGCGGCCACCGCATCGACAGCGGCCACGGAATGTCGCTTGGCCGGTTGACCTGATGCACGGGCGCGACACCGTGCTGGAAGTAGGCGTATAGCGCGTGCATGTCGGAGTCGCCTATCCGCGAATACGACGGATACGGCATCGCCGGATATACCGTGTAGCCCTCCTTCGCGCGTCCGGTTCGCATCAGCGTGGAGAAATCGGCGTAAGTCCAGGTGCCGATGCCAGTGTCGCGGTCCGGCGTGATGTTCGTCGCGTAGATGCGACCCATCGGCGTTTGCAGTGGCAGGCCGCCTGCGAACGGCTGGCCGTGCTTGGCGGTGTGGCAGGCCATGCAGTCGCCGGCGCGGGCGAGGTACTCGCCGCGCTTGATCAGCGCGGCGTCGGTATCGGCGGGCGAGACTGGTGCGGGTTGCGCTGCGTGGCTGACAACAGGCAACACGAGCGCCAGCAGGATCGGGAGAATGCGGATCATGTCGTGGCCCCCGGTCAGACGGACATCAGCGGCGCGGTCTGGCGCAGGTACTGCTGCCGGATCGCGGCGGCCGTCCAGTACGCGAGCGCACATACCAGCCCGGTTGGGTTGTAGCCGATGCCGTTCGCGAACAGGCCCGAGCCTGCGGCAAATACGTTCGGCACGTCCCAGCTTTGCCCGTAACGATTGACCACGCTGGTGCGTGGGTCGGTGCCCATCGCCACGCCGCCGGACCAGTGCGTGGTCTGGTACGGGCGCAGGTCGAAATGCTGGCCGAGCTGCATGACGTCGACGTGATACGACTTCGGCTTCATCTCACGCGCAATCCGCTCGGCCTGCTTCGTCACGTACTGGCTCATGCGGATGTCGTTGTCTTGCCAGTCGAACGTGAAGCGCAAGAGCGGCTGGCCGAAGGCGTCGCGATAGGTCGGATCGAGGTCGACGTAGTTGTTCCGGTACGTCATGTTCGAGCCGTGGCAGATGATCTCGACGAAGTGGTTGTAGCTGTCGACGACGCCCTGCTTCCAGCCCGCGCCCCACTTCGGCGTGCCCGGCGGCAGTGCAACGTTGGCGATCGGCTTCACGCCGGCCGGGTTGCACCAGATCGGCGAGCCGCCGACGAAGCCGAGCGGGCCGTGATCGAAGTTGTCGGCGTTGAATTCGTCGCAGGCCACGGCGTTGCCGCCCGCGCCGATGAAGTTGTTGGTGTGGACATCCTTGTCGAAGTAGACGCCGATCGTCGAGACGGTCTGATACGACACGTTGCGCCCCACCGCACCCTCGCCACTCACGGGATCGAACGGCTTGCCGATACCTGACAGCAGGAACAGCCGCGCGTTGTTATAGGCGAAAGTGCCGGCGATAACGATCTCGGCTGGCTGACTGACGAGCCGGCCCGCGCCATCGACATAGGTCACGCCGGTCGCACGCTTCTTCGTCGAATCGAGGTCGATGCGCAGCACGTTGCTGTTGGCGCGCAACTCGAACAGCGGCGAGCGCACGAGCGCCGGCATGATCGACACCTGCGGCGTAGCCTTCGAGTAGTTGTAGCAGGCGAACCCCGAGCAGAATCCGCAGAAATTGCACGGGCCCATCGTGCAGCCGTATTGATTCGTATAGGGCACGGAAGCATTCGCCGACGGCTCGCGGAACGGCTGGAAGCCGGCCGCGCGCGCCGCCTCGCCGAACAGATGTGCCGTGTACGGAACCTTCTGCGCCGGCGTCGGGAACGGGGTCGATCGGTTGGCCTCGAACGGATTGCCGTCGCCAACCACTTGGCCGTTGACGCGATAAGCCTGCCCCGAGGTGCCCATCATCTGTTCGGAGAACGCGAAGTGCGGCTCGAGCTCGTCGTAGCTGACGCCGTAATCCTGCAACTGCATGCCGGCCGGTATGAACTTGGCGCCGTATTTCTCGCGATAGTGGCTACCCATGCGCAGTTCCTCGGGATGCACACGCCAGTGCTGCCCCGACCAGTGCAGGCCCGCGCCACCGACGCCGGTGCCCGGCTTGAACGCGCCGATCTGCCGATACGGCAGCGCCTGATCGGCGGCCGTATGGCGGAATGTGAAGCTAGATTTCGACATGTCCTGAAGCAACTTGCCGCGCTGGATGTAGGTCAGCTCGTCAATAGTCTTCGGATAGGCGCCATCCGGATAGGTGTCGCGCGCCTCGCCGCGTTCGAGCGCTACCACGCGCAGACCCGCCTCGGTTAGTTCCTTCGCCAGAATGGCGCCAGTCCAGCCGAATCCGACAATCACTACGTCGGCCGGCTTCATTACCTTGTCCACTATCACAACCCTGTTCAGCTAATGCGGCGGCCACGCGATCGCGCGCGCCCGTCAATGACCACGCTCAAACGATCGATACGGGCGGCAGCGTGTAGGCTTGCCCGTACTGCTCGACGGCGTCCATGTAATCGGCGCGTGCGCCGGGGAAGCCGATCATTCGCCAGCCGCCCATGCTCTTGTTGCCGCCGTGCGCGGGATCGCAGAAATAGCCCTCGCGCGTGTTCTTCAGCATCTGGTCGAAAAAGGCCTCGGACGGAAACGCGCCGATCTGCAGCGTGCCGTGCTCCAGGCCGCCAATCGCGGCGTCCTTGCTTGCCTCGTCGAGCGCCAGAAAACGCTTGCCATGTGCGGCGAGCATCGCGCGATCGAGCCCGCCGAGCGCGGCGCGATAGAGCTCGCGCGGCGATAGCGAGAGCTGATAGCCCATCAGCGGCGAGGCATCGGGATGAAACGGCCCGTGCATGTACCAGAGGCCACCGATGCCATAGGGCGTGTTCATCTGGCGGTCGATGAACTCGGCCACGCCGGCCTCGAGCGCGCCGGGGCCGAGTGCGTCCGAAGGAATCATCCGATCCACCAGTGCATTCAGCGTTCGCCATTCGTCGGCATCGAAGAAGGTCGGCTGATACGGTGCGGCTTTTCCGTCCGCCAGCGCGGCCACGGTGGTGCCTACGTAACCGCCGCCGACGGCGATCGCGGCTGGTGCCGCCACGGCCACGCCGCGCAGGAACGCGCGGCGCCCCGGAGTAATGCTGGGATTCTTCATGCGACCTCAGAACGAGTGATTGATGCCGACCTGCACGCCGGTCTGGCTCATGCCGTAAGGCTCGGTGGCGTCCAGTGCATTGAGGCTGACCGTCGACGCGCCGTGGTTGTCGAGGACGCCGGCATAGCCGTAGACGAAGGTGCGCGGCGACAGCGACAGCGTGCTGCCGAGCACGACCCAGGTCGGCTGCCCCCGCTCCCGGAACAGCTGCTCGTGCATCGCCTGCGCGATCAGCTTCACGCGCGACGAGACCTGGAACGTCGCGCCGGCCCACATCAGGTCGCCGTCGGGGCTCAGGCCGAGATCGCCGGAGATATTCGCGAAGCCGCCCATCGCCGTGGCCGCGCCGAAGCGGTATTTCGCGGCCATGGTGACGCGCCGCTCGACCTTGCCCGAGGCGTCGATGCCGGTGGCGGCATCGAGTTCGCCGCGACTGTCCTCGTAGACGGCGCGCGCGGCCAACGGCCCGGCGTCGTATGCCAACGCGAGCCCGATATATCGGCCCGCGCGCGCGACACCCGCCAGTTGCTGACCGAACGAATATTCGGCATAGCCGGTGAAGCCGTGCCAAGCCGGCGAGATGTACTTGATCGAATTCCCGGGCCAGTCGGTCTGCGCCGGAAACAGGCTCGTCGACAGCAGCGAGTACTGCGCCATTTCGGTCGCATCGAATTCGAGCAGCGTTTGGAACATCAGATTCCACTCGCGACCCATTTCGAGCGAACCCCATTGCGGATCGCGATAGCCGACATAGGCATAGCGATTAAAAAACGTACTGGAATCGGCTATTTTTCCGTCATTGACGGTAAAGCCATTTTCCAGATCGAAATAAATCTGCCGGCCGTCGCCGATATCCTCGGTGCCGCGAATCCCGAAATGCGAGGGAATGGCATTGCCGGATTGCATGCCGAATCGCGCTTTACCATCGGTACCGGCATGCGTCAGGTATTGGACGCCCACGTCCAGCGTGCCGTACAACTCGACCGA
Organism: Burkholderia sp. Ac-20379; assembly: GCF_017104645.1. Classification (GTDB taxonomy): domain Bacteria; phylum Pseudomonadota; class Gammaproteobacteria; order Burkholderiales; family Burkholderiaceae; genus Burkholderia. The sequence continues at coordinate 23,594 of NZ_JAAGPF010000056.1, forward strand.
CGATTGCGCATGGGCGGCGATCGAGACCGTGGCAACGGCAATCAGGAAGGAAAGTTTACGAATCACGAACGGTTCAGCCTTGCAGGATGGCGGCCCCGCGCAGGGACTCGCTTTCAAATGACGTACGAATAAAATCTAAAAGCTTTCTACTTAAATAACAAATAATCCGATCAATCAATTCGTTGCTCGAAAAATTTCGGCGAATTCTAGCGGAATCTTCTCGCGCCAATTCGCCCGTCAGGAAAAGCATGTTTAACTCAAGGTTAAATATAAACACGCCATTCATTGTCAATTTAATAAATCTTCATCTATCTAATTTAAACCTGATTCACACTGGCGGCGGCGCGACCAACCAATGATGATCATGTCATTTGCGTTCACGGTCGTTATGCCGCACCGCCATCGCCGCACCACGCTCGCCAGGTGCGGCGCCACTGTCTTCCCGTTTCTGCCACGAAGCCCATGAAACCGATCCACGCCCTCTTGGTCTCCCTCGTCAGCCCAGCTGCGTTCGCGGCCGGCCCTGCCGACAAACTCCCGACGCAGCACGTCCTGACACTGAGCTCGGCGCGCTACCTTGCCGACATCGCTGAACAGAAGATCGCCTCGCTCGGCACTACCGGCACCGTTACGATCGCCGACGCCGACGGCGTGCCTATCCTCACCGAACGACTCGATGGCACCTTCGCCGCGTCTAGCCGCCTCGCGCCGGCCAAGGCGCTGACCGCCGCGCAGTTCCGCGTACCAACCGCCAAGCTCGAAAAGATCATCAACGACGGCCGCACGGCCGCCGTCACCTCGACCTACACGGCGATGGCCGGTGGCGAGCCGATCGTCGTCGACGGACAGGTTATCGGCGGGATCGGCATCAGCACGGCGGTACCGCCCGACGACGCCAAGGTGGCGGAAGAAACTGCTGCCGCGTTTCGCTGATCTGTCGCTCTCTGGGTCCTGATTAGCCCCAACGGCTCGCCACCGCATGACGGGCCGCGTTTATTCGTTTAACCACCGAGGAGTCCATTCATGCCTGAAGTCATCGTCTACGCAGCAGCGGGCCGCACCGCTGAACAGAAGAAGCGCCTGATGGAACGAATTACCGAAGCCGTCGTCGATTCGTTGGAGGTACCTAAGGAGATCGTCGTAGTGCAGATCGCAGAAGCGCCGCTCGATCACAAGATGAAGGGTGGCGTGCTTTATTCGGAGCGCTAGACATGCCCTTCCATGTGCTGGTCCAGTTCGACGTGCCATCGGATAAAAGGGAGGCGTTCGCGCGCGCGGCCGAGGTCGATGCACGCGAATCACTTGCGTCCGAACCAGGCACCCTGCGCTTCGACGTGATCCGCGACGCGCTTAACCGTAACCGCTTCTATCTCGACGAAGTCTACGAGAGCGAGGCCGCGTTCACCGCCCATTGCGGCAACGCCCCGTTCCTCAACTTCTTCACCGAGATCGACGCTTATGCGTCGGGGCCAGTGGTGCTGTTCAAGGGCCATCGCTTGAACACCTGATCGCCCGAGCTTGAGCCTCGGATTCCAGGCCGAACAAACGAGAAGGGCCGGCATGCTTCGCGCATGCCGGCCCTTCTTTTATGTTCCGCACGTCGTCAGCGTCAGTGCCCCGAACCGCGAGACACCGGTCCGGCCAACGTCTGCGCGCGCCCGATCAGCAAGGTGACAAGCGCCGACACCACGAGCGTGGCACCGACGACGTAGAGTCCGGCAGCATAGCTACCGGTCGCGGCCCGGAGCCAGCCGATCGCGGTTGGCCCAACGAAGCCGCCGAGGTTGCCAAGCGAATTGATCAGTGCAATCCCGGCGGCCGCGCCAGCTCCAGTCAGGAACTGCCCCGGCATCGCCCAAAGCGGTGCCTTGGCTGCGCTGATGCCGATATTGACGATGGCCAGCGCCACCACGATCGCCAACCCACCCGACGCGTGACCGGCGATCACAAAGCCGGCGAAGGCAAGCAGGCACGGCAGCACGACGTGCCACACGCGTTCGCCAGTGCGATCCGAGTGACGCGCCCAAGCGATCATCGCAACACCAGCCAGGATGCTCGGCAGTCCGGTCATCAGGCCTGTCGAGAACGCGCCGAAACCGTATTGCCGGACGATCATCGGCGCCCATAGACCGAGCGTGTAGAGCCCTGCCGAGGTGCCGAAATAGACGAGCGCCAGCGCCAGCACGCGCGGATCTCGAAGCGCATTCCACGCGCCCGAGGTCTGGCCACCTGACGCCGCGCGCGCGCCCGCTTCGGCGGCGAGCTTGCCGATCAGCCAGTTGCGTTCGTCGGCGTCAAGCCAGGTCGCCTTGGCCGGCGATTCCGTCATGCGACGCAATACTACGAAGCCGAGGATCACGGCCGGCACCGCCTCGATCAAGTAGAGCATCTGCCAGTCGGCAAGGCCGAACACCGAAGGCAGCTGCATGATCGCGCCCGACAGCGGCGAGCCGATCGCCGTCGAGATCGGCGCCGCCGCCATGAACCAGGCGGCAGCGACCGCGCGCTGACGGGTCGGAAACCACTGACTCAGATAGAGGATGATGCCGGGGAAAAAGCCTGCCTCTGACACGCCCAGCAGGAAGCGCAGCAGGTAAAAACTGTGAGGGCCGGTCACGAACGCCGACAGCCCCGAGACGAGCCCCCAGGTCACCATCACGCGCGCGATCCAGAGCCGCGCGCCGACGCGATGCAGGATCAGGTTCGACGGCACCTCGCAAAGAAAGTAGCCGATGAAGAACAGCCCACCGCCGAGGCCGAAGGCCGATGGCGACAGCCCGATATCGTGATTCATCGAGATCGCGGCGAAGCCGACATTGACGCGATCGAGGAAACTGACGAAATACAACAGCATCACGAACGGAATGATCCGCCACATCAGTTTCCGGCCAACCCGGTGTTCGATTTCCTGCTCCATCTGTCTCCTCCGATTTGACCGCCGATATCGCGGCGTTGGCGCACTGTACCGAAGCCCGTCGCGACGGAACCGCCAGAGAAATCAAGGCACCTTTAACTTCCGGTCGAGGAGCGAAATAATCGCGCGTACGCTTTTCAAGCTGACTCCCGGCAGAGGATCGTCGCACGCAAACCCGGCTGCGCATCGTCGAGACGCAAGCCAAAACCATGCAAGCGCACCACCGCAGCAACCACGCTGAGGCCAAGTCCGTAGCCGGCGGTCGTGCGCGATGCGTGGCCGCGATAATGGCGCGCCAGCACCACCTCGCGTTCCGCTTCGGGAATGCCAGGGCCGTCATCGCTAACTTCCACGCGCGCACCGTTCGCGCTGTCGTGCAGCGCGAGCGCAACGCGGCCACCGGACCGCGTGAACTTGATGGCGTTATCAAGCAGATTGCTCAGAGCTTCGAAGATCAGTTCGCGGTCAGCCTGCACGAAGACGTCGGTCGACGCTGCGATCTCCAGTGCGCACCCTTCGCTGTCGGCCAGAGGCGCATAGAGCTCGCCCAGCTCTTCCACCAGTTCGCGCAGATTCACGCGCGAAAAACCGAGGCGGCGCTGGCTCGCGTTCATTTCAGAAATGCGCAGCATCGCGCGAAAACGCTGGATCAAGCTGTCCGCCTCGTCGCCTGTACGTGCAAGCAGCTTCTGCAATTCAGGGATCTGTGCGAGATCAGGATGCCCCGCGGCTTGACCGAGCAGCGTCCGCAAGCGCGACAGCGGCATGCGCAGATCGTGCGCGATGCCGTCGCATGCCACCTGCATTTCACCCATCAGCCGCTCCACCTCGGCGAGCATCTGATTGACGAGCCGCGACAACATATGGATTTCATCGCCTCCATTGACGGGAAGGCGCCGGCTGATCTCGCCGTCGGCGATGCGCTCGGTGACCTCACGGATCGCGCCAATCCGACGCCCCTGCCTCCATGCCATGAATCCGCCAGTGGCTAGACAGACGACAAGACACAGCAGGCCGCAAGCAAGCAGCACACGCCCGATGCTGTCGCGGACCTGCAACGAATCCGACATGTCGCGCACGATCACGAGGCGATCGCCGTCGGGCCGACGCGCCGCCATCGCGCGCACGCTGCCGTTCAACAAGGTATCGCCGATGCGCAATGTGCCGTGCAGTGTGCGGCCACGCCGATCGTCGGCGAGGCCGTCGGGCATCACGCGCAGCTCGCCGGCCAGAGGCTGGTCGGTACGATCGAACAGGCCGTATACGTTCGCGCGTACCTGCGCATGCTCGACACGTCCGACCATCGCGGCCGGTAACGCCGCATCAGGCACGGCATCGAAATAGATCAGCTGCCAGCGCAGGATCGTGTCCGCATCGGACTCGATGATTGAGGTCGCGGCCACGCCAACGACGCCGAGCAGGAACATCCACGATACCAAAAACAGCAGCGTCAGGCCCAGCGTGATGCGCAACGTGGACGAGCGCCAACGGCGCGATCGAACACCAGTTTTCATGCGTTCCGCACGTACCAGCTTCCGCTGGACATCGACCGCGATCGCGGCGCATGATGCACGCCGGGCGAGGCTTGGAAGAACCGGTACGTAATCCGAAACGTCGTGTGTTTCTGCGGGAAAGGCATCCGCGGGTCCGTCCAGAGTAGCAAGAATACGGCGACTGTAGCGTCTTTCCCCCCTCGCATTCCCGGCCTCGCTTTCACAGCATCCTTAATTCTGATTCACAAATGACTCGCGATGAAACGATCCAGCCCACCGACCTGGGCTTCTTCTCGATCCTGGCCGGCTCCGGCAGCCTGAGCGCCGCCGCCCGCGAGCTTGGGCTCACCGCAGCCGCCGTCAGCAAACGGCTCACGCAGATGGAGCAGCGCGCCGGGGTGACGCTCGTCAATCGCACCACGCGCCGGATGATGCTGACGCCGGAAGGCGAGCTCTATGTCGAGCACGCGCGACGCATCCTCGACCAGATCGATATCCTCGGCGAATTGCTCGGGAACGCGAAGGAAAATCCAAAGGGCTTGCTGCGCGTCAATGCGACGCTCGGCTTCGGCCGCAACGTAGTCGGTCCCGCGATCTCGCGTTTTGTGTCGCGCTATCCTGACGTCGATGTGCAACTGCAGTTGTCGGTCGCGCCGCCGCCGCTGACCGACGATGCGTTCGACGTCTGCATCCGCTTCGGCGAGCCGCCCGACACGCGCGTGATCGCGAGACAGCTGGTGTCGAACCGGCGCCTGTTCTGTGCGGCGCCGGACTACATCCAGCGCTGCGGGGCACCAACCAGCGTCGCCGACTTGGCACGGCACAACTGCATCTCGATCCGTCAGGGCGACGAAGCCTACGGCACCTGGCGCCTGAGCCCGGCGCGCGGCACGTCGCGTCAATCGGAGTCGATCCGCATCGCCGGCAACCTGACTACCAACGACGGCGAGATCGCCGTCAAATGGGCGCTCGACGGGCACGGCATCCTGCTGCGCGCCGAGTGGGACATCGCTCGCTATCTCGCCGACGGCCGGCTCGTGCAGGTGCTACCCGACTATGCGTCGCCGCACGCCGACATCTACGCGGTCTACGCGCAGCGGCACCAGATGTCGGCGCGGATCCGCATCTTCGTCGATTTCCTCACCGACGAGCTGGCGACACGCGCACGCTGAGCGCGGCGCTCCGGCCGACACACGTGATCAGCCCTCCTCCCTGCTCAACGTCAACCCCGCCGCCGGCAACGGCAGCGCCGTCCGATACCGCACCTGCTTCAGCGCAAAGCTCGACCGGATGTTCGACACGCCCGGAATCGTCGTCAGCCGGTCGATGATGAAGCGCTCGAGCCCGTGCATGCTCTGCACCACCACGCGCAGCAGATAATCGGCATCGCCCGACATCAGATAGCACTCCATCACTTCGGGCCGCTGATCGATCGCCGCCTCGAAGCGGCGCAGCGCATCCTCCTGCTGCTTCTCCAGGCTGACCTGAATGAACACGTTGAGCTTGAGCCCGAGCGGCTCGGGATCGAGCAGCGTCACCTGCTGCTTGAACAGCCCGAGCTTCTCGAGCGCCTTGACGCGGTTGAAGCACGGCGTGGGCGACAGGTTCACCGCGCGCGCCAGTTCGGCATTGGTGATGCGCGCGTTCTGCTGAAGCTGGTTCAGGATCGCGATGTCGGTGCGATCGAGCCGGATCGAATCGTTGGGCATGAATGTAACAATTCCGTAAATTGGCTAAATTTCGGAATATTTATACTGCATACACGCCAAAACGCAAGCCAATACAGACACACATTCCGCGATCGGCTCAGTACGCTTGTCGGATCGCCGCGTTCACCGCGCCGCGGCCCCACATGCAGCCTCCCCTTGCCGGAGCACGATCATGACCGACCTGTCGAACGGCGTGCCGTCGATTCTCGCCCTCCCCGCCAACCCGATCGACGACGATCCGGCCGAAACCGGCGAATGGCTCGCCGCGCTCGACGGCGTGATCGAACATGCCGGCCCCGAACGCGCGCACTACCTGCTCGACCGGCTCGCCGCGCAGGCCTCGGCGCAAGGACTGGCCACCGGCCGCGTGCGCGCCACGCCGTACGCGAACACAATCCCCGTCGAAGCCCAGCCGCCGTACCCGGGCGACCTCGACATCGAGGCGAAGCTGGCCGCCGCGCTGCGCTGGAACGCGCTGGCGATGGTGGTGCGCGCGAACCGCGCGTACGGCGAACTGGGCGGCCATATCGCCAGCTATGCATCGGCGGCGGATCTGTTCGAAGTCGGCTTCAATCACTTCTTCCACGCGGCCGGCCCCGAGCGCGACGCCGATCTCGTCTATTTCCAGCCGCACTCGGCGCCGGGCGTATACGCACGCGCCTATCTGGAAGGATTTCTCAGCGAGGCGCAACTCGACCATTACCGCCGCGAAATCGCCGGCCCCGGCCTGTGCTCGTACCCGCATCCGTGGCTGATGCCCGATTTCTGGCAATTCCCCACCGGCTCGATGGGGATCGGGCCGATCAACGCGATCTATCAGGCGCGCTTCATGCGCTATCTCCAGCATCGCCAGTTGCTCGGCACCGAAGGCCGCACCGTGTGGGGCTTCTTCGGCGACGGCGAGATGGACGAGCCGGAATCGATCGGCGCGCTGTCGCTGGCCGCGCGCGAGCAGCTCGACAACCTCGTGTTCGTGATCAATTGCAACCTGCAACGGCTCGACGGCCCGGTGCGCGGCAACGGCCGCGTGATCGACGAGCTCGAAACGCTGTTCGCCGGCGCGGGCTGGAACGTCATCAAGGTGCTGTGGGGATCGGACTGGGATCCGCTGTTCGCGCGCGACCGCGACGGCGCGCTGCTGCGCGCATTCGCCAACACGGTGGACGGCCAGTTCCAGACGTTCTCGGCCAACGATGGCGCCTACAACCGCGAGCACTTCTTCCAGCAGAACCCGCAGCTCGCCGCGCTGGCCGCGCACCTGAGCAACGACGACATCGACCGCCTGCGCCGCGGCGGCCACGACGTGCGCAAGCTGCACGCGGCCTACGCGAAGGCGCGCGCGCATCGCGGCCAGCCCACGGTGATCCTCGCCAAGACGATGAAGGGCTTCGGCATGGGCGCGATCGGCCAGGGCCGCATGACCACCCATCAGCAGAAAAAGCTCGATCTCGACGATCTGAAGGCGTTCCGCGACCGCTTCGCGCTGCCGCTGTCGGACGCCGACGTGGCCGACGTGAAGTTCTACCGCCCCGCCGCCGACAGCCCCGAGATGCGCTATCTGCACGCGCGCCGCGAGGCGCTCGGCGGCTACCTGCCGCGCCGCCGGCGCGAGGCCGGCACGCCGCTGGCCGTGCCGCCGCTGTCGGCCTGGGGGCAGTTCGCGCTCAACGCCGGCGGCAAGGCCATGTCGACCACCACGGCCGTGGTGCGCATGCTTGGCGGCCTGCTGAAGGCGCCGTCGATCGGCGAGCGGATCGTGCCGGTGGTGGCCGACGAGGCGCGCACGTTCGGCATGGCGAACCTGTTCCGGCAGGTCGGCATCTATTCGCCGCAGGGCCAGCGCTATCAGCCCGAGGATCTCGGCTCGATGCTCTACTACCGCGAATCCACCAACGGGCAGATCCTCGAGGAAGGCATCTCGGAAGCGGGCGCGATCTCGTCGTGGATCGCGGCCGCCACGGCCTACAGCGTGCACGACCTGCCGATGCTGCCGTTCTACATCTACTACTCGATGTTCGGCTTCCAGCGCGTCGGCGACCTGATCTGGGCCGCCGCCGACCAGCGCGCCCGCGGCTTCCTGATCGGCGCGACCTCGGGCAAGACCACGCTCGGCGGCGAAGGCCTGCAGCATCAGGACGGCACGAGCCACCTGGCCGCCTCCGCGATTCCGAACTGCCGCGCCTGGGATCCGGCGTTCGCCTACGAGGCCGCGGTGCTGATCGAGCACGGCATGCGCGAGATGGGCGAGCAGCAGCGCGACGTGTTCTATTACCTGACGGTCACCAACGAAAATTACGCGCAGCCTTCGATGCCGGCCGGCGATGCGGTGCGCGACGGCATCCTGCGCGGGCTGTATTCGTTGCAGCCGGAGCGGCACGGCTCGGCGCGCGTGCAGTTGCTCGGCTCGGGCGCGATCATGACCGAGGTGCTCGCCGCGGCGGCGATGCTCGAAACCGATTGGGGCGTGCAGGCGCAGGTGTGGAGCGTGACGAGCTACACCGAGCTGCATCGCGAGGCGATCGCGGCCGAACGGGCGGAGCGGCTGGGCTGGGCCGAAGGAGAATCGGAAGAGGAATCCGCGCTGGAAACGGCGGTCGGCTCGGCGCTCAAGGGCACGCAAGGCCCTGTGATCGCAGCGAGCGATTACGCGCGGGCGTTGCCGGAATTGATTCGTGCGTTCGTGCCGGCGCACTACGTGACGCTCGGCACCGACGGCTTCGGCCGCAGCGACACGCGCCAGGCGCTGCGCGCGTTCTTCGAGGTGGATCGCGCCTCGATCGTGGTGGCGGCGCTGCATGCGCTGGCCGGCCAGGGCACGGTCGATCGCGCGATGGTGCGCGCGGCGCGCGAGCGTTACGGCAAGGACGCGCGCCGCGCCGCGTCGTGGCAAGCCTGACGGGCGCGCGGTGGGCGGCGGGGC
>NZ_JAAGPF010000620.1 GCF_017104645.1 Burkholderia sp. Ac-20379
TTCTCGCAGAACACGCTCGACGCCTATCGCCGCGACCTGAGCCTGTTCGCGCAATGGCTGTCGGCCACGCACGGCGCGAGCGTCGACGCGGTGACCGAGGACATGCTGACCGGCTATATCGCGGCGCGCAGCGACGGCAAGGCGGCGTCGTCGAACCGGCGGCTGTCGGTGTTCCGGCGCTACTACGGCTGGGCCCTGCGCGAGCACCGCGCGAGCGCCGATCCGACGCTGCGGATTCTGTCGGCGAAGCAGCCGGCGCGGTTTCCGTCGACGTTGTCGGAGGCGCAGGTCGAGGCGCTGCTCGGCGCGCCCGACGTGACGACGCCGCTTGGGTTGCGCGACCGCACGATGCTCGAGCTGATGTATGCGAGCGGCTTGCGCGTCAGCGAACTCGTCATGCTGAAGACGGTCGAGGTGGGCCTCAACGAAGGCGTGGTGCGTGTGATGGGCAAGGGCTCGAAGGAGCGGCTCGTGCCGTTCGGCGAGGTGGCGCACGGCTGGATCGAGCGCTACCTGCGCGAATCGCGGCCGGCGCTGCTCGGCGCGCGGGTGGCCGATGCGCTGTTCGTGACCGCGCGCGGCGACGGCATGACGCGCCAGCAATTCTGGAACATCATCAAGCGCCACGCGGCCAGCGCCGACGTGCGCGCGCACCTCTCGCCGCACACGCTGCGCCACGCGTTCGCGACGCATCTGCTTAATCACGGCGCGGACCTGCGCGTCGTGCAACTGCTGCTCGGGCACAGCGACATCTCGACCACGCAGATCTACACGCACGTCGCGCGCGAGCGCCTGCGCACGCTGCACGCAGAGAATCACCCGCGCGGGTGAGTGCGCGGCGGTTGCGGTTCAGCCGCCCGCCGGGTTCAACTGCCCAGATAACCGCGATGGTCGCGCAGCCGGTGCTTGAGCACCTTGCCGGTGGACGCGGCCGGCAGCGCATCGACCGGCACGATGCGCGCGGGCCGCTTGTACGGCGCGAGCCGCGCCTCGCACCAGGCGTCGAGTTCGCCGTCGGCCAGCGCCGCGCCCGGCATCAGTTCGACGAACGCGATCACTTCCTCGTTGCCCGCCACGGGCCGCCCGATCACGGCCGACTGCACGACGGCCGGATGCGCGTTCAGCACGTGCTCGACCTCCGCCGGATAGACGTTGAAGCCCGAGCGGATGATCAGCTCCTTGCTGCGCCCGGCGATGCTCAGCGAGCCGTCGGCCGCGGCGCGCGCGAGATCGCCGGTGCGCAGCCAGCCGTCGGCCGATACGGCCGCACGCGTGGCTTCCGGGTTGCGGTAATAGCCGAGCATCACGTTCGGGCCGCGCACGATCATCTCGCCGACTTCGCCGGCCGGCACCGTCTGCCCGGCGGCGTCGACGAGCCGCACCTCGATGCCGGGAATCGGCGTGCCGACCGAGCAATCGCTGCGCGGCGCATCGAGCGGCGTTTGCGCGACGGTGGGGCTGCTCTCGGTCATGCCGTAGCCGTTGTGCAGCGGCAGCCCGTAGATGCGTTCGACGCGCGCCTTGAGATCGGCGTCGAGCGGCGAGCCGCCCGAATAGACGAAGCGCAGGTGCGGCGCGTGCCACGGGTGGCCGTGCGTGTGCAGATGTTCGAGCAGCTTGGCATGCATGACGGGCACGCCCTGGAAGATCGTGACCTGCTCGCCGGCCAGCGCGCGGCGCACCGCTTCGGGCGCGAAGCGCGGCGCGAGGCGCAGCGTTGCGCCGGCATGCAGGCTGCCGAGGCATACCGAGGCCAGCCCGTAGACATGCGAAACCGGCAGCACCGTGTAGACGACGTCGTGCGGGCCGACGCGCCGCAGCGTGCTCGACACGGCCGCCACGAACAGCAGGTTGCGGTGCGACAGCATCACGCCCTTGGGCGTGCCGGTGGTGCCGGTGGTGTAGATCAGCGCCGCGCATTGGCGCGCGCCGTCGGCCTCCACGGCCTCGGCGCCGGCGGCCGGATCGAGCGCGACGGCCCAGCCGCCGATGTCGGGCGCGATGGCGGCGGCCGGCTC
>NZ_JAAGPF010000621.1 GCF_017104645.1 Burkholderia sp. Ac-20379
CGCGCGCGCTCCTCGCCGGCCGCCGGCTGCGCGGCGGCCTGGACCTGCGCCACCACGCCGAGCGCGCGCAGCAGCTCGGGCATGAAATAGAGCGCGCCGTTCTTCTCGCACGATTGCTGGGCGTCGATCAGGCGCGCGAACGCGTCGTCGACGCGGCCGGCCGCCACCAGCGCCAGCGCGCATTCCACGATCAGCGGCGTGGTCAGCCGGCGGAAGCCGCGCACCGTCAGCGAATCGAGCGCGCGCTCGAGCGCGGGCAGCGCCTCGCCGAGGCGGCCATCGCGGATCGCCAGGATGCAGGCGAGGCAATCGCCGAATTCCTGCCAGATCGTCAGCCGGTGCAGCGTGGTTTGCGACTGCATGATCGACAGATAGTGGCGGGCCCGCGCCCAATCCCCCGAGATCAGCGCGAGCGGCACCGCCACCACGCCGAGCACGTGCGTGAACCACGGCTCCATGGTTTCGGCGGGCACCAGATTGAGCGCCTGGCTGGCGAGGCTCGCGGCCTCGTCGGTCTGTCCCTGGAGCCAGTGGATGCGCGCGAGGCCCGAATAGGCGATCGCGCGCGGATCGACGGCGAAGCGGCGGATCGCCAGCGCGTCGTCCGGGTGGCTTTCGAGATGACGCAGGCCCTGTTCGAGCTTGTCGCGCGCCGGCGTGTGATCGCCGCGGCAATGCTCGGCCACGCCGGTCAGCAGCGTCGCCAGCGCATGCCGCCAGCCGCAGTTCGTTTCGAGCCCGAAGCGTTCGAAGCGCTTCGAGTAATGAAGCGCCTCGTGCACCTTGCCGGCCGACAGCATCACGTTCCACAGGCCCCAGAACGCGCGCGCCAGCAGGTCGTCGTCGCCGGTGCGCTCGGCGTGCGCCAGCACCTCGAACCAGAGCGCCTCGGCGCGCGGGATCGGGCCGGTCAGGTTCGGCAGCGCGGCAGCCAGCGCGAGCTTCAGGCGCACTGCGTCGCCGGCCGAGGCCGCGCCGGGCGGCAGCGCGGCCAGCGCCGTCAGCGCCTGATCGGCGCGGCGGCCGCCTTCCTCGATCTGGCCGCTTTCCAGCAGCGTCTTGACCAGCGTGGCCGACAGCTCGACGCCGATCAGCGCGTCGCCGTCGGGCGAGAACGCCCAGTCGGCCGCGCCGCGCGCATCGGCGAGTTCCGCCTCGCCGTCCGGGCCGTCGCCATCGCCGCGCAGGCGCGACGCGACATAGCGCGCATGGCGCGTGGCGACGTCCTGCGCCTCGCCGCCCGCGTCGAGCTGCTCGCGGGCGTAGGCGCGCGTCGATTCCGACAGCCGGTAGCGCGCCACCGGGCCGTCGAACTCCACGCTGACCAGCGATTTCGCGGCCAGCTCGCCGATCCCGTCGATCACGGCGCGCACCGTCAGCGCCGCATCGCAGGCCACCGCGCACATCGCCTCCAGCGAGAACGCGCCGCCGAACGGCGCGAGCCGGCGGAACAGCATGCGGCTCTCGTCGTCGAGCAGCGCGAAGCTCCAGTCGAACGCGGCGCGCAGCGTCTGGTGGCGCGGCAGCGCGGTGCGGAAGCCGCTCGACAGCAGCGCGAGCCGGTCCGACAGGCGCGCCAGCACGCCGTCCACGCCGAACGTGACCACCCGCGCGGCGGCCAGCTCGATCGCGAGCGGAATGCCGTCGAGACGGCGGCAGATTTCGCCGATCGCGCGTAGTTCGTCCGGCGCGCACGGGCTGCCGCGCAGCGCCTGCACGCGCGTCATGAACAGTTGCACGGCCGACTGCGCGAGGATGTCGGCCTCGCCGGCGTCGGGGCCGGGCACGTCGAGCGGCTCGACCGGCAGCACCGCTTCCGCGCCGATCCGCAGCGGCTCGCGGCTCGTCACCAGGATGCGCAGCGGCGGCATCGCGGCCAGCAGCTTGTCCACCGCGCGCGCGACCTCGATCACCAGATGTTCGGCGTTGTCCAGCAGCAGCAAATCCGGCGTGCCGGCATCGGCGCCGAGCGCGCCCGCGAGCGCCTGATCGATCTCCTCGGCGCTCTGCATCGACGCCAGCTCGATCAGCCGCACGCTGCCCGGCGTCTCGGTCTCGATCTGATGCGCGACCGCCACCGACAGCGTGGTCTTGCCGATGCCGCCCGCGCCGGTCAGCGTCAGCACGCGCCCGCGTTCGAGCGCCGCGCGCACGGCCGCCGCGGCCTGCGCGCGGCCGACC
>NZ_JAAGPF010000622.1 GCF_017104645.1 Burkholderia sp. Ac-20379
GGGACAGCGGCGGCAGGGCCAGCGGCGCGGCCTGGTCGGCGCGTGCGGGCGGCAGCCCGGTGCGCGCCACGCGCGTGCCTTGCCGGTCTGCGATCACGAAGCCTTCCGCGCCGAGCCGCTCGTAGGCGTGCAGCACGGTGTTGCGTGCGATGCCGAGCGCTTCGGCCAGCGTGCGCGAGGAGGGCAGCGCGGTGTCGGCGTCGATGCGGCGTTGCAGGATCGCCTCGCGCAGGCTCGCATAGAGGCGGTGCTGGCGCGTCGGGCGGCTGTCGCCGTGGAGCGCGGCAGGGGCGGTGGCCGTCGACAGCAGAACGCGGAAATCCATCGTGGTTCCAAAAAAGAGGGGGGAGCTGGATCTACGCATGGTGCCATGATTTCCGTATCGTCCGGAATCTTCCCCATCGTCTTACGGAGTTCCGCCATGACCGCTGCCGTCGCGCCCGCCGCCGCGCCTTCCGATCGCACCCGCATCCGCCGCGTGGCGCAGCGCGCCAGCTACGAACGCACGACGCTCGAAGCGATCGTCGATGCGGCGCACGTCTGCCACGTCGCGTTCGCCGACGCCAACGGCGTGCACTGCATTCCCACTGCCTGCTGGCGCGACGGCGCGCACCTGTATATCCACGGATCGAACGGCAGCCGCATGCTGAAGCTGGCCGCGGCCGGCGCGCAGGCCTGCGTGACGATCACGCATCTCGACGGCCTGGTGCTCGCGCGCTCGGCGTTCAATCATTCGATGAACTATCGATCGGCGATGATCTACGGCAGCTTCGAGGTGGTGCCCGACGCCGACAAGGCGCATGCGCTCGACGTGTTCCTCGAGCAGCTCGCGCCGGGGCGCAGCCGCGAGGCGCGGCCCGGCAGCGCGAAGGAGCTGGCGGCCACCACGGTGTTGCGGATCGGGTTCGGCGAAGCCGTGACGAAGGTGCGCACCGGCGGCCCGAACGACGACGAGGCGGATTTGGCGCTGCCCTTGTGGGCCGGCGTGCTGCCGTTCGGCGTGGCGCGCGTCGCGCCGGTGCCGGATGCGGGGCCGGGCGCGATGCCCGACGCCGCGCCCGGCTATGTGCAGGATTGGGAAGCGACGATCGTGGCCTGATCAGTCGGCCGTGTCACCGCCCTTCGGCACCTTGCGCCAGGCGGCGCGGCCCGGCAGCGGCGACCATGCCGGGCGCTTCGCCGCGGCGGTGTCCACCACGAGATAGCGGCCCGCATCGGGCGTGGCCTCGCGCGGCGCGTCGCCGTCGTGCAGCACGCGCGGCACGTCGCCTTCGGCGGCGCGCGTTTCATAGTCGGCGTCGAGGATGCCGTGCCGGTCGAGGAACGCATTGAGCGAGCCGGGAATCCGCACGCAGCCCTTCGAATGGCGGATGCCGAGCAGCGGTTCGAGCTTGTCGGGATCGGTCGAATGCATCTGGAAGCGCATCGGCGAGGTGCCGCCCTTGCCCCAGCCGCGCTGGCCGTTCACCCAGCCGAAATCGAAGATGCGGCGCCCGCGCGCGCCGTAGCCGCGAATGCCGTTCTCGTTCTCGGTGCCTTCCGCGCGGAAATCCATGTTGACGGGCGAATGCTCGAATACGCCGGTCGGCGATACGAAGTGGTCGTACTGGCCCGGCAGGCCGGTGCCCACCGGCGACGCGCCGATCCATTCCCACTGGTTGGCCGGCGTTGTGCGGAAATAGACGAACAGCGCCTGCACGTTGCGCGCGCGATCCACCAGCACCACGTATTCGCCGGCCAGATCGGCGTGGCCCTTCGCGGCCAGCGCCTGCTGCAGGCGCAGTGCATAGGCATGCTGAACATCGGCGGGCACGTCGAGCCGGCGCGTGACCTCGCTCGCATAGGCATTGCGCATGGCGACGGCGCGTTGAGTGATCGCGACGGCTTCGTCGGCATTGGCCGGGGCGGGATGGAACACGGGCGGCGGCAGCACGGCCGGGACTTCGGGGGCGTCCGCGGCGGAAACCGGCGCCGCGCTCGAAGCCGGCGCGGCTGACGAGGCCGTGCTGGGGGCGCTGGCGGCGGACGACGCGCTCGAGGCCGGCTTGGCGGCGGAGG
>NZ_JAAGPF010000623.1 GCF_017104645.1 Burkholderia sp. Ac-20379
TGTCGCGCAGCCATTCGGCTTCGCGCGGGCCCAGCGTGTTCGACGCGATCAGCGGCAAACCCGGCGCGCTCGCCGTCGCGCCGATCGTGCGCACGGCCGCGACCTGCTCGGGCTGCGCGTCGCGCAGATAGGCGAACGTCACGCAATCGATCGCCGCGCAGTCGGCGCGGCCGTCGGCCACGGCGGCCAGCGCGAGGCGATGCGCGCCGAACGCCGTGGCCGACGCGAAGAAGCGGCCGTCGCGCGCGAACGGCGCCACGGCGTGCCGCAGCGCATTCATGCCGCTGTGCGAATCGTCGCCGTTGTAGGCCGCGCGCAGGCCGCGGCAGTGGGCCAGCGTCGTCGCGCCGGCCGCGTGCGCGGCGGCCGACACGATCAGCACGCTCGAATAATCGGCGCCGCTGCAGCCCTCGACGTCGAACACGGGCGTGGCGATCGGTTGCGTCACGGCGTTCAGGCCGAGCATGCGGAACGGGTAGCCGCAGGTTTGCGACAGCAGCAGATCGTCGCGCCGCCACAACGGCATCAGCGCGCCGAACGGCTCGGCGAGCAGCGTCACCTCGCGCGTGCCGCCGGCCTGCGCGAACGCGTCGAGCGCATCGGCGAGCAGCGCGCGCCAGAGCGCGCCCAGATGTGGCGTGACGTTGTACATCGGCAACCCGGCGACGCGGCGGCTCATGCGATGCGGCTCCTTTTTCGGTTCGCGGCGGCAGCGCGGGCGGCCCGCGCCCGCCGCACCGACTATAAGGAGCCCCGAACGACGCGGCAAGCCGCCCGGCCTGATAAGCAAATGCGAATCGATTGATTGGCGCGCGGCGTCTGCTTCGTTAGAGTTTTTGCATGAACCGCATCGCCACGCCGGCATCCGCACCATGGCCGAATATTTCGACGTAGACCACGCCAACGCGATCCGCGCGCTCGGAACGCGCCTGACCGCGCGCACCGAATGGCCGACCTGGCTGCTGATCGCGGCGATCTATGGCGGCTGGCTCGCGGTGCTGGCGTGGGTGCGCGCCGGCACGCTGCCGTTCGCGGCGGCCGCGCCGCTGCTGGTGGGGATCGCCACCTGGCAGATGTCGCTGCAACATGAATTGATGCACGGCCACCCCACCCGCATCGACTGGCTGAACCGGCTGCTCGCCAGCCCGCCGCTGGCGATCTGGTATCCGTATCCGCTCTATCGCGACACGCATCTGGCCCATCACCGCGACGAGGACCTGACGATGCCCGGCGTGGACCCGGAAGGCAACTACGTGCCGCGCGGCCAGTGGGCGGCGCTGCCGCGCTGGCTGAAGGCGCTGTGGGTGCTGCGCAAGACGTTTCTCGGCCGGCTTCTGGTGGGCCCGCCGATGAGCGTGGCGGCGATGGCAGTCGACGCGCTCCGCAGGATCCGCGGCGGCGACCGCGCCACGCTGCGCATGTGGCTCGCGCACGGCGCGGCGGTGGCGGCGCTGCTGGCCGCCGTGCAACTGGCGACCGGCATCGCGTGGTGGGCCTATCTGCTGGCCGTGAGCTGGCCGGCGCTGTCGCTGGCGATGGTGCGTTCGCTCTACGAGCATCGCGCCGCCGTGCATCCGAAGGCGCGCATCGTCGTCAACGAGGCCGGCTTCGCGATGCGCCTGCTGTTCCTCAACAACAACTATCACCTCGTCCATCACGACCTGCCCGGCCTGCCGTGGTTCGACCTGCCGCGCGCCTACCGGATGCGGCAGGCGGCCTATGCCGAGAAATGCGGCGGCTTCGTGATTCGCGGCGGCTACCTCGAACTGCTGCGGCGCTACGCCTGGCGGCCGACCGACGCGCCCGAACATCCGTTCCGGCACGCGAGCGCGGCGCTGTCGAACGGCGGCGCACGAATCGCCGTGATCGACGGCTGCCTGCAGATCAGCAGCTAGGCTAGGCGCGCTCGCGCAACGCCGGGGCGGCGGCCTGCCCCGCCTCGGCAACCTGACCCGGCGCACGCGCGCCGAGCCGCCACACCGCCGCCGCCACCGCGAT
>NZ_JAAGPF010000624.1 GCF_017104645.1 Burkholderia sp. Ac-20379
TGGCTGTCGCCGCTGGTCGGCTATCTGACCGGTGCGGTGACGGCCGCCACCGGCGTGTTCGTGATGCCGGCCGTGCCGTATCTGCAATCGCTGCAACTCGGCAAGGACGCGCTCGTGCAGGCGCTCGGCCTGTCGTTCACGGCCTCGACGATCGTGCTCGCGGCGCAACTGGCCGCGACGTCGAGCCTGCAGGCGGTGGACGTCGGGATGTCGGCGCTCGCGCTGGCGCCCGCGCTGCTCGGCATGGCGGGCGGGCAGGCGCTGCGCAACGTGGTCGGCGAGCGGACGTTTCGGCGCGTGTTCTTCGCGGGGCTGGTGGCGCTCGGGCTGTATATGGCGTTTGGGCCGGCGCACGGTTGAGGCGGCTGGGGCGGCGGAAGTGGCGGAAGCTTGAAGCGGTTGAAGCGGTTGAAGCAGCAGAAGCAGCAGAAGCAGCAGAAGCGGTGGCGAAAGTAGCGAAATCCGCCGCACACCGGCCGCTCGATGCGATAACCGCACGCGAGGCACGCGGCGCGACGACGTTGCCACGCGTCTTGCGATCGCGTCGAAAACCCCGCATCCTTGACGCCGCCCGCGCCAGCGGGCAAGCCGCCGCCGGCAGGCGCGCCCGCCGCGCCTGCCGCCCTCGCTCCCGCTTGCGCCTCCCCATGCGACAAAAGCCGAACGCATTGCACCTGACGCTCGCCGATCATCTGTCGGACGAGATCGGCCAGGGCCTCTGGACGGCCGGCCAGCGCCTGCCATCGGTGCGCGATCTCGCGCGCAACCGGGCCGTCAGCGTCACCACGGTGCTGGCCGCCTATCGCACGCTCGAGGATCGCCGCCTGATCGAGAGCCGGCCGAAGCGCGGCTATTTCGTGCAGGCCGCAGTGCCGGCGCGCGAGCCGGCTTCTGGGGCGGGCCGGCCGGATTCGGCCGCTGCCACCGCCGCCGCCTTCGCGTCCACCTCCGCACCGCCGATGCCGCCCGCCGAACCGCAATTCGACCGCGGCCCGCTCGACCACGACGCGCTCAACGAAATGGAAAGCCTGCCCGGTGTGGTGTCGTTCGGCACCGCGCTGTGCGGCGACGCGCTGTTTCCGGTGGAGGCGCTGGCGCGCAGCGTCGCGTCCACGGCGCGCCGCCACAGCGGCCTGCTCGCGACCGTCTCGTTCTCGCCGGGCGCCGAACGGTTGCGCGCGAGCCTGGCCTCGCACGCGGCGAACTGGAACTGCCACATCGGCGCGGACGAGGTGCTGATCACCAACGGCTGCGTGGAGGCTTTCGGGCTGTGCCTGCAGACGGTGACCCGGCCGGGCGACGCGGTGATCGTCGAATCGCCGGCTTATTACGGATTCCTCTCCACGCTCGCTCGCTTGGGCCTGCGCGCGGTGCCGGTGCGCTTCACGGGCCGCGACGCCGCTGCGCTCGACGAGATCGCGCAATTGGCCGGCGCGCAGCGGATCGGCGCGTGCCTGCTGTCGACGGCGGTCAGCAACCCGACCGGCGCGAGCATGACCGACGCCGCGCGTGCGGCCCTGGTGGCGCGGCTCGACGCGCTCGGGATTCCGCTGATCGAGGATGCGACGTTCAGCGATCTGCACTTCGACGCCGTGCAGCGCGCGGCCAAATCGTACGACCGCAGCGGCAACGTGCTGCTGTGCAGCTCGCTGTCGAAGACGCTCGCGCCGGGGCTGCGGCTCGGCTGGGTCAGCGGCGGCCGGTTTCATCGCGCGATCGTCGAACTGAAGCGCACGATGAGCATCGGCCAGCCGTTGATCATTCAGGAAGCGGTGGGGCAGTTTCTCGACGGCGGCGGCTACCGGCATCATCTGCGGCGGCTGCGCGCGCAGTGCCGTGCGCAGCTCG
>NZ_JAAGPF010000625.1 GCF_017104645.1 Burkholderia sp. Ac-20379
GAGCTCGGCGCGCGCGGCGTCGATCGCGGCCTGCGCGGCGGCGCGATCGGCGAGGCCACCTGCGTCGCGCGTGCGGCGCACCGGCGCGCGGCTCGCGAGCAGGGCCTGCGCATAGGCGAGCCCTTCGGCCAGCGTGTCGTCGCTGGCCGCGAGCCGGTCGACGAGGCCGAGCGCGTGCGCGGCGGCCGCATCGACATGGCGGCCGCTCAGCATCAGGTCGAGCGCCGCGGCCGCGCCGATCAGACGCGGCGCGCGCTGCGTGCCGCCCGCGCCGGGCAGCAGGCCCAGCAGCACTTCGGGCAGGCCGAGCGTCGCGCCCGGCAGCGCGATCCGGTAATGCGCGGCGAGCGCCACTTCAAGCCCGCCGCCGAGCGTCGCGCCGTGCAGCGCGGCGATCACCGGCTTGGCGCTGTCCTCGATGCGGCGGCACACGTCGGGCAGCGCGGGCGGCTGCGGCGGCTTGCCGAATTCGCGGATGTCCGCGCCGGCGATGAAGTTACGGCCCGCGCCCACCAGCAGCACGGCGGCCACGGCGTCGTCGCCCGCGGCCGCCTCGATGGCGTCGAGCAGGCCGCGCCGCACCTCGGCGGACAGCGCGTTGACGGGCGGGTGATCGAGCGTGACGACGAGCACGGCGTCGCGGCGCTCGCGCGTGACGACGCCGGCGGGGGCAGCCTGAGCGGTGGCGGGATTCGAATCGGTCATCGCGTCTCCTGAAGGATGGCCTGCGGGCCGGCGTACGCACGCGCGGCCCGGCAGTCGTGCTGCGATTCTCGATTGATCGAGCCGGATTGACAATTCCCAGTTCCCTTTACAAGCTGTCAAAGTTTTTTTGACAATCCCCTCCGCACCGGACCCCGCCATGGACATCAACGCGCTGACGCTGCTCGTCGAGATCCTCGACGCCGGCAACCTGAGCAACGCCGCGCGGCGGCTCAAGATGAGCCGCGCCAACGTCAGCTACCGGCTCAATCAGTTGGAGAAATCGGTCGGCCTGCAATTGGTGCGGCGCACCACGCGGCGCATCGAGCCGACCGAGGTGGCGCTGCGGCTCGTCGAGCACGGCCGGCGCATCCAGCACGAGCTGCTGGCCGCGCAGGAGACCGTGGCCACGCTCGGGCAGGCGCTGCAGGGGCGCGTGCGGCTGTCGGTGCCGAGCGGCTACGGGCAGATCGTGATGTCCGACTGGCTGATCGCGTTCAAGCGGCACTACCCGGGCATCGTGCTCGACGTGGTGTTCGAGAACCGCGTGGAAGACTTGCTGCGCGACGAGGTGGACATCGCCGTGCGCGTGATGGCCGAGCCGCCGCAGAACCTCGTCGCGCGCGACATGGGCGCGGTGCGCTACGTGGCCTGCGCGTCGCCCGGGTTCGCGGCCGAGCACGGCATGCCGGCCACGCTCGACGCGCTGGCCGGCGCGCCGCTGATCACCGCCACCGTGCTCGGGCGGCAGTTGCGGATCGCCGCCTACCTGGGTGCGGAGCGCCACGAGGTGCTGCTCGCGCCCACGCTGATCTCCGAGAACTTCCTGTTCCTGCGGCAGGCCGTGCTGGCCGGGCTCGGCGTGGGCATCGTGCCCGACTACGTGATTCAGGACGACCTGCGGCGCGGCGCGGTGGTGACCACGCTCGACGCGTACCGGCTCAGCATCTTCGGCACGCGCATGGCGATGCTCTACATGCCGAACCGGCACCACACACGCGCCACCGCGACGTTCATCGATTTCATCCTGGACGCGGCGCGGCAATCGGGGCGCGCGGTGGAGTGAGGCGCGCCGCCCGCGCACGATTCGAGGGATTCGACGAATGACAGCCGGGCGCACACGCGGCGACAATAGCCGGCCCGCCGGCGGCGGCCGATCCACGACGGACCGGCCCGCGCGGCGGCGCATCCTTCGCCACCGCAGCGCTCCCCGAGGTACACGATGACCGACCGGCTTCGCCCGCGCCCGTCTCCGCGCCGTTGCACGTCAACCGTGCGCGTGCCGTTCGACCGTTTCGCCCATCGCGTTGCGCCGTTCGCGGCCGCCGCGCTGCTTGCGGCGCTTGCCGCGTGTTCGAGCACCGGCACGGGCGGCACGGCTGCTGCATCGGCATCGGCCCCGTCAGCTTCGGCGGCTTCCGGCGCGCCGGC
>NZ_JAAGPF010000626.1 GCF_017104645.1 Burkholderia sp. Ac-20379
GCCGGCGCGCGCGGCGCCTCGGCGGCCACCGGTGCAAGCCCGTGCGGCACCGCGCCGGACGGCGCGGCCGTCACCCAATACCGCGCCAGATTGAACGGATAGCCCGGCAACGCGATGCGGCGCGGCGCGGCGCCGTCGTGCAGTTCGCGCCAGGCCACCGGCAAGCCGCGCACCCACATCTTCAGCAGGCTGTCGTGCTTGCCGCGCAGGGCCAGCGACGCGAGCGAACGGCGCACCTCGTCGTCGGCATCGAGGATCGCGAGCGTATCGCGATGCGGCTTGACGCGCGCGGCGTGCACGCCGTCGTCGTCGCGGCCGGCGCAGAACGCATCGAGCCGCCGCGCCAGTTCGTCGATCGAGGCCGCCGCGAACGCGAGCCGGTGCTCCATCGGCGAACGTCCGACCTGCAGCGTGTAGGCGATCTCGTCCAGCGACGCGCCGTGCGCCGGATGCGCGGGCGCATCGCGCTGCGCGAGCCAGTCGCGCAGTTGCGCGGCCGCCTTGACGAGCGTTTCGGCGCTGGCGGCCGACAGCACGATCAGCGCGGGCCGGCCGGAATGCGGCGCGGCGTGCGGCCGGGCCGGCGCCGCGATGTATTCCTCGAGCACCACGTGGGCATTGCTGCCGCCGAAGCCGAAGCTGCTCACGCCGGCGCGGCGCGGCAGCTCGCGGCCCTGCGCATCGGCCGGACGCGTCCAGGCGCGCGTCTCGCGCACCACCTCGAAGCGGCTGCCGTCGAGCTTCAGATACGGGTTCAGCTCGTCGCAGTGCAAGCTCTTGACCAGCGTGCCGTGCCGGAACTGCAGCAGCACCTTCAGCACGCCGGCGATGCCGGCCGCGAGTTCGAGGTGGCCGATGTTCGACTTCACCGAGCCGAGGCCGCAGCGCAGCGCCGGCAGCTCGCCGTATTCGGCTTGCGCCTCGCGCGACAGCGCGGCGAACGCGCTGGTCAGCGCCTCGACCTCGATCGGATCGCCGAGCGCGGTGCCGGTGCCGTGCGCCTCGATGTAGCCGACGGTGCGCGGATCGAAACCGGCGCGGCCGTAGACGGTCCGCAACAGCGCCGCCTGCGCCTTCGGATTGGGCGCCGTGAGCGAGCTGGCGTGGCCGCCGTGATTCTCGGCGCTGGCGCGGATCACGGCGAGGATGCGATCGCCGTCGCGCTCGGCGTCGGCGAGCCGCTTCAGGAAGATCAGGCCGGCCCCTTCGCCGCGCGCGTAGCCGTTGGCCTGCGCGGAAAAGGTCTTGCTGCGGCCGTCCGGCGACAGCATGCCGGCGCGGCTGAAACCGACGAAGGAATCGGCGTGCAGCAGCAGGTTGATGCCGCCGGCCAGCGCGGTGTCGCAATCGCCGCGCCGCATCGATTCGAGCGCGCGGTGGATCGCCACCAGCGAGCTCGAGCAGGCCGTCTCCACGGCCAGGCTCGGGCCGTGCACGTCGAGGAAGAAACTGATCCGGTTCGGCCCGAGCGACGGCGCGAGCCCGGTCATCGAATAGCCTTCGAGTTTCGCGCCCGATTGCGCGACCAGGCGGCCGTAGCCGGTATCGGCCGTGCCGACGAACACGCCGAGCCGGCTGCCGGCCAGGCTGGCCGGCGCGTAGCCCGCGTCCTCGATCGCACGCCAGGCCTGCAGCAGCAGGATGCGCTGCTGCGGATCCATCATCCGCGCTTCCGGAATCGAGATGCCGAAGAACGCCGGATCGAAATCGCCCGCGCCTTCGATGAAGCCGCCCCACTTCACCTTGGTGCGGCCCGGCTCGGTGGCGGCGTCGCCCCAGTAGTCGCGCCAATTCCAGCGCTCGGCGGGAATCTCGCCGATGCTGTCGCGGCCGGCGAGCAGGTTGTCCCAGAACGCGTCGAGATCGGGCGCGCCGGGCAGGATGCCGCTCATGCCGATCACGGCCACCGCGTCGTCGCGCGCGGGCGCGTCGGCGCAATCGCGCGGCGGCGGTGCAGTCTCGGCGGGTTCGCGGGTGGCTGCGGCTGCGGGTTCGCGCGTGGCTGCGGCTAGGTCGGAAGAGCGTGGGGTAGGGAAAGAGTGGTGGGGGCAGGGGAGGGCTAGGGGGTGGGCGTAGGCGTAAAAAAAGAAAGAGACGATGGTTCGAGTGAAGCACGCA